>JBBPXW010000029.1:0-23509 GCA_038200525.1 Solirubrobacterales bacterium | reverse complement strand
GATCGACGGCGCGGCTGTGGACAACCTGTTCGCAACCGACGCGCGTCCGCTCGCAAGCGTATTCCTGCCCGATCGCCTGGAGCTCGTGAAGGGCGCTCCCGCGTCTCGACGTGCGCATCTCGACCAGTTCATCGCGGCGGTGTGGCCCGCGCGAGCAGCAACTCGGTTGGCCTACTCAAGCGCCCTAAGCCAGCGCAACGCCCTGCTGGCGCGCGTCCGCTCCGGCGCCAGCAGCCAGAGCTCGCTGGGCACATGGGACTCAGAGCTGGCCAGGCACGGGATTCGGCTGATGGCCGACCGGAGCGAGGTCGTGGAGCTGCTTGCCGGGCCGTTCTCGGCCCGCTCCGCGCAACTCGGGCTTCCCGAGGGGGCGGCGCTCGTGTACCGCCCACGGTCTGAGGCCACCGATCGGGACGAGCTGGTGCGGGAGCTCGGAGAGCGCCGCGCCGCCGATCTCGACCGGGGCTTCACCGCCCACGGCCCCCATCGCGACGATGTTCGACTGGCCCACGACGGGCGGTCCCTGCGCCAGTACGGCTCCCAGGGCCAGCAGCGCATCGGCTTGCTCGCACTGCTCTTTGCCGAGCGCGACGTGCTCGCCGCACAGCGCGACCGAACCCCGCTGATGCTGCTCGATGACGTGATGTCCGAGCTGGACGTGGCGCGGCGGCAGCTGCTCGCCGAGCTGTTGACCGAGGAGGGCCAGAGCATCCTGACCACCACCGAGCTCGACCACGTGCCCGGCGTCGACGACGGGGGTGTAGCCACCATCGCGGTCGAGGCTGGCACCGCGGCCCCTCGGGTCGGTGGCGGGGTGCACGCATGAGGCGCAGCGGCCCGCGGCCCGTTGGAAGTGCCCTCGCCGCCTTTGCGGAGGAGTCCGGGCCGGCGACGTTGCTGGCTCGCGCCCAGGCGGCGTGGCCCGGCGCGGCCGGTGACGTCGTCGCGCGCGAAGCGGAGCCCGTCAGCGAGGTCGGGTCGAGCCTGGAAGTGGCGTGCTCGTCGGCCGTATGGGCGCAAGAGCTGGAGCTGCTCGAGCCGGACCTGCGTGCCCGTCTGAACAGGGTGCTTGGCGGCTCCGGCGACGGGCCGGTCACCGGGTTGCGCTTCCGGCTGCGGGGGCTCCGCCGACCCCGCGGCCACCACCGTGCATAACACGGGGAAACCCACCACCGTAACTCCCCCAAGCTTTTAGCGCTTTTGCAGGTATTTTGTAACCCGCCTGGGCGTCCGGCGCCCACCCTATCCTGCTAGTATTCCGTACTGGTTCACGAGCGCCCCGGACCCGCTTTTGCAAAGCGTGCGACCGGGGCCTCTTCACGTGGTGGGAAGAAGGAAGGGTTTCGCTTGGCGAAGGACGAGAAGGCTGGCAAAAAGGGCAGTTACGCCGCGCAGGACATCACGGTGCTCGAGGGACTCGAGGCGGTGCGCAAGCGGCCCGGCATGTACATCGGCTCGACGGGAATCCGCGGCCTGCACCACCTGATCTACGAGGTGATGGACAACTCCGTCGATGAGGCGCTCGCGGGCGAGGCCGACTTCGTCGAGATATCGATCCACCCCGACGGATCGGTGAGCGTGACCGACAACGGTCGCGGCATCCCGGTCGACATCATGGAGAAGGAGCAGCGCCCGGCGGCCGAGGTCGTGCTCACAGTCCTGCACGCCGGCGGGACGTTCGGCGACGGCGGCGGCTACAAGGTGTCCGGCGGGCTCCATGGCGTCGGCATCTCGGTTGTGAACGCGCTCACCGAGAAGCTCGAGCTCACCATCTGGCGAGACGGCTTCGAGTGGGCCCAGCGCTACGAGCGCGGCATCCCCCAGACCGAGCTGGCCAAGGGCGAGAAGACCGACAGGCACGGCACGTCGATCACCTTCATGCCCGACGCCGAGATCTTCGAGAGCGTCGAGTACGAGCGCGAGACGCTCGAGCAGCGTTTCCGCGAGATGGCGTTCCTCACCCGTGGCATGAAGATCGACTTCTCCGACGAGCGCGGAGAGTCATCAAGGGTCAGCTTCCAGTACGACGGCGGCATCGTGGACTTCGTCAAGCACCTCCATAGCCAGGGAACACGCGATCCGCTGCACAAGAAGGTGGTCTTCATAAACGAGGAGACGGACATCGGCGAGGTCGAGGTCGCGCTGCAGTGGAACACCTCCTACCAGGAGAACCTGCTCTCGTTCGCCAACAACATCAATACGATCGAGGGCGGCACCCACCTTTCGGGCTTCCGCTCTGCGCTCACGCGCACGATCAACGCCTACGCACGTTCGAAGGGCGAGCTCAAGGAGAAGGACAACAACCTCAGCGGCGAAGACGTTCGCGAGGGCCTGACCGCCATTGTCTCGGTCAAGGTCCAGGACCCGCAGTTCGAGGGTCAGACCAAGACCAAGCTCGGCAACCCGCCCGTCGAGGGCTTCGTGCAGGCGGCGGTGAACAAGGGCCTCGCGGAGTTCCTCGAGGAGAACCCCACCGACGGCCGCGACATCATCCGCAAGTCGGTATCGGCCTCACGCGCCCGCGAGGCCGCGCGCAAGGCGCGTGACCTCACCCGCCGCAAGTCGGCGCTCGAGAACACCACGCTTCCCGGCAAGCTGGCCGACTGCTCGGTGCGCGACCCGGCCTTGGCCGAGATCTTCATCGTCGAGGGCGACTCCGCCGGCGGCTCGGCCAAGCAGGGCCGAGACCGCAACACACAGGCGGTGCTGCCGCTGCGCGGCAAGATCATCAACGTCGAGAAGAACCGCATCGACAAGGTGCTCTCCAACAACGAGATCCAGGCGATGATCACCGCCATCGGCACCGGCATCCGCGACGAGTTCGACATCGAGCGGGCCCGCTACCACAAGGTCATCGTCATGTGCGACGCAGACGTGGACGGCGCGCACATCCGCACGCTGGTGCTCACGTTCCTGTATCGCGAGATGCCCGAGCTGATCAAGGCCGGCTATGTCTATCTCGGCAAGGCCCCGCTGTACAAGCTGAAGTCCGGCAGCACCGACCTCTACATCGAGAAGGAGTCAGAGCTCGAGGAGGTGCTGCTGCGCGACAAGCTCGAGAAGATCGAGGTCTCAGGCCGCGGTGGTCAGGACTTCAAGCTCACCCACTCACGGTGGCAGAAGTACAACCGGCTGCTCAAGCAGTACGAGGGCTGGGCCTCCGCGCTCCGCGCCGAGTTCGGCTTCGACACGGTCACCTTCCTCGAGGAGTCGCAGATCCTCGACTCCGGAGCGACGGACGCCCAGGGCGTCGTCGATGTGATCAAGCAGGATGCCCCCGAGGGCGAGCCATACTCGACCGAGCTGCTCGAGGAGGACGCGATGGAGATGACCGTCCGCGTGATCGAACGCACGACCGGCGCGGCGTCCACCTACATCCTGCGTAAGGAGATGTTCTCCAGGCAGGAGTACGCGGGGTTCGTGCGCGTGCATTCCGGGCTCGAGCAGCTCTCCGGCACCCCACCGTTCACCGTTTCGCTCGGCCGCAAGGACGAGCAGGCGCTGTCGTTCGAGGAGCTGCGCAAGAAGGTGCTCGACGTGGCCGCTGACGGCGTGAACATCCAGCGCTTCAAGGGCCTCGGGGAGATGAACCCGGACCAGCTCTACGACACCACGATGGACGCACAACGGCGGACGCTCCAGCAGGTCAATGTGGACGACGCCTCCCGGGCCGACGAGATCTTCTCCCAGTTGATGGGCGACGCCGTGGAGCCGCGCCGGAAGTTCATCGAGGACAACGCCCGGAATGTCACGAACCTTGACGTCTGAGAGGAGCCGCTAGATGGCAGGAGTAGAGACGCTTTCGGGCGGCCACATCGAGCCCCGGGGGCTCGAGGAGGAGATGCGCTCGTCCTATCTCGACTACGCGATGAGCGTCATCGTCGGCCGCGCGCTCCCGGACGTCCGCGATGGGCTGAAGCCCGTGCACCGGCGTGTGCTGTTCTCGATGCACGAGTCGGGCCTGCAGCCGAACCGCCCCTACCGCAAGTGCGCGAACGTGGTCGGCGGCGTGATGGGCAACTTCCATCCGCACGGCGACTCGTCGATCTACGACACGCTCGTGCGCATGGCGCAGGACTTCAACCTGCGCGAGCCGCTCGTGGACGGCCAGGGCAACTTCGGGTCGATCGACAACGATCCAGCCGCGGCGATGCGCTACACCGAGGCGCGGCTGGCGCGGCTGGCGACCGAGATGCTGCGCGACATCGACGCCGACACCGTCGACTTCACCGCCAACTACGACGACACGCGGCTCGAGCCGACGATCCTCCCGTCGCGCTTTCCGAACCTGCTCGTCAACGGCTCCGCCGGCATCGCGGTCGGCATGGCCACCAACATCCCGCCACACAACCTGTCGGAGACGATCGACGCGACGATCGCATACATCGACAACCCCCAGATCGACGTGGCGGGCCTCATGCAGCACATCAAGGGCCCGGACTTCCCGACGGGTGGCACGATTCTCGGCTGGCAGGGCATCAAGGACGCCTACGAGACCGGCCGCGGGCGCGTAGTGATGCAGGGCAAGGCCCACATCGAGCCGATCCGCCAGGGCAAGGAGGCGATCATCGTCACCGAGCTGCCATACCAGGTCTCAAAGGGCGACGGTCGCAACGACGGCTCGGGCCTGATCAAGAAGATCGCCGAGGTGGTGCAGAACGGTCGCGTAAAGGGCGTCTCGGACCTTCGCGACGAGTCCGACAAGTCGGGCATCCGCCTGGTGATCGAGCTCAAGCGCGACGCCATCCCCAAGGTCGTGCTCAACAACCTCTACAAGTTCACGCCGCTGCAGAGCACTTTCGGGGTGAACACGGTCGCGCTGGTCGACGGGGTGCCAAAGACGCTGTCGCTGCGCGAGGTGATCGGCGAGTACGTCCAGCACCAGCGTGAGGTGGTCGTGCGCCGCACCAAGCACGAGCTGCGCCAGCGCGAGGCACGGCTGCACATCCTCGAGGGCCTGCTGATCGCGATCGGCAACATCGACGCCGTCATCGAGCTGATCCGCAGCTCGCGCGACCCCGACGCGGCTCGCGAGGGGCTGATCGAGCAGTTCGAGCTGTCGCGCATCCAGGCCCAGGCGATCCTCGATCTGCGCCTGCAGCGACTCACCGCGCTCGAGGCCGACAAGATCCAGGCCGAGCACGACGACGTGGTCGAGCGCATCCGCGAGCTGCGCGACATCCTCGGCGACGAGCAGCGCGTCAAGGACATCGTCAAGGAAGAGCTCGCGGAGATCAGGGACGCCTTCGGCAATCCCCGCCGCACGACGATCACCCACTCCTCCGACGACATCGACATCGAGGATCTGATCGCCGACCAGCAGATGGTCATCGCGATCACCCGCTCGGGCTACATAAAGCGGCTGCCGCTCGACACCTACCGCAAGCAGCACCGCGGCGGCGTCGGCGTGACCGGCATGGACATGAAGGACGAGGACTACATCGAGCACCTCTTCGTCTGCTCGAGCCACGACTATCTCCTGTTCTTCACCAACCGCGGGAAGATCTACCGGCAAAAGGTCTATGAGCTGCCGGAGGCCGGCCGCACGGCGCGAGGTCGCGCGCTCGTAAACGTGTTGCCCCTGCGCGAGGGCGAGTTCGTCCGCGCCGTGCTCTCGACGCGTGACTTCACCGAGGGCAGGTACCTCGTGTTTGCGACCCGCTCCGGGCAGATCAAGAAGACGGAGTTTCTCGCCTACAACACGCCGATGAAGGCCGACGGCATCATCGCCATCAAGATCCGCGACGACGACGAGCTCGTGGCGGTACGCAGGACCTCGGGCGACGACGACATCATCATGGTCTCGCGCTCGGGTCAGGCTGCCCGCTTCAGCGAGCACGAGGCGCGTCCGATGGGTCGCGACACCGCGGGGGTGCGCGGGATGAACGTCTCGCGCGGCGACAACGCGGTGCTCGCCATGGACATCGCCCGCGACGACACCGAGCTGCTCGTGGTGACCGAGAACGGATATGGCAAGCGCACGCTGATCGCCGAGTACCCGGTCAAGGGCCGTGGCGCGATGGGCGTCAAGACGATCAACATCACGGAGAAGAAGGGCGGCGTGGCCGGCGCGCTCATCGTCAACGAGGGCCAGGACCTCGTGTTCATCTCCCGTGAGGGCATGGTCCAGCGGACCGGTGTGACCGGTATCTCCCAGCAGGGCCGCCCGGCCCAGGGCGTGCGCGTGATGAACCTGCGCGACGACGACATCGTCAGCGCCGTGGCCTTGGTGATGGAGGACGAGGCCGACACCTCCGCGGTCAAGGGAGAGGACGATGGCCTCGAGCCGATCGCGCAACTGGCCGCCGATGTGCCGGTCGAATTGGACCCCGGAGTGGCCGAGGACATCGAGGTCGGCGCCGACGAGGATGACGAAGACGAGTAGGGCGGGGCCACTTGCTATTTTCTCCGGACCAGGGAAAGGAGGTGGTCCTAACTTGACTGACAGAAATTACGGGACTCTGGAGGTGTCCGGCCGCTAGGTCGGAAGGGGCGGAGCGCAGACCGATCGTCGATCGGTCGAGCACCGCACCAGAAGCACTGGGCCCCGCTCAGCGGAGTCCAACCGGACATCCGTCGGATGCGACGGTCGGGACTTGTCCCTCCGACCCAGGCTGAAAGCGCCTGCGAAGTCCATTCGATTCAGGTCCAGATCAGATGGTGGAGGGCGTCCCGGTCATGGGGCGCCCTTCGTCTTTTCAGGGCCCGTCTACGGAAACAGATCGCGCAGGCGGGGCACGCCGCTGTCAGTCCCCGTGCCGCTGTCGCCTTCCTCGAGGGCCGTCACGCGATCCTCGAGCGTGGACAGCTTGCCGGAGGCGCCGTCGGCAGACCGCCGTGCCTCGGTCACCTGTGAGCGCAACGCAGCCACCTGGGCCGATGTCGGCAGCCTGCGCAGGCGGCTGTCCAGCGTCGCGATGCGGCGGTCGAGGCGGGACTCCGCCGCTGCGATCCGCTCTCCGGTCTGGTTGGCTCGGCGCTCGGCCGCGCGACCGGAGTCGTCGAGGAGGGCGATCAGCGCGACGACCGTCGCGGCCACGGCCCATACGCCGGCGACCACGACCCACCGCCGCAGCGTGCGCAGCTCATCCCGGGTGGCGGGAGCGTGGGGGTCTGGCGGAGCCTGGGTCGGCCTGACGCCGGAGAGCACGCGTTGCATGGGGTTCAAGCCGCTGAGGCGAGGTACTGCTCCCACGCCTGTGGGATCACCGGCGCGGCAACGTGGATGAACACGGTCGAGCTCGGGGCGCGGGGCGTGTGACTCGGCACCATGTTGGCCTGCCGGGGCAGGCGGTCTCCCTTGCGCCGATTGCACGGAGCACAACAGGTGACGATGTTCTCCCAGCTGGAGCCCCCTCCCTTCGACCGGGGAATCACGTGGTCGACCGTGAGGTTGCCCTTCTCCTGGCCGCAGTACTGACAGGTCCAGCGGTCGCGTGCGAACACCGCCCGGCGGGTGATCTTCCGTCGGTGTGCGTCGCGCGGGATGCGCACGTAGGTCTTCAGGCGGATGACCATCGGGCGTGGCAGCGTGAACGACTCGGCGTGCAGCGCCCACTCGGAGCGCTCGAGGATCTCGGCGCGGTCCTTGAGCACGAGCACGGCGGCGCGGCGGACGGTGCAGACGTTGATCGGCTCGAAGGAGGCGTTGAGCACGAGCACCCGGCCACCGGAGCCGACCTGCCCGGTCTGCGCCCCGGGCAGCGCGCCGATTGGGGCGGAGACCGACCCGCCCGCCGGCACTGCCTGAGCCGCTTCATAGCGGGCCGCCACGGTCCGGCAAGTCTAGCGAGGGCCGCGGTCCGCCCATGCCGGGTAGGAGCCGAGCATGCGCAGCGTGTGCACCCGGTCTGACAGGGCACCGAGCGCCTCCGCCACGTGGTCGTCGCCTGCGCGACCGTCGAGGTCGGCGAAGAACATGTAGTGGCCGAGCCGCACGCGTTGCGGTCGCGACTCGATACGCGTGAGGTTGATCCCGCGTTGCGAGAGCTCTCCGAGCACCGACACGAGGGCCCCGGGCGAGGAGTCGTTGAAGCCCCAGAAAACGACCGACGTCTTGGCGGGGGTGCCGGCTGCAGGCTCGCGCGCATCGCCCTCGCGTGCCAGCCAGACGAAGCGCGTCACGTTGTCGTCGCGGTCCTCGACCGCCTCGGCGAGCATGCGGCAGCCGTACAGCTCGGCCGCCAGCCGAGAGCCGAGGGCAGCGACTGCGCCATCGGACCGCCCCGCTATGCGGACGGCCTCCGCGGTCGACGTGGCTGCCACGCGCTCGGCGCGCGGGAGTTTGGCATCGAGGAATCGGGCGCACTGGGCGGTCGCGTGGGGCATCGAGACCACGGTGGCCACATCCTCGAGGGCGAGCCCGGGTCGCGCGACCAGGTGGTGGTGGATCGGGTGGACGACCTCGGCGACGATGCGGACGTCGCCAGCCTCACCGGCCAGCGCGTCGAGCGTTGCCGCCACGCCGCCTTCGATCGAGTTCTCGATCGGCACGACAGCGCGATCGACCTTGCCGGACTGGACGGCCATGACCGTGTCGTGCAGCGTGGCGCAGGGCTCACGCTGCACCGACACCGCGGCAGAGGCCAGCAGAGCCTCCTCCGTATGGGTGCCCGCGGGACCGAGGTAGGCGGCCGTGAGCGTCACGATGGCTACACGTCGACGGACTGCGCCGCGCGACCTTCGATGGCGGCGGCGACCGCCTCCTCCTCCTCCGGTGAGAGCTCGAGCTGCGAGCGCCCCTGCACGACTTGCTTGACGTAGACCCGGGCGTTCTCGCGGTGCAGGATCGAGGAGAGGACGACCCCGGACCGGTGCGAGTCGAGCAGGGCGATCGAGCTCGACTGCTGGCCGGACATCTCGCCGTAGGCGTCATAGCGCACCACCGAGCGGTAGGCCACGCACCCGTCGATCCGGCCCTCGGCGGCGGAGGTCCGTGCCTCGAGCCCGACTGCCGTCTCCTCGACCCAGTCGCGTAGGGCCACGAAGCCCTGCTCCAGGCGGGCGGCGTGGTCCACGAGGTCGAGGTCTTCGGAGTCGCCGAGCACGCGGGATTGCGCGGCACGCAGGCGCTTGACCTTCACGGCGAGCACGACCGCAAGGATCAGCGCGATCAGCGCGATGGCTGCCCCGGCGACGGCCACGATCCCTTCGGTTGAGCTGAGGCCGTCCACGACCTCCCAGCCTACCTGGGACTCAGCGGGTGAAGATCGCGGTGTAGGACGCCTTGTTGTTCTCGGTCTTCTTCTCGCCGGGCACCCCGGCGACGGTCACGTTGATCGGCACGTTCTGCCCGGTGGCAGGCTTGTCGGTGAGAGGGATGTCGACGGTCTTTGTCTCGCCGGCCGCGATCGTGTCGAGCACCTTGTTCGCCTTGACGGCGCTGCTCCCGTTGCCGATGCTCACGCTCACCTTCACACCCTTCTCGGTGTTCTCCCCCTGATTGGCCACCTGAACGGAGAGCTTCAGGTCGTTGGCCAGCGGCACGTTCACCGAGTTGCCCGGGGTGAGCGCCTGACCGCCGAGCGTCGCGGCTGCGACTCCCGTGCCGTGCAGGCCGGGTGTGGCGGCCTTGTTCGAGGCGCCGCCCGTTCCGCCGAGCTTCGGGATGCGGTCGCCGACGGTGCCCTCCTGGAGCCAGCCGATGTCGGGCAGGAACCTGCTCTGGGGAATCTCCTCGCCCCCGAGGCCCTGGCTCTTCAGCGCGGCGTTCAATGAGGAGGAGAAGCGCGTCTGGTAGATCACGTCGCTTGCGAGCAGGGCCTGCATGCTCGCGGCGATCCGCCTGGTGCCCTGGCCGCGGTTGCCCTGGTCGGCGATGGCGGCGGGCAGCTGCTTGGCGATGGCAGTGACACCGTCGCGGCGGAAGCGAAGCGTCTCCTGCAGGGACTCCTGCGCCGGATCGAGCTCCCCCGGATGGTCAAGTGCCGCTGCGCGCTCGACCAGCTGTCCCGCCTGTCCGCTGAACGTGTTCAGCTGGTTCTCGATGTCCACGTCGCTTGTGCTGTCGGGGCTCTGCAGCGTGCGGAAGAACCCCTGGCTCTCCTGGTTTGACTGCTGCACCAGCGCGGACATGGTGCGCACGTAGTCCTTGAACGCGCTGTCCTTGCGGCTGTTGAGGCAGCCCTTGAACAGGAACACGAGGATCAGCAGCACCACAATCCCCGCCCCGGCCGCGACGAGGCGCCGTACCATGAGGGTTTGGCGGTCGGTCGACGGACCCTTGGCAGGCGTTCGGCGCCCGGCTCGGGCGCGTGGTGGTTGGTCCGGTTCTTCGAAGAAGGACAGAGTCGGGCCTCGCTTCCGCCGACAGTATGAACCCTCCGTCGGTTGTCCTCACCCACGGTGCCTCCGGAAGGGTCAGACGCATGCGAACAGAACTACCGACAACGAATGAGTAGGCCCGACGCCACCGCTGTCCCCGACGGGGAGCCGACCGCGCGCCTCGGGCCGCGCCGCGCCCGCGAGCGGGTCGTGCTCGGCCGCTACCGGCTCGATAGCCGGCTCGGTTCCGGGGGCTTCGGCGTGGTGTGGCGCGCGCATGATCTGCGGCTGGAGCGCGACGTGGCCGTCAAGGTGATCGCGCGCGCGACGGGCGAGTCCGAGCAGGCCCGCACCGAGCGCGAGGCGCTGGCTGCCGCCAGGCTCAATCACCCCGGAATCGTCGCTCTGTACGAGTTCGGGCACGACGACGACGACATCTACCTCGTGTCAGAGCTCGTGGTTGGTGCGACGCTGGCGGAGCTTGAGGCCGAGGGGGCGGTGTCTGATCGAGACGTGGCCCGCATCGGCCTCGCGCTGTGCGATGCGCTCGAGCATGCGCACGCGCGCGGGGTGATCCACCGAGACGTGAAGCCGGCCAACGTAATGGTGCTTGCCGAGCCCGCCGCGGGCTCGGGCTTTGCCAAGCTCACGGACCTCGGCATCGCCCACGTCGCCAGCGCCGGCGACCTGACCGCCACCGGTGACGTCGTCGGAACGCTTGCCTACATGGCGCCCGAGCAGGCCGAGGGCCGGCGGGTGACCGCCGCCGCCGACGTCTACTCGATGGCGCTCGTGCTCTACGAGGCGTGGACCGGCACGAACCCCGTGCGCGCCCAGAGTCCCGCCGCCACGGCGCGCAGGGTCGGGCTGGCCTTCCCACCGCTGCGCGCGCTGCGCCCCGACCTGGCGCCCGAACTGGCGGAGGTGCTCGACGCGGCACTGGATGCGGATCCGGTGTACCGCCCCGTCCCCGCCGAGCTGCGTGAGGTGCTCGCCGAAGCCGAGGGCGACCTCTCCGATGCCGGCGGCCTCGTCGAGCCCGAGACGCTCGAGCGCTTCGGGCTGACCGCGGTGCGCACGCGCACGCGGCTTCGGACCTTGGTGCACCGGGGCGTGGGCGCGGCCGCCCCGCAGGCCGTGGAGCCCTGGGCGCCGCGCCGAGGGCGCCGCTTCCTCGTTCGCGCCTCGGCCGCGTTCGGCGCGAGCGCGCTGGTGCTCGCCGGCCTGGGTCTTGGCAGCACGCCCGCCTTCTCCCCGGTCGTGGCCGCCGGCGCCGCGGCGGTGGCGGTGGGATTGCTTCCGCGGCTCGGGTGGTTCATGACGGCATGCGCGTTCCTGGCGTGGCTGGCCACGGGCGGGGGGCAGCCGGGCACAGCCCTCCTCGTGGCGGCAGCGCTTGGGCCTACCCCCGTGTTGATGCCCCGCGCAGGGCACCTGTGGTCGCTGCCGGCCCTCGCCCCGCTCCTGGGCGCGGCAGCGCTGGGCCCCCTGTTCGTCGGTCTGGCGGCGTTGGCCTCCACGGCTTGGCGCCGGGCCGGGCTCGCGGCGGCCGGGCTCCTGTGGCTGACGGTGGCCGAGCAGGTGATCGGGCGTGACCTGCTCTTCGGACCCGTCCCCGGGACCGCTGCCCGCGGCGTCTGGCAGGGCTCGGTGGTGCGCGCGGCCGAGGACGCGCTCTGGCCCCTGATCTCCTCGGCGGCTCTGGCTCCCGCAGCCATATGGGTGGGCTTTGCGCTGGTGCTGCCGGTCCTCGCGCGCGGCCGCCTGGCGACGCTCGACCTCGGGATCGCGGTGGTCTGGACGATCGGGCTGGTGGCCGCGCACCAGCACGTGAGCGAGCTGCTTGCGACGGGGGGCGACCTGCAGCCGGCACGTGGTGCCGTGGCCGGCGCCGCCCTCGGCGCGTTGGTGGCGGTCTCAGCGATCCTGCTCACGCCACACCCCAGGGACGGCCTCCCGGATCCGCCATTACCCTGAGCCCCTGTCATGAGCGTTCTCAAAAACCTCGAAGCCAAGCTCGGAGGCCTCGTCGAAGGCGCGTTCAGCCGCGCTTTCAAGTCGCGGGTCGAGCCGGTGGAGCTCGCCCGCAAGCTCGCCCGCGAGATGGAGGAGTCAAAGCAGGTGTCGGTCTCACGGGTCTACGTGCCCAACCACTACCGCGTGTTTCTGTCATCACAGGACCGCGAGCAGTTCGAGAGCTATGAGCCGGCCTTGCGCAAGGAGCTGTCGGACTACCTGTTGGAGCACGCCCGCGCCGAGCGGCTCGCGCTCACCAGCCGGCCCGCCGTGGAGTTCATGACCGACGAGCGGCTGAGCCTCGGCGAGTTCGGCATCCAGGCCCAGCAGCTCGGCGACCCCGAGGATGAGCCCGCCAGCGCCGCGGCGGCGGCTGCGCCCTCCCAAGGTGACTTCGGGCACACCATGGTGTACTCGCCCGACCGCGCCGTCAGGCGGCTCGAGCCCGAGCCCGTTGCGCCGTCGCGGGCTGTGCTGGCGGGAGCCGGCCGGCGCACGGTGTTGAGCGGCAGCAGGGTGGTCATCGGCCGCAGCCGCGAGTGCGAGATCACCCTCGAGGACGCCAACGTGTCCCGTCGCCACGCGGAGCTGCGTCCCAAGGGCGATAGCTGGCTGGTGGCAGACCTGGGGTCGACCAACGGGGTCAAGGTGAACCATCGGCGCGTGGAACAGGCGGTGCTGCGCCACGGCGATCAGGTCACCATCGGTCTTACCGAGCTCGAGTTCGAGTTGGAGTAGGAGGGGCCCGTGGACGAGCCTCTGGCGGTTGCGCTGAAGTTCGGCTTCCTCGCCGTGCTCTATCTGTTCCTCCTGTGGGTCTCGCGCAGCGCACTGCGTGACATGACCCGCAACCAGGAGGCCGCCGTGGCCTCCGAGCCGGTCGGTGCCCCCGGCTCGCCGCGTCGAGACGAGCCCCAGGACGGAGGCATGCTCAGCCACATGGCCCCCGAGCTCGTGGTGGTCGCAGCCCTCGGACGCGAGCCCGGGGACGCGATCGACATCAGCGGCGGCGCGACCATGGGCCGCGGCGACTCCGCCGACATCAACATCGACGACCCGTTCGCCTCGACCACGCACGCCCGGATCTATCCGGCCGGCGACTTCATGCAGGTCGAGGACATGGGCTCGACCAACGGCACGTATCTCAATGGACGGCCTCTGCGTGGCGCGGAACGGCTGAAGCAGGCCGACGTGATCCGCATCGGCGACACCGAGTACCGCTACGGGGAGTAGGGATGGCTCTGCGGGTGGTCGAGCAGGTGGGGCGCTCAGATGTCGGGCGACAGCGCGAGGCCAACGAGGACAGCTATGTGATCGCGACGCCGATGTTCGCGGTGGCCGACGGGATGGGCGGGGCCCAGGCCGGTGAGGTCGCCTCCGCCACGGCGGCGGCGGTGTTCGAAGCCCCCCCCGACACGGGCGATGGTCCCGAGCGGTTGCTCAGCGATCTCACGCGACAGGCCAACGGGCGCATCTACGAGATGGCCCAGTCCGACGCCTCTCGGAGGGGTATGGGCACCACCCTCACCGCCGCCATGGTGTGGCCCGAGGGCGTGAGCATCGGCCACGTGGGCGACAGCCGCGCCTACCGGCTGCGCGGGGGCGAGCTCGAGCAGCTCACCCATGATCACTCGCTGGTGGCCGAGCTGCAGCGCAGCGGCCAGCTCACGGCAGAGGCGGCAGAGACCCACCCGCAGCGCTCCATCATCACGCGCGCCCTAGGTCCCGAGTCAGACGTCGTGGTGGACACCCACACCCACACCACCCGTGCCGGCGACGTCTACCTCCTCTGCTCGGATGGGCTGACAGGGATGGTCTCCGACTCGGAGATGGCCGGCATCCTGCGGGGCTCGGCGACGCTGGACGGCGCCGCCGAGGCCTTGATCCGGGCCGCCAACCAGAGCGGAGGCAAGGACAACATCACCGTGGTGCTGTTCCGCCTCGACGACGGAGATGGCGACGGGCAATCCGGGGCCGAGGACACGCTGGCGGGCCAGGACACGATCCATCAGGGTCTGACGGCGAATGACGTCCAGGGGGCCGCCGGACGGCAGAAGCGCCCTACCCCGTCCGCGGCGAGGGCTCCGCGCGCCGAGCGCCGATCGGGGTCGAGGGCCACGCATGCGCGCCGATCCCGGGGTCGGCGGGCGTTGACGGGCGTGGTCGTCCTCGTGGCGGCGGTGGCGGTCGGCATCGGCGCCTACCTCGGGGCCCGCCAGGTCTACTTCCTCGGCACCGACGACTCCGGGCTCGTGACGATGTACCGGGGCGTGCCCTACCCGTTGCCGCTCGGCGTCGACCTGTACTCCTCGGAGTACTCGAGCAGCGTGCCGGCGCGATCGCTTCGGCGTGACCGGCGCGAGCGGCTGCTCGACCACTCGTGGCGCAGCCGCGCCGACGCCAGCGACCTCGTGCACCAGCTCGAGCGCGGCACACTTGACACGGGTTTGCCGAGGTGAGCGGCCGTACCCGGGAGATGCTCGGGCTCGTGCCCGTCGCGCTGATCGTCAGTGCTGGGTTCGCCGCCGTGCTCGTCTCGCGCAACGGTGCCCGGGCCGGCACCGAGCTCAAGGACATCCAGGCGGGCACGCTCACCTACGGGCTGGTGTTCCTGGGCCTCTGCCTCGTGGCGCACCTTTTCCTGCGCGCACGACTGCCCGACGCCGACCCCTACCTGCTTCCACTCGGGGCGACGCTTGCAGGCATCGGGCTCGTCGAGATCTACCGGATCGACCCCGAGCTGGCGCGGGAGCAGGCGCAATGGTTCGTGATCGGGCTGATCGTGTTCGCCGCGACGATCGTGTTCCTGCGCGACCACGGCGTGCTGGAGCGCTACCGCTACACGATCGCCGCCGCGGGCATCGTCCTGCTGCTGATGCCGCGCGTGCCCGGGATCGGCGCACAGACCAACGGGGCATACCTGCAGATCAAGGTCGGCCCGATCTCCTTCCAGCCCGCGGAGTTCGCGAAGATCGCGATCATAATCTTCCTCGCCAGCTACCTTCGGGACACTGGAGACGTCCTGGTGCGCGCCCGCAACAAGCCGCTCACCGGCGTGCAGCAGGCGGTGTCGATCGTGGTCCCGGCCGCGCTGGTGCTCCTTGCGGTCACTGCCGCCGGACTGGGCCCGGCCCAGATCGTGCTCCTCGCGATCTTCGTGGCCTCGCTGGTGGCGATCCTGCGCGAGCGGCCGTCGCTGAAGCACTTCGGCCCGCTGCTGCTCGTATGGGGCCTTGCGATGTTCATGCTGCTCTTCATCCGCGATCTGGGGAGCTCGCTCATGTTCTTCGGGGGCTTCCTCGCGCTGCTCTACGTGGCCACAGCGCGACTCTCGCTGGTGGGCGTCGGGGCGACGATGTTCCTCGGCGGGGCCACCTACTTCGCCAACACCGTCAGCCACGTGCAGGACCGCATCGCGGTGTGGGCGAACCCGTTCGACCCGGTGCTCTACGAGAAGGCGACCGGCGGCAGCTATCAGATCGCCCAGTCCCTCTTCGCCCAGGCCGACGGCGGCCTGTTCGGTCAGGGCTTCGGCGGCGCCCTGCTCAGGGCGCCTGGCGCGTCACAGCCGATCGTGCCGTTGGCCGACACCGACCTGATCTACTCGCTGATCGTCAACGAGGCCGGCCTCTTCGGCGCAGCCGGGCTCATACTCGTCTACCTCCTGTTCGTGGCGCGCGGCTTCAAGACGGCGCTTGTGGCCGCCGACGGCTTCTCCAAGCTCCTCGCCGCGGGACTCACTGCCGTGTTCGCGTTGCAGGTGTTCGTGATCGTCGGCGGGGTGACGAAGGTGATCCCCCTGACGGGCGTGACGCTGCCGTTCGTGTCCTACGGCGGCAGCTCGATCGTCGCGAACATGATGCTGCTGGCGCTGCTGCTGATCGTCTCCGACCACGCGCGCCGCGACCGTCGCACCGAGCGTGGAGGCCTCGTGTGAACCGCCAGATCGTGCAGCTCTTCGGGCTCTCGATGGTGCTGTTCGCCGTGCTTGTCGGCTACACGTCGAGGTGGTCGGTGTTCGAGGCCACCGCGCTCAAGGACGAGCCGAAGAACAGGCGACCGCTGATCGAGGAGCAGCAGGTGCCGCGCGGCCTGATCAAGGCGGCGGACGGCACGGTGCTGGCGCGTAGCGTCGGCCGGGGCCGGGGTGAGCAGCGCACCTTCACCCGGGCCTATCCGACAGGCTCCCTGTTCGGGCACTCGGTCGGCTACTCGTTCATCGGGCAGGGTCGCGCCGGGCTCGAGCGGTCGCGCAATCCCGCGCTGGCCGGTGAGGAGAGCGAGTTAGGCACCGTCTTCAGCCAGCTCCAGAACCAGGGCCGCGAGGGCAGGGACCTGATCACGACCCTCGATCCAGGTGCCCAGAAAGCCGCCGTCCAGGCACTGGGGGGGCGGAAGGGCTCTGTGGTTGCCATCGAGCCGCAGACAGGGCGCGTACGGGTGATGGTGAGCGTGCCCGAGTACGACCCCAACCAGATCCCGGACAAGCTCGCACAGCTCAACCGCGACAGCAACGCTCCCCTGGTCAACCGCGCCACCCAGGCGCGCTACCCGCCGGGATCGACGTTCAAGGTGGTCACCGCCGCAGCGGCGCTCGACTCGGGGGCCTACAACCCGCAGTCGATCATCGACGGCTCGTCGCCGCGCACCATCAGCGGGGTGCCGTTGCGAAACGACGGCGGTGAGACCTTCGGGCCGATCACGCTCACCGACGCGCTCACCAACTCCGTGAACACGGTGTTCGCCCAAGTGGGAGAGCGGATCGGGCGTACGACGCTCGAGAAGTACATGTCCAGGTTCGGCTTCAACAGGGATCCCCAGCTCGACTTCCCCGACGGCCAGATGAGCCCCAGCGGCGTTCGTGACGCCAAGGGCAAGCTGCTCACCGGGGACTCCGGGTTCGACGTCGGGCGCGTGGCCATCGGCCAGGGCGGTGCCGAGGGCGCCATCGAGGTCACGCCGCTGCAGATGGCGCAGGTTGCCGCCGCGGTGGGCAACCGGGGCCGGCTGATGCGCCCGCGCCTGACAGAGCGGGTCGTGGGCAAGGATGGTCGTGTGACCGACAGGATCCGGCCGCTGCGCCAGTCACAGGTGATGTCCGAGAAGGCGGCCGGCCAGCTGACGCAGATGATGGGCAAGGTGGTCGAGGAGGGAACGGGCACCGCCGCCGCGCTCTCCGGCGCCAAGGTGGGCGGCAAGACCGGTACGGCCGAGGTGGACAACGCCACGGCCAACCAGGCGTGGTTCATCGGGTTCGCACCGCTTGACAACCCGAAGATGGCGGTTGCCGTGACCATCGAGCGCACACAGGGCCAGGGCGGCACCGATGCCGCGCCGATCGCAAAGCAGGTGCTCGAGGCCCTGCTCGGCAAGGGGGGTGTGAAGTAGTGACCGACGTGGCCGGCGACACCACCGTCGATGGGCGCTACAAGATCGTCGGGCGGATCGGCTCGGGCGGGATGGCCGACGTCTACCAGGCCCAGGACACCCACCTCGGCCGCGAGGTGGCGCTCAAGGTCCTGCACCGACGCTTTGCCCAGGACTCCGAGTTCGTCGAGCGGTTCCGGCGGGAGGCCAAGGCCGCCGCCGGGCTGCAGCACCCACACGTGGTCGCAGTGTTCGACCGGGGCGAGCACGACGGCACCTACTACATCGCGATGGAGCACGTCAGCGGGATGACGCTCAAGGACATCGTCAACGAGGAGGCGCCGCTCCAACAGCTGCGCTGCATCGATCTCGGCCGCCAGATCCTCTCGGCAGCGGAGTTCGCCCACCGCCACCAAGTGATCCACCGCGACTTCAAGCCACACAACGTGATCGTCGGAGAGGACGGCCAGGCCAAGGTGACCGACTTCGGCATCGCCCGCGCGGGCGTGTCGGAGATGACGGAGACCGGGTCGGTCATGGGCACAGCCCAGTACCTCTCGCCCGAGCAGGCCCAGGGACACGCCGTGACCGCGGCTTCCGACGTCTACTCGATCGGCGTGATGCTCTACGAGATGCTCACCGGCCGCCTGCCCTTCGGTGGCGACAGCGCGGTGTCGATCGCGCTCAAGCACCTGTCGGAGGATCCACCGCCGATGTCCAAGGAGGGCGTGAGCATCGAACCCAACCTCGACGCCGTGGTGATGGGCGCGCTGGCCAAGGATCCGGCGGCGCGGTGGCAGTCGGCCGGAGACTTCGCTGACGCGCTCCAGGCCTGCACGCCGTATGTCGAGGCATTTACCGCACCCGGGGAAGACATCCCGGGCACGCTGGACTTCGCCGCCGTCGGTGCCGGAGCGCTTGGCGCCACGGAGGCCGCGGCGGTCGTCGTCAGGGAGGAGCCGCGCGAGCCCGAGCGGGACGCGGGCGGAGGACGCCGGTGGCTGTGGGCGTTCATCGGCATCCTCGTGCTCGCGCTGATCGCCGTGATGGCCTACACCTTCACGCGCCCCGAGGAGCTGAAGCTGCCGAAGGTGACGGGCCTGTCGCTCACCAAGGCGCGCGGGCGGCTCGATCGCGACGGCTTCGAGAAGGTCAAGGTGGAGCGGGAGCGCAGCGACGCCGCGGTCGACACCGTGCTCCGCCAGAGCCCCAACGCGGGAGAGTCGGCCGCGAAGTCGGACACGATCACGCTCGTGGCGTCCAACGGGCCCGGCAAGGTCCGCGTGCCGTCGGTGCGCAACACCTCGCGTCAGCTGGCCATCCGCACCCTGCAGAAGGCGGGGTTGAAGGTCACCGCCGATACCGAGGCGTCGGGCTCGATCAAGAAGGGCTTCGCAACCAGGACGTCGCCCGGCGGGGCCGAGTCGGTCGATCGCGGGTCACGGGTCCGGCTGTTCGTGAGCTCCGGGCCCGCGAGCATCGACGTGCCCAATGTGGTGGGCCTCACGCGCGACTCCGCCGAGACCCGGCTGACCAACGCGGGCCTCGAGGTGTCTGTCACCCAGCGCGAGTCCGACAAGCCGGCGGACGAGGTGCTCAGCCAGAGTCCCGGGCGGGGCGCCAAGGCGATGCGCGGCGACACGGTCGACCTGGTGGTGGCCAAGCCAAAGGACCAGGCCGAGGTGCCCGACGTGGTCGGCTTCTCGACGGCTACCGCGCGGCGCGCCCTGAGCAGCGCCAAGCTGGGTGTGAGGGTGCGCATGCGCACGACCGCCAACAAGGACGAGGACGGCAAGGTGCTCGAGCAGCGGCCGGCGGCGGGGCGCCGGGTCAATCGCGGGACCACGGTCGTGATCGTGGTCGGGCGCTACAAGGCCGCTGCCACCCCGGACACCCCACCAACCACGACCCCCCAGACCACCACCCCTTCGGCCACGCCGTGAGGGTCGCGGTGCTGGCCGGAGGGCGCTCGAGCGAGCACGACGTGTCCCTGGCCTCCGCCGAGGCGGTGCGCTCCGGGCTGGACGAAGCCGGCCACGAGGCGGTCGATGTGCGGATCGCCCGTTCGGGCGCGTGGAGTGTAGGCGGCGAGCCCGTGACGCTCGAGCCGGGAAGCGGCCTGCTCGGCTGCGATGCCGCCTTCCCGGTGCTGCACGGTCCCTACGGCGAGGACGGGGTGGTCCAGGGCCTGCTCGAGGCACTCGACCTGCCCTACGTCGGGGCGGGCGTGATGGCATCGGCGGTGTGCATGGACAAGGTGGTCTTCAAGGAGCTGATGGCAGCGGCCGCGGTGCCCCAGGTCGACTACGTCGGGCTGCGCGAGGACGACGATCCCGCCGCGGTCAAGCGACTGGGCCTCCCGGTGTTCGTCAAGCCCGCCCGCCTCGGCTCGTCGCTGGGCATCTCGAAGGTGTCCACGCAGGGCGAGATGGCCGGCGCGCTGGCCGCAGCCTTCGAGCACGACCCGCTCGTGGTCGTCGAGGCGATGGCGCATGGGATGGAGGTCGAATGCTCGGTCCTCGGCAACCTCGACCCCGAGGCCTCCCAGCCCGGCGAGATCGTGATCGAGGCCGACTGGTACGACTACGAGGCCAAGTACACCGCGGGCGGCATGACCCTCCAGGTGCCCGCCCGGCTGCCAGACGCCGTGCGCCAGCGGGTTCGCGAGCTGGCGGTCGAGGTGTTCCTGCGTGTCGGCTGCGCCGGGCTGGCGCGATGCGACTTCTTCGTCGAGGATCCCGACGGGGAGGCGCGCGTGCTCGTCAACGAGCTCAACACGCTCCCCGGGTTCACCTCTACCAGCGTGTACGCGAAGCTGTTCGGCGAGAGCGGCGTGCCCTACCCAGCGCTCGTCGACCGGCTTCTGGCGCTGGCGGTCGAGCGCCACGAGCGCGAGCGCGCCTACGCCTTCTAGAGCCGCGGCGAGCTACCTGAACAGCGACAGCTCCTGCACCGCCGCCTTGTTCTGGGACGGCAGCTTGGTGATCCACAGGAGGTAGCGGCGGTAGGGCGTCCTCGACGTGAGCGCAATCGCCTGCTCCTCAGCGACCTTCTTCGTAGCGGACACCTTGGTCCAGCCGCCGATCTTCTTGGGGACCGCGTTCGAGGCATACACCGTGGCCGTGAACCCGGGGGTGGACGAGATCACCTTCAGGGCCCGTCCGCGCACCTCGCGGCCGGCGTCGACGAAGATGCCGACACCCGACTTGCCCACGCCGTCGAAGCCGCTCTCGTAATGCTCGGTATCCCACTGGGTCGAGGGATTGCCGTCCACGACGTTCTGGGGCGCGCTCGGCGACTCCTGGCCGTCGCCCTCCGGGTCGTAGTCGTTGGCCGCGTCGGAGCCGAGGCTCACGGCCTTCAGCTCGGGCTCGGCCTTGGGGGCAGGTGGCGTGCCCGCCCCTTTCTCGGTGCGGGTCGAGAAGTAGGCGACCACGCCGCTCGCGAGCACGACGACGGCCACCACCGACAGCAGCCAGCGACGCGGGTTGGTCAGGCGGATTGGAACGAACCCGTGGGTATCGGCCTTGAGTGCGCGCAGCACCGTGGTGGCCTCTCCGCCGGCCTCGCCGGCCCGCGAGACCTCGATGGCGAGCACCTCCTCGAGGTCCTCTGACATGTCGCGCGCGGTGGCGTAGCGGTTCGAGAGCTCCTTGGCGGTCGCGTGCTCGACCACCGAGGCGAGCGTGGCCGACACCTCGGGCCGGAGCTTCTGCACGTCGGGAATAGGCTCCTTGACGTGCTTCATCGCGACGGCCACCTGGCTGTCAGCACGGAACGGGACCTCGCCCGTGAGCATCTCGAACAGGACGATGCCGAGCGAGTAGACGTCTGACTGCTCGCCGACCTCGCGGCCGAGCGCCTGCTCCGGGGACACGTAGTCGGTGGTGCCGAGCACCCGGCCGGCGGCCGTGAGCCCATGGGCCTCCAGCGACCTCGCGATGCCGAAGTCGGTGACCTTGCCCCGGCCCTCCATGTTGATCAGCACGTTCTGGGGCTTCACGTCGCGGTGCACGAGCCGCTCGCCGTGGGCGCACGTCAGGGCGCGGCCGATCTCGATCGCGTAGGCCACAGCCTCTGCGACGGGCAGCCGCTTGCTCCGCCGTATACGGTCCTTCAACGTCTCGCCCTCGACGTACTCGAGAACGATGTAGGGGGTGCCGTCGTCCTCGCCGAAGTCGATCACGGTGACCACATGGGGGTGTGACAGCCGCGCCACCGCTCGCGCCTCGCGCCGGAACCGCTCGAGCTGATCGGGGTCCTCCGAGATGTCGCGATGCATCAGCTTGATCGCCACCCACCGCTCGAGCGTGGGATCGAACGCCCGGTAGACCGTGGACATGCCGCCGGAGCCGATCTTCTCCTCCAGGCGGAAGCGGTCGTTGAGCAGGGTGCCGATCACGGTGCTCAACGTATTGTGCGGTGTTGCATGCCGGTACGCGTCCTGTGCATCTCAGATCCGGCCTGCGCGTGGTCCTGGGCGTCAGAGCCGGGGGTGCACATGCTGAGGACGGAGTTCGGTGGGAACCTCCGGTTCACCTTCGTGATGGCTGGTCTGGCGCGGCAGTTCGAGCCGGGCGTCGTGCAGGTGGAGGCGATCCTCGAGGCTTCCGCCGGGTCGGGCATGCCGGTCGATCCCCGCCTGTGGCTGCAGTCGCCCCCTCGCTCGAGCTACCCCGCCTGCATGGCTGTGGTGGCTGCACGGGAGCAGGGCGAGGACGCCTGCTTCCGGCTTCTGCGCGAGCTGCGGGAGGGACTCATGGTCTTCCGGCGCAGGCTCGACACCACCGAGGCGCTGATCGAGGCGGCACGGACCGCTGGGCTCGACGCCGAGCGCTTCCGGGTGGACCTCGGATCGAGCGGCACGGTCGAGGCCTTTGGGTCGGATCTCGAGCGCGCGGCCGAGCTCTCCGATGGCGGGCAGCTGCCGACCTTCGTCTTCGAGGCGGGCGAGGCGGAGCCCGTCGTGGTAGGCGGGGTCTCCTCGCCCGCGGAGCTGCGTGAGGCCGCCACCCGAGCCGGCGCGGAGCCCTCGGGCGAGGATCGCCCCGACCCGATGGGAGCCATCGGCCGCTTCGGGCGACTCGCGACGGTCGAGGTCGCGGCCATCTGCGACCTGCCCGAGCTGAAGGCCGAGGCCGACCTGCTCGCGCTCGCACTGCAGTGGCGTGTGCGTCCCGTGGGGGTGGGCGGGACCGGGCGGTTGTGGGAGGCGGCCTGACGCTCAGGCGGCGCTGAAGGCGCCGTCACGTCCGACCAGCGCTGCGCCCGGCAGCTCGACCGTGCCAACGGCGTCGGTGACCGTGCCGATCACGGCGGCGCCCGGGTGGCGAGCGCCCAAGAGCGCCACGGCGTCGTCGGCCTGGGCCTCGGGGACCACCACGCAGAAGCCGCAGCCCATGTTGAAGACCTCGTGCATCTCGGCTGCCTCGGCGGCGGATGCCGCGGCGATCAGCTCAAAGATCGGTGGCACCGGCAGCGGCAGGTCGATCCGGTAGCCGACCCCGGCTTCAAGCCGCAACAGGTTCAGCAGGCCGTCGCCCGTGATGTGGGCGAGGCCGCGCACGTCGAGGTCCGATGCCAGCAGATCACGCATCGCGCGTACGTAGATGACCGTGGGCTCGAGCAGGGCCTCGCCGACGGAAGGGCCACCGAGCTCCGCGGGGCTCGCGTCGAGGTCCGGCAGCGCCGTGCGCGCGAGCGTGAACCCGTTGGAGTGCACGCCGCTGCTTGGAAGGCCGACAATCGCGTCGCCCGGCTCGACGGTGGCGCCGGTCACGATCCGCGGGATGTCGACGAGCCCGACGCACATGCCGACGAGGTCGATCCCACCCGGCGAGGGGTGCCCGCGGATCAGCTCGGG
>JBBPXW010000028.1:0-21262 GCA_038200525.1 Solirubrobacterales bacterium | reverse complement strand
GTCGGCCCTGTGGCGATGGTGCACGCCGTCGAGCCGACGGATGGAGGAGCAGAGGTCGTCGTGGAGCTGCACGCGGCACGGCCGCTCGAGGCAGCGCTCGCCGTGAGCTACGGACCGGTGGTCGGGCTGCTCGTCAAGCGGCTCGCCTCCGTCGCGGCGTCCGCAGATCCCGTCAGGGTCCGCAGTCGCTGATGCGCGCTCCCACTATCCTTGCCTCGTGAGCGGCGTTATCGAACCAGGCCAGGGAATCCCGGCTCCCCGTCTGCTCAAGCCGCGTCTGCGCGGGGTCTCGCACCAGTGGGCGTTCTACGTGTCGCTCGCTCTCGGTGCCGCCCTGGTGCTCACGGCCCCCACCGGTGAGGCCACGGCGTCAGCCGGCATCTACGCCGCGTGCGTGGCCATCCTGTTCGGGACGAGCGCGCTCTACCACCGGATCGACTGGCGCACGGAGTCTGCCCGCCGCTGGATGCGCCGGATGGACCACTCGGCGATCTTCCTGCTGATCGCGGGCTCCTACACGCCGTTTGCGACGCTCGTGATCGACGGCCAGCTCTCCGACATCGTGCTTGTCGTGATGTGGACCGGGGCACTCGGCGGCATCTTCCTGAACCTCGTGTGGATCGACGCGCCGAAGTGGCTCGCTGCCCTTGCCTACGTGCTGCTCGGCTCTGTTGCCATTGCGGCGGTGCCGGACATGACCAGCAATCTCGGGATCACAGCCGTGGCCATGGTGGGTGCCGGAGGCGTGCTCTACGCGGTCGGCGCGGTGGTCTATGCGATCAAGCGCCCGAACCCTTCGCCCACGGTCTTCGGCTACCACGAGGTCTTTCACCTGCTCGTGATCCTCGCGGCGGCGCTGCAGTACGCGGTGATCGCGTTCTGGGTCGTGCCGAGCGCCTAGCCCACCGGTGACGGCCACCGCCGGGGTTAGTGTCTGGCGTTCATGAACGACCTCGACGCGCTCTGGGCGTTCCTGGTCGCGGGCGCCGTGGCTTTGGTGCTCACTCCACTTGCGGCCCGACTGGCCCGGCGGGTGGGCGCCATCGACCAGCCCCGCGAGCGATCGCTGCACGAACGCCCCACGCCCAGCCTCGGGGGCCTCGCCATCCTGGCGGGCGCGCTGGTGGCGGGCCTGCTGTTCCTGCCCTGGGAGGGCGAGACGCGCGGCATCCTGGCCGGGGCCGTCGCGATCGCGTTCGTGGGGGCGGTCGACGACACCCTGGAGGGGGGGCTGTCGCCGCTCCCGAAGCTGCTCGGGCAGTTCGCTGCCGCCGGCCTCGTCGTGGCGTCGAACGTGCGAGTGGAGAACCTGACGCTCCCGTTCATCGCTCCGCTCGACCTCGGCGACTGGGGGATCCCGCTGACGCTGCTGGGGATAGTGGCCGTGATGAACGTGGTCAACTTCACCGACGGCGTCGACGGCCTTGCCGCAGGCGTGTGCACTATCGCGGCGGCCACGTTCGCCGTGATCGCGCTCTCGCTCGACCGCGTCGATGCCGGCGTGCTCGCCGCCGTGGTGGCCGGCGCCTCAGTCGGCTTCCTGCGTCACAACTTCCACCCGGCGTCGGTCTTCATGGGCGACTCGGGCTCGAACCTGCTCGGGCTGCTCCTGGCGTGCGTGGCCATCCAGGGGGTGTTGAAGACGGCGGCCGTGGTCGCGCTGTTCTTCCCGCTCGTGATCCTCGCCGTGCCGGCACTCGACGCCACCTTCGTGGTGGCCAAGCGGATCAAGTACCGAAAGCCCGTGTACTCCGCCGACCGATGGCACTTCCACCACCGGTTCGCCAACATCGGCTTCTCCACCCGCCGCACCGTGCTCTACCTGTACGCCTGGACGGTCGCCCTCGCGGCGCTCGCGCTCGCGCTGCGGTTCGTTCCCTACTCAGAGGACGACGGCCGACTGAATGCGGGGTGGGCGCTTGTGATGATCGCCTTCGGGCTCCTCGCCCTCGCGGCCTCGGTCTACCTGGTGTACGTGCTCGAGCTGTTCAAGTTCCGGCGCTTCCGCCAGCGACAGCTGCGCCGCCTGGAGCTCAGCGAGGCCGAGATCGAGGAGGAGATCGTCCGCGAGGTGGAGACGGGGGAGTTCGGGCAGCTCGGCTAGGTAGCTATTGCGTATCCGGTTGGTTCAGGTAGTCGGAGACCGCGTTGTGCTGGGAGTCTGTGCCCGACGGGGCACCCTGATGGTGGCTTTGCCACTTCGGCGCGGGGACGGGATAGACCTATGCCTGCGCGGCCTGCGGCGGCCCGACTTGGGGCAGATTGGATCGGTCGCAAACCAAGCGTCGCGAGTCACGATTTGTGCCCGTCTTTCGGGCACAAGTCGTGACGCTGGCCGGGGTCTGGGCACCCAGCCGCGGTTTCGCCGAGCTCGGCGGTAACGCTGGCGGGCACCCACAACGCACGACGGCCGGTCTGTGAGGGATGCCCGCGACTCGCGGCCGTATGCGACTCACATCTCTGAGAGGCCGCGTGAGGACCGCAGAACGCGCTGTGGAGTCGACCGCGCACGCACTCGGCCCGCGCTACCCGACCAAAACTTGCCAAGCGGCGCGATGCGGTCCCCACCCAGCCCTTCACCCCACACGACAACGCCGCCTGAACCAACCGGATACGCACCAGTGTCTAGTGGTCCTGGGCGCGCACCACCTCGACCGGCTGGTCGATCGCGTCGGCGAGGAGGTCGCACCCGCGCTGGCCCGCCCAGACGGCCACGCTCGGATCAGCGCTCGGATGGTCGGTCGACGCCACGAGGCGCACACGCTTGCCCTTCCGCTCCAGCGCCACCGAGGCCACCGACCGGTCGCGGCTGCGCTCGAGCTGCTCCGCCAAGCGGATCACGCCGCACAGCACCTTGAGGCGACGGGTGTCGCCCTTGCGCTCGAGCGGCCCGAGCTGCGACGCATCCGGTGTTCCCTTGCGGTGCCAGCGTGTGATCAGCGCGATCAGCTCGAGCTCGCGCGGCGTGTATCCCGGGAGGCCGCTGTTGACGATCAGGTAGCGCGAGTGACGGTGGTGGTCGTCGTAGTTGATCGCGACGCCGATGTCGTGGAGCACGCAGGCCGCCCACAGCAGCTCGCGGTCACCGCCATCGAGGTCGTGCAGGCCGGCGCGCCCGAGCGAATCGAACATCTGAAGGGAGAGCCGCGCGACGTGCTGTACGTGGGCGCCGTCGCTGCCGTAGCGGTGGGCGAGGTTCTCGACCGAGGCGCGCCGGACGTCGTCGAGCAGCGGCGGGTCGCTGGCGGCGAGCATCTGCTCGAACATCACCCCTTCCCGCAGTCCCGCCTCTGTGACCTCGACCTCCTTGAAGCCGCCCTGCTCCATCGCGGAGGCCAGCACCACCGCCCCCCCGAGGATCACGTCGCCGCGGTCGGGCTTGATCCCGCTCACTGCGCCCCGCTTGGCGGCAGACCGGGCGGCGAGCTCCTCGACGAGCTCGTCGAGGATGTCGCGCGTGAGCACGAAGCCCTGCACGTCGAGGTCGGTCATGCCCAAGCGCTTCTGCGCGGCCGCGGCGAGGTTGCGGATGGTGCCGCCGAGCCCCGCCAGACGAGCGTGCTTGCCCTTGGACCACCACTCGAGCTCGCCGAGGGTCTCGGCAACGTGCTTGCGCAGCGCCTTGAGCTGCTTGGAAGACGCCTCCTCATTTGGAAGGTAGGCCTCGGACACCCGCACCGCCCCAAGCGGCGCCGACTCCGCCTGGCGCAGGCGGCGATCGGCGATCTTAAAGACCTGCACGCTGCCGCCGCCGATGTCGATCCCGAAGCCGTCGGCGACGGTGGTCGAGTTGGCGATCGCCAGAAAGCCGTACCAGGCCTCCTCGGCGCCCGAGATCGTGCGCACCTCCAGACCGGTGAGATCGCGGATGCTGCCGAGTAGATCGTCCCGGTTCGTGGCGTCGCGGATCGCGCTCGTGGCCACGGCATCGACGTGCTCCACCCCGGAGGCGTCGAGGAAGTTTGCGAACACCGAAGCCGTCTTGACGGCGCGGGCCATCGGCTCGGCACGCAGCTTTCCCGACTCCGCCATCCCGGCGCTGACCCGGGTGGGCTCGCGGATCTCGTCGACGAGTGTCCACCGGCCGCCGGCGTCGTAGTCGAACACCACGAGCCGGAAGGAGTTCGATCCCATGTCGATGACCGCCATCTGTTGCACACGCGCATCTTGCACGGCCGGGCGGCGGCGAGCGAGCGGCCGGGGGCTAAGGATCCCCGGGGGACCTGCCGATACCCGACGCGATGGCAACGTCAGCCCAGCCCTCGCACGCTTCCTCCGGCCCCGCGCTTGACAACCGGCGGCTGGCAGCGGCCGCGATCGATCTCGTCGCGCCTGCCCTCGCACTCGTGGCGCTGTACGCCAGCGGGCTGCTCACCCTGGCCGTCGCCCTGGTGGTGGGCGGTTGGACCCTCTTCTACTTCTTCGCGCTCGAGTCCGGCGGCGGCCAGACCGTCGGCAAGCGCGCCCTGAAACTGCGCGTCGTCGATGCCGACGCCAACGAGCCGAGCATGCGCCAGGTTGCGATGCGCACCGTCGTCCGCGTGGTCGACCTACCCGTCATCGGTCTGATTGCGATGATGGCCAGCGGTGACCGCCGCCAGCGTCTGGGCGACATGGCTGCCGAGACGCACGTGGTCGAGGCCGCAGCGCACCCGGTCAGGTCGGACTTTTCGGCCGACACGCACCGCCTGGACCCACAGGTGCCCGCGGCCTTCGCCGAGCCCAGCGACGAGAAGAGCAGGCGCCCTCGACGCAGCCTCGGAGGCCCGGAGCTCAAGCTTCCGAAGCTGGGTCGCTCGCGGACGCCGAAGCAGCGCAAGCCAGTGGCTCTGGCCGCGGTGCTGCCATCGTTCCCCGTGGCCGAGCCGGCGGCCGAGAGGCCAAAGCCGGGTCGTCGCACGCTCGGCGGTCCCGAGCTGAAGCTTCCCAAGCTCGGGCGCAGGCGCAGCAGGCCCGCTCCCGCGCCGATGGCCGAGCTCCCGGCAGCGCAGCCGCTGCCAACGCCTGAGGACCCCGCCGTTTCGGTCCCCGATGCCGTGGAGGCCTTCGGACTCTACGACGAGGATCAGCCGCAGCCCGACGTCGAGGTGATGGCCGAGCCCTGGACGGAGTCCGAGTCGGCCTACGACGAGCCTGCTTACGAGGCCCCGGCGGAGGCCCTCGAGCGGTCCGTCGGCATCCCCGACGTGCAGGTGACTCCCGAGCCCGAGGTCTCACCGGCACCGGCGCCGCCGGCAGCCATTCCCGGGATCTCTCCCATCGAGATGGCGCCCCTGGGGCCGCCGCGCTCACCGAACGTTCCGGCCGCGCTCGACCCCGAGCGGCGGCCATTCGAGGGCGACACCGCGGAGCCAACGGATTCGGATGGCCCGTCGATCGAGGTCAAGCCGATCGAGACCGTCTCGGCGATGGACTTGATCATGCAGGAAGTCGAGGAGCACCGCCGCGCTTAGTGGTCTTCGGAGTCTCTAATCTCGTCCGCCGTTATGGCGGGCACGCCTGACAATCCTCTGCGCGTGGCGGTCGTCGGCTCGGGTCCGGCCGGCTTCTACGTGACCGGCCATCTGCTGTCCGCCGAGCACGCGGCGGTCCACGTCGATCTGATCGATCGCCTACCCACGCCGTTCGGCCTGGTGCGGGCGGGCGTGGCCCCGGATCATCCCAAGATCAAGTCGGTCACGCGGGTGTATGAGAAGACCGCCGCCAAGGAGGGCTTCCGCTTCCTCGGAAACGTCGAGGTCGGTCGCGACATCACCCACGCGGAGCTCAAGCGCCACTACCACGCGATCGTCTACGCCTACGGCTGCGAGACCGATCGCAGCATGGGAATCGAGGGCGAGGACCTTCCGGGCAGCTGGGCTGCCACCGACTTCGTTGGCTGGTACAACGGCCACCCCGACCATCAGAGCCACGACTTCGACCTTTCTGCTCGCCGGGCGGTAGTGATCGGCAACGGCAATGTGGCCATGGATGTGGCGCGGATGCTCGTGCTTCCGCGCGACGAGCTCGGCGCGACCGACATCACCGATGCCGCGATCGAGGCGATCGCCGGGAGCGGCGTCGAGGAGGTCGTGATCGTTGGGAGGCGTGGGCCCGCGCAGGCGGCTTTCACGAACCCCGAGCTGCGTGAGCTCGGCGAGCTCTCAGACGCCGACGTGATCGTCGATCCCGCCGATCTGGAGCTCGACCAGCACAGCAGGCAGTCGATCGAGGGCGACGGCGAGATCACGCCGCGACGCAACGTGGAGATCCTCAACGACTACGCGGACCGCACACCGGAGGGAAAGCGCAAGCGCGTGACCCTCCGCTTTCTGCGCTCGCCGGTCGCGATCAGGGGAGACGGCAGGGTGGAGTCGATCGAGCTGGTTCGCAACGAGCTCGAGCACGGTGGCGAAGGCCGGCTGCGGGCCCAGGCGACGGGCGAGCACGAGACGCTTGAAGCAGGACTGGTGTTCCGCTCGATCGGCTACCGGGGCCGCCCGATCGAAGGGGTCCCCTTCGACGAGTGGCACGGCACGATCCCGAACGAGGAGGGCCGCGTCATGGACCCGGGGGCCCAGCAATCGATCCCGGGGGAGTACGTCGCGGGGTGGATCAAGCGCGGGCCGTCCGGTGTGATCGGGACCAACAAGCGCGACGCCCAAGAGACTGTCGACCATCTGCTCGAAGACCTGGCGGAGGAGAGGCTGCCGGTTCCCGAGGTCGACGATCCGGGTGCGGTGCTCAGGCTCGTGGCCGACCGCAACCCCGACGTCGTGAGCTACTCCGGATGGGAGGCGATCGATGCCGCCGAGAAGGCCGTGGGCGAGCCGCTTGGGCGCCCGCGCGTCAAGCTCACGCGCGTGGATGACATGGTCAGCGCCTCGCGTTCCTGAGCGCAGCTAACGCGCGAGCTCGAGCGTCTCGCCATCGAGCGCGCCGAGCATTCGCTCCGGCGACGCCGATATGCAGGTGAAGATGGGCGTCTCGGACTCGGTGTAGGCGCTCGACTCGGTCGAGCGAAGCTCCTGCACGAGGTCGAGGAACTCGCCTGGCTCGTCGGCGTTGAACGACACCACGAACTCCTGGTCGTCGAGCCCGTATGAGTAGGCGGTGTTGATGTCGATGCCGGTGTAGCGGCGACCGGTCTCGATGTGGCTCTGCATGATGCGCCAGCGCTCCTTGGCATCGAGCAGGTACCACTCTCGCTTCTTCCACATCGGATAGACGATGAGGTACTTGGCGTCAGACCCGGGACGCGGGGCAAGCGGCGTGTCGTCCTCGGAGTAGACCGACTCCTTGGTCATCGCCAGGAACGAGTGCGCCACCTCGGCGTACCGCATCAGCCCACTCTGGTTGAGCAGCACGTGGAAGTCGTGGATGGCATCGAGGCTCGGCGAGAGGGTCCGCACCATCAGATCGCAGTCGCCGCGCGTGCCGACGAGCGAGTAGGTGCGCAGCAGGTGGTCCTCGCCGAACTCACGGCACGCGGCCGCGAACTCGAGCTTGTCCCGGGCGCGCTCCTGAGAGGTGCGCCGCCGCCACTCGGGCAGGATTCGCAGGAACGTGAACTTGACGAAGTTGCGCTGGGACACTCGGCGATTGTGGCGCATCCGACGGCGTGGGCTACGATGGCGCGGTGCGCGTAGGGATCGTTTCGCCGTACTCGTACACGTACCCCGGCGGCGTAGGCGGGCATATCGAAGCTCTCTCAGGGGAGCTGTCGGAGCAAGGACACGATGTACGGATCCTTGCCCCGTACGACCCGGACGACCGCTTGGCACGTGTCACGCATCGCGGCGCTGCGCCGGATCGCCGGCCCATGCCCGAGAACCTGATCTCGCTCGGACGCAGCACCGGCTTTCCCGCCAACGGCGCCGTCTCCAACCTGGGCATCTCGAGCCAGGCGGTCGGCACGCTCGGCCGCGAGCTTCGCCACGGTGGCTACGACGTCATCCACATTCACGAGCCAAATGCGCCGTTCGTGGGCTTCTTCGCAGCCGAGGCGGCCAAGGTGCCGCTGGTGTCCACACACCACTGTTACTCGACCAACACCCTGGTCAACGGCTTCACGTCGAACGTGATCGGGGCGCGCCGGCTCTACAACAAGATCGGCGTACGGATCGCCGTCTCCCAAGCGGCCCAGTGGACCGCCGAGCGGTTCTACGGCGGGCGCTACCGCGTCGTGCCCAACGGCGTCGACCTCGCCCGGGCCCGGCCGGACCACGGCCGGTCGGACGTCCTCGAGCTGCTGTTCGTGGGCCGTGCCGATGCCCGCAAGGGCCTGCCCGTGCTGCTGCGCGCCTTCGAGGCGCTGCGCGTGGCAGGCGTGCCGGCGCAGCTGACCGTCGCCGGCGCCACCGAGGAGGAGGTGCGCCCGCTGCTGCTCGATCCCGAGGGCGTGCATCTGGCCGGCCGCGTCTCCGAGGAGGAGAAGTGGCGACTGCTCGGCCGCGCCGACCTGCTCTGCGCACCCTCGCTCGGGGGGGAGAGCTTCGGCATGGTGCTCACGGAGGCGTTTGCCTCGGGCACCCCCGTGGTGGCCTCAGACATCGTCGGATATCGCGACGTCGTGCGCCGCGGCATGGACGGTCTGCTCGTGGAGCCGGCAGATCCGACGGCGCTCGGAGAGGATCTTCGCGCGCTGGCCCTCGATCCGGCGCGTCGCGCGCGAATGGCCGCCGCGGCCCGCGAGCGCGCCGAGCGCTTCAGCTGGCCCAACGTCGCCGAGGAGGTGATGGGCGCCTACGAGGATGCCATCGAGCTTCCCGCGCCCGCGGGGCGGCGCGCGAATGCGGCTCGCCGGCTCGGCTTCGCGACCGCTGACGGCCTGCCGGTGGTACATCCCCGGCGGCTCGCATCGATCGAGGCCAAGCCCGAGCCGAGCCGCCGCCGGCGCGCGGCACGATTGGCTCGCCGAGTGGGCGTGGCCGGCGCCTTGGTGGTGGGTGTTGGCCTGGCCGGGCTGGCGGTGCAGCAGATCGGCCCAGAGTCCATCGCACGCGCGATGCTCTCCGCGACGCCGGTCTGGGTGATGGTGGCTCTCGCGCTGATGTGCCTGTCGATGCTGATCCGTGCCGAGGCGTGGCATGCGATCCTGCGCGCCGCGTTGCCCGGCGTGAGGCTGCGCCGGCGCGACACCGCGCGCGGCACGATGATCGGCGTGTTCATGTCGGCCACCCTGCCCGCCCGGCTGGGGGAGCCCTCGCGCGCGCTGATCGTGGCCCGGCGCGCCGGGCGGGTGCGCGACCTGCTGCCCGTCGGGCTCGGCACGCGCGTCTCGCAGACGCTGCTCAACCTGCTCGCGCTCGCCCTCCGCGGCGGCGTCATGTTCGCCACCGTCGGGGTGTTCCGCGGGGGCGAGGACGGCCTCGTGCTCGTCACGATCGCGCCGCTGGTCGCGATCGCGCTGCTGCTCGCGGTGCCCGCGCTGCTGCGCCGCGGCAAGCCCTCGCGCTTCGTCCGGGTTCAGCATGCGCTCTCGGCGGCTCGCCGGGCGGTGGTCCAGGTACGACAGGGGCTCGAGGTGTTCCGCAACCCACGGCTCGGCTCATGGGCCGTGATCGCGCAGCTCACCGCCTGGGGCATCCAGTGGATGGCCTGCTATGCGCTGCTCGTGGCGCTCGGCCTCGATGGTCGTGCCGGAGTCGGCGCCGCCGCCGCGGTGCTGTTCGCCGTCAACGTGACGGCCGCGCTGCCCGCCACGCCATCCAACCTGGGCGTGTTCCAGGCGGCCTGCGTGGCGGTGCTGTCGGCCTACGGCGTGGGTCACACAGACGCCCTGGCCTACGGGATCATCCTGCAGGCGGTCGAGATCGCGACCGCGGTGGCACTCGGCACGCCGGCGTTGGTTCATGAGGGCATGTCGTGGAAGGACCTTCGGCTCAGCGCGTTGCACGCGACGCCGGTGGAGCTGCGCAACGCCTCGCGCCGAGGCCGCGAGGCGGCCGAAGCCGAGACCTAGCGGCACATCAACCTTCACACGGTCGTGTCAAGGTTGATGTAGACTGGGCCGATGGCCCGTGACTACCTGGAAACCGTCCGCAAGCGCGTCGTCGTGTTCGACGGCGGGATGGGCGCCACGCTCGAGCAGTTCGACCTCACGCAGGAGGACTACATGGGCCTACAGGGCAAGTGCCACGAGGCACTGGTCCTCAATCGCCCCGACGTGATCGAGGGAGTCCACGCCTCGATGATCGAGGCCGGCGCCGACGTGCTCGAGACCGACACCTTCCAGGCCAGCCGGATCAAGCTGGACGAGTGGGGCCTCGCCGATCACACGGTGGAGATCAACAAGAAGGCCGCTCAGATCGCCCGCAGGGCTGCGGGCGAGCACAACTTCGTGGCCGGGTCGATCGGCCCAACCGGCCACCTGCCCGCGTCCGACGACCCGACCCTCGGCAAGATCCAGTTCGGCGAGCTTGTCGAGGTCTTCACCGAGCAGGCGGAGGGCCTGGTCGACGGCGGTGCGGACCTGATCATCATCGAGACCGCCCAGGACATCCTCGAGGTCAAGGCAGCCATCTTCGGCGCACGCGCGGCCTTTGCGAGCACCGGGACCCCGCTGCCCATTCAGGCGTCGGTATCGCTGCTGCCAAACGGCGGCAAGATGCTCCTTGGCACCGACATCGAGTCGGTGCTCACCACCCTCACCGCGCTCGACGTACAGGTGATCGGCCTCAACTGCTCGACGGGACCTGAGGACATGCGCGACGCGGTCCGCTATCTCGGCGAGCACTCGACGGTGCCGGTCCACTGCATTCCCAACGCAGGCATTCCGTATCAGGGCCCCGACGGCGAGACCATCTTCCCCGCCGAGCCCGATCCACTTGCCGAAGCGCTCCAGGAGTTCGTGGAGAAGAGCGGCGTGTCGGTGGTCGGCGGCTGCTGCGGTACCACGCCCGAGCACATCGCCGCCATCGTCGACCGCGTCGGCGGCAGGGAGAACGGCCCGCGCCCCGCGGCCGGTCCGCTGAAGGTCTCCTCGATGATGTCGGCCACCACGCTGGCGCAGGAGCCGGCTCCGACCATCGTTGGCGAACGCGTGAACTCGCAGGGCTCGCGCAAGGCCAAGGCCATGCTGCTCGAGGACGACTACGACGGGCTCATGGAGATCGCGACCAACCAGGTCGAAGGCGGCGCCCATGTGCTCGACCTCTGCGTTGCCTTGACAGAGCGCGAGGACGAGGACGAGCAGATGCGCGAGCTGGCAAAGCGCGTGTCGCTGTCGCTGCCCGCACCACTGCAGATCGACTCGACCGAGCCCGCCGTGATGAAGCGCGCGCTGGAGCAGACCCCAGGTCGTGCGATCGTCAACTCGGTCAACCTCGAGGCCGGCCGCGAGAAGCTCGACACCGTCGTGCCGCTTGTCAAGGCGCACGGCGCCGCACTCATCGCCCTGACCATCGACGAGGTCGGCATGGCAAAGACCCGCGACCGCAAGGTGGAGATCGCGCAGCGGCTTCGTGACATGGTCGTTGACGAGCACGGCCTCGACGAGGAGTCGCTCATCTTCGACGTGCTCACCTTCACGCTCACGACCGGTGACGAAGAGTGGCGCCCGTCGGCCGTCGAGACGATCGAAGGCATCCGCGAGCTGAAGAGGGCGCTGCCAAAGGTCAGGACCTCGCTGGGCGTCTCGAACGTCTCCTTCGGCGTCTCACCCCCCGCGCGGCGCGTCCTGAACTCCGTGTTCCTGCACCACTGCGTCGAGGCCGGCCTGGACCTCGCGATGGTACATCCCGCCGACGTCACGCCCTACGCGGAGATACCGGATCACGAGCGGGAGCTCACCGATGCGCTCGTGTTCAACACGGCCGAGGACGCGCTCGAGAAGTTCATCGGCCACTTCGAGTCAAAGGGCGAGGAGGCCGAGGACGAGGCTGCTGACCCCACCGCCGGGATGGAGCCCGAAGAGGCGCTGCACTGGCACATCCTGCGTCGCAAGAAGGAGGGCGTGGAGGACTGGATCGACAGGTGCAACGAGAAGATCGGCGCGGTCCCGACGCTCAACCAGGTGCTGCTGCCCGCCATGAAGGAGGTCGGTGACAAGTTCGGCGCGGGCGAGCTGATCCTGCCCTTCGTCCTGCAGAGCGCGACGGTCATGAAGCGCGCCGTGGCCCAGCTCGAGAACTATCTCGAGAAGATGGAGGGCTACACCAAGGGAACGGTGGTGATCGCCACCGTGTTCGGCGACGTGCACGACATCGGCAAGTCGCTGGTCAACACGATCATGACCAACAACGGCTACACGGTGATCGACCTCGGCAAGCAGGTTCCCGTCGACACGATCATCAACGCCGCGGTTGAGCACGAGGCCGACGCGATCGGCCTCTCAGCGCTGCTGGTGTCCACGTCTAAGCAGATGCCGATCTGCATCGGCGAGCTGCACGACCGCGAGCTCGACTTTCCCGTCCTGGTCGGCGGGGCCGCGATCAACCGCGACTTCGGTCGCCGCATGCTCTACCCGGGCGGCAAGGAGTCCGACGACGTCTATGAGCCGGGCGTCTTCTACTGCAAGGACGCCTTCTCCGGACTCGACACGATGGATGCGCTGGTGGACTCCGAGCAGCGCTCCGCGTTGATCGACAAGATTCGTGACGAGGCAAAGAGCCTGCGCGAGAAGCCCGTCAAGATCGACGACGGGCCCGCGGTGACCGACGACAGCGTGCGCTCGGCGGTGGACACCGAGGTAGAGGTTCCCGAGCCCCCGTTCTGGGGCGCGCAGGAGATAACGGCCGATCTCGCCGATGTCTATCCCTTCCTCGACCGCCATGTGCTGTTCAAGCTGCACTGGGGCGGGCGCGGCAAGAAGGGCGAGGAGTGGCGCAAGATCGTCGAGGGCGACGGTGACGACGAGGGCTTCAAGCCCAAGCTCGAACGCATGTGGGCCGAGCAGGAGTACCTGCACCCGCGGACCAAGGTCGGCTACTTCCCCTGCAACTCCGAGGGCAACGACCTGATCATCTTCGATCCCGAGGACCACGATCGCGAGATCGAGCGGCTCACCTTCCCGCGCCAGCCCAGACACGACCGCATCTGCCTTGCCGACTTCTATAGGCCACTGGACGCCGGATCCCATCCACCCCAGCGCGACGTGGTCGCGCTTCAGGGTGTCACCGTCGGCTCGGAGGTCACCGACGTGATGGCGAAGCTCGAGACAGATGGCGAGTTCGCCGAGCAGCTGTTCACGCACGGTCTCGGGGTCCAGTCTGCCGAGGGCCTGGCCGAGTGGATGCACCACGAGGTCCGCGAGGCCTTCGACATCGATTCCGATCAGGGCCGCCGCTACTCCTGGGGCTACCCGGCCTGCCCGGACCAGTCAGAGCACGAAAAGGTGTGGCGGCTGCTCGGCCTCGACGACATCGGGATGTACCTTTCCGACGGCTACGCCGTGATGCCCGAGCAGTCCACGGTGGCCATCGTCAGCCACCATCCGCAGTCGGTGTACTTCGGCATGAAGTCGGGCTTCCTGCCCGAGGACAAGACCCCCGACGAGCTGATCGCGGGCACCGACCGTGGCGGCGAGTTGCCGTCCGACGAGGATCCCACCGACGGTGCGCGCGAGCAGGAAGCGGTCCCCGACCCCGCCTGAGGCGTATCCCGCTGCGTAAGCGGGCCGGCGGGAGGCACCTCGACATACGGGAGAACCGCGGGCCCGGAACTCTCGACACGTGGACAAAGATCGCGCGTCCATACCGCCATAGCTTGATCGGAGTCCCCGACTCGCGATCCGGCGGCCCCCGAGTCTGCCGAAGTCCTCAGGAGGAACGCGTACATATGAGATCCCGACTTAAGCGGGCCGGCCCCCTTGCAGCCCTTGTGGGCCTGGCCGTGCTCCTCGAGCCAACAGCAGCGTTTGCAACCAAGGACGACCTTGTCAAAGGCTTGTCCCAAACGGCCCAGATCAACACCCTGTGGGTCACGATCGCGGCCATCTTCGTCCTGTTCATGCAAGCTGGATTTCTCTGCCTCGAGATCGGGTTCGTGCGATCGAAGAACGCCGGCACGATCGTCGCCAAGATTCTGACCAACCTCTCGATCGCGGCGATCTGTTATTGGGCTGTCGGCTTTGCCTTCGCGTTCGGATCGGCCGATCTGCTGGGAGGCGCCCAACTCATCGGCAGCAACGGGTTCTTCCTGCAGTTCAGTGGAAACCCGGCAGACGCACTCCCAGCGATGGGAGCCTCGGATGCCATCATCGAGTCGAAGTTCCTGTTTCAGTTCTCATTCTGCGCGGTGTCGCTGGCAATCGTCTGGGGCTCGACGCTCGAGCGGATCAAGTTCAGCGCCTATCTGATCTACGCCGTGGTCTTCGCCGCCGTGCTCTACCCGAGCGGATCGCACTGGGTGTTTGGCGGCGGGTGGCTGCAGAACGGCAAGTTCCTGATGCCCGGCGGCTTTGGCATGCAGGACTTCGCAGGTTCGACCGCAGTGCACCTGATCGGTGCAACCGGTGCCCTCGCAGCACTGCTCCTGCTCGGCCCGCGTAAGGGCAAGTACGGCACAGACGGCAAGCCGAGGGTCATCCCGGGGCACTCCATGCCAATCGTCGGCATCGGCGTGCTCATCCTGTTCTTCGGCTGGTTCGGGTTCAATCCTGGATCGGGCCTCGGGGCAGCGGACGGGCGGCTGGCCGAGGTGGCGGTGGTCACCCTGCTCGGCTCAGCCGGCGGTGTGATCGGCGCATTCGTGGCATCCCAGCTGAAGCTCAAGACGATTGACATCGGCATGATCGGCAACGGCATGATCGCGGGCCTCGTGGCCATCACGGCGCCCTCGGGCTACGTGGAGGCATGGGCCGGTCCGATCATCGGCTTCGTGGCCGGGATCATCGTCGTGTTCGGCGTGATCGCCATCGACAAGCGGATCGACGATCCGATCGGTGCCACGTCCGCGCACGGTCTCGCGGGCATCTGGGGAACCATCTCGTGCGGCTTCTTCACGGCGCCGCGCCTGGCTCAGTACAACGGGTTCGGTGACCCCGACGGCGGCCTGTTCTACTCGGGCAGCTTCAACCAATTGGCATCGCAGGTGGTGGGAGTTGCGGTCGTGTTCGCGTTCATCTTCGCGCTGAGCTACGGGACGTTCTTCCTGATCAAGACGACGATCGGCCTCCGCGTCAGCGAGGAAGAGGAAGATGCCGGCCTCGACATCATCGAGCACGGCATGTACGGCTATCCCGAGCAGTTCATCCCGCTGCCAGAGACAGGTGCGGCGCCGACCGGTCCGTCCGCTCCGCACGGGGACGGGGCACCGGTGGCGCCGCAGGGCAGAGGCAACGCAGTACCGGGGGAGGTGACAGCATGAAGAAGGTAGAGGCATTCATCCGCCACGAGTCCTTCGAGCCGATCCGGATGGAGCTGCTCGACAAGGGCTTCCCGAGCCTCTCGATCGCGGAGTACAAGGGCTCGGGCAGGCAGAAGGGCATCACGGAGCAGTACCGGGGCTCCCAGCTGACCATTCACCTGCGACCGAAGTTGAAGCTCGAGATCGTGGTGGACGACACGGACGTCCCGATCATCACCGAGACGATCCTCAAGCACGCACGAACGGGCCAGGTCGGAGACGGCAAGATCTTCGTCATCCCGGTGGAGGCTGCGATTCGCATCCGCACCGGTGAAGACGGAGGCGACGTCCTCCAGGCCCACGAGACGGAGGAGATCCCGGCGGGGGCCTGATCGTAGCTAGAGCAGCTCCTGCTGCACCCCGCCGGACTCCAGCGCGAGCAGCCGGCGCTTGGCCGGCAGGCCGCCGCCGTAGCCCACGAGCTTGCCGTCACCGCCGATCACTCGGTGACACGGCACGACGATCGGCAGCGGGTTGCGACCGTTGGAGGCGCCGACTGCGCGGAAGGCGTCGGCGTGTCCGATGGCCGCAGCCACCTGGCCGTAGCTCGCGCTGCTGCCGTACGGGATCTGGCAGACCTGCGTCCAGACGAGCCTGTCGAAGTCGCCGCCGCCGGCACGGGAGAGGGGGAGGGTGAACGCTGTGCGCGAGCCCGCGAAGTACTCGGCAAGCTGGGCGCGGGCGGGCTCGAAGGCACGATCGTCCTCGAACGCTCCGGCCGTGGCGCGGTGTCGGCCGGGGAGATCGATGGCGGTGAGGGTCTCCCCGTCGCCGAAGAGCAGCAGCTCTCCGATCGGGGTGTCGAGGCGCGAGAACAGGGCCGTGGATGTCATCTCAGAGATCATGGTCTGTCTCTGAGACGACGGCCACGGCGCTGGTGTGAGACGGCGACGCCGCTTACCTGATGAACAGCATCTCGGAGTACTTCGGCATCGGCCACAGATCGTCGGCCACGTAGCGCTCGAGCAGGTCGGCGGTCTCGCGGACCGCCGACATCGCCGTCAGCTGCGAATCGCGCGCGTATTCCGCCAGCTTGAGCGGATCGTCCTCGATCCCGTCGGGGTACTGGTTGGCGATCTCGAGCCTGCCGATCGCCGCCACCAGCGCCTGGACCATGTCGCGGTTCTCGACCCGAAGGTCCTCCACGCCGGCCTCGTCCACCAGCCTCTGGTGGCGCAGCGCCGCCGGGAGCAGCAGCGTTCGCGCGATCGTCGAAGTGGTCTCGGCTTCGATGTTTGCCTGCACCGCGTACTGCTCGAGCCATACCTCGCAGCGCGACTCGAGCTCGCGCCGCGACAGCACGTTGTACTTCTCGAAGGCGGCGACCGTCTGATCGGAGACCACCTCGGGGAGCGCCTCGGGCGTGGTGCGGAGGTTCTTCAACCCGCGAGTCTGGGCCTCGGCGTGCCACTCGTCGGAGTAACCGTCCCCGCCGAAGATGATCGCCTTGTTGGCGCTGTAGGAGTCCTTGACGACGTCCACCACCGCGTCGGCCACCTCAACGCCGCTGTCGAGCTTTGCCTTCACCGACTCGGCAAGCTCGTCGACGGCTTCGGCGACGATCGTGTTCAGCACGCTGTTGGGAAACGCCAGCGACATGCTGGACCCCAGCGCCCGGAACTCGAACTTGTTGCCCGTGAAGGCAAACGGCGAGGTCCGGTTGCGATCGCCGCCGTGCTTTGGCAGCGGGGGCAGCACGGGCGTTCCGAGCTTCATCAGCTCGGCGGGCGAGCTGTGATCCTGGGCGCCCGAGGCGATCGCCTCGAACGCCTTGTCGAGCTCGGCGCCGAGGAAGATCGAGATGATCGCCGGCGGCGCCTCGTTGGCTCCGAGGCGGTGGTCCTGGCCGAGGTTGGCAACGGAGGCGCGCAGCAGCCCCTGGTGCTTGTTCACGGCCTGGATCACGGCCGCGCAGAAGAACAGGAAGTTCAGGTTCTCCCCAGGCGTGTCGCCCGGATCCATGAGGTTGTGGCCGGTATCGGTGCTCATCGACCAGTTGTTGTGCTTGCCCGAGCCGTTCACGCCCGCGAACGGCTTCTCGTGCAGGAGGCAGACCAGACCGTACTTGCGTGCGGTGCTCTGCAGGATCTGCATCGTGAGCTGCTGGTGATCGGAGCCGACGTTGGAGTTCTCAAACGTCGGGGCCAGCTCGAACTGACCCGGTGCGACTTCGTTGTGGCGGGTCTTCACCGGCACCGCCAGGCTGGCGAGCTGCTGCTCGCAATCCATCATGTAGGCCAGCACGCGCTCGGGGATCGAGCCGAAGTAGTGGTCGTCGAGCTCGTGGCCCTTGGCCGGCTTTGCGCCGAACAGGGTGCGGCCCGTGGTGATCAGGTCGGGGCGCTCGAAGAAGTACTGCTCGTCGATCAGGAAGTACTCCTGCTCGGGCCCGACGGTGGTGAACACCCGCTTGGCCTCGGTCTCGCCGAGCAGCGCGAGGGCACGCACGGCCGACTTCGAGAGAGCGTCCATCGAGCGCAGCAGGGGAATCTTGCCGTCGAGCGCCTCACCGGTCCACGACGCAAAGGCGGTCGGGATGCACAGCAGCGTGCCGTTGGGGTTGTGCAGGAGGAAGGCTGGACTTGTGGGATCCCACGCGGTGTAGCCGCGGGCCTCGAAGGTCGCGCGGAGACCGCCGGTGGGAAACGACGACGCATCGGGCTCACCCTGGATGAGCTCCTTGCCGGAGAACTCGGCGAGGGTCTCGCCATCGCCGGCCGGGTTGAAGAACGAGTCGTGCTTCTCGGCTGTCAGGCCCGTGAGAGGCTGAAAGACGTGAGTGAAGTGCGTGGCGCCGTTCTCGAGGGCCCACTCCTTCATCGCGAGCGCGACGGCGTCGGCCAGCGAGAAGTCGAGCGCCTCACCCGCCTCGAGCGCGCGCTGAAGCCGCGTGAACACGTCCTTTGGCAGACGCGACCGCTGAACCGCAACGGAGAACACGTTCGACGCGAACGGGTTGTTGGCGGGCTGGCTGAGGTCGACAGTGCCCAGCGACTCCCCGTTGGGAGTCCACTGTGCGGCAGTCACGTTCTTCTGGCGGGTCTTTGCCATTGGCTTGGCGAGCCTCCTACATCGTGCAGCGCGCCCAGACAGAGTGGGCGCGCGGGACGGACCGGGGGTTTCCGGGGACGCCCCCACCCTACGTGAGGCTTCTCGGAGCGCGCGTGTCCAGTTGTCCAAAGATCTGGGCCGCGGGTTCGCCGCGCGGGCGGAGGGCATACTCAGACCGTGGATGGTGAGCGCGACAACAGCCTCGGGCCGCCCAATGGCCTGTGCGATTCGTGCGCCCACCAGAAGCTGATCCACAACACCCGCGGGAGCACCTTCTCCATGTGCGGGCGCGCGAAGTCAGACGAGCGGTTTGCGAAGTACCCGCGCGTGCCGGTGCACCGATGTCCCGGGTGGAGGGCGCTCGAAGGGGCGGCGGGGCTCTAGCGCGTTCCGTCGATGACGGTCTTGCCGTCACCGGCGATGCGCGCCTGCGGGGCCTTGTCGGAGATGTCGCCGATGAAGCGGCCGCGGACCTTGCCGCCCTGGAGGCCCACGGCCTTGGCCTTGCCGTTCAAGCCGGCGGCCACGGTGTAAGTGAGCTTGTACGGGCCCGCCCGCACGGCGGTCACCGTCCATTTGAAGGTCTTGACACGGCCGGGACGAAGCGGCCCGAGCGCCCAGGTGTTCACGTAGGCGGTCGTGCCTCCTTTGGGCTCCCTCTCCTTGCTCTCGGGAAACGTGCCGATGCTCGCCGGCCGTCCGTTGATCACGAACACGGGTCGAGTCGGATCGGCCACGCCCTTCAGCTTGATGCGCGTGTTGAAGCCGTCCACGGTGACTGCCACGTTCGGGATCGTGCGGCGTGCCTCCTCGTTGCGGACACGAATGGTGAGCGTCGAGCGCTTTGCGAGGGTCTGCTTGCCGGGGAAGGACGACTTGGCCGACACCTGGAAGCGACCACTCGGCTCGTCGGCGTCCTGACGCGGCTCGCCACAGGCAACCAACCCGGCCGCGGCCAGGCAAGCGAACGCCACATGCACTCTCCTCCGCCGCAAAGCCGGGCGAACATACCACGGGTCGGCACGGCGGCGACGCGGTCTTCGCGCCGGATGGGCCTTGTCAGCGGTCGCGCGCATGCCGTAGTCTCTCAGGCATTGGGTGTTGCGCTCGCTTGTGAGCGCGAGGAGCTGGGAGGAGCAATCGTGGTCAGAGCTGTCGCCGATCGGGCATTCCTGCCAACCAAGAGCGTGCTCGAGCAGGTGGGCGACATGATGATCCTCACCGGCAAGACGATGCTGTCGGCCATCCGCGCGCCGTATCCCTACGGCACGGAGTTCGTGCAGCAGTTCCTGTTCTCGCTCAGGCTGTGCTGGTTACCGCTCACGATCTCGAGCATCGCCTTCGGCTACGGCGCCCCCGGTCTGCAGGCGGGCAACTTCCTGGTCATCTTCGGAGCCATCGATCGCCTCGGTGGCTTCTTCGTGCTCTCTTCGATCCGCGAGTTCGCGCCGATCGTGACTGCGGTCATCCTTGCCGGCGTCGCCGGCACGGCCATCACCGCCGACCTCGGCGCCCGCAAGATCCGCGAGGAGCTCGATGCCCTCCAGGTGCTCGGGGTCGACCCGATCAAGAACCTCGTGGTCCCACGCTTCCTGGCGCTGATGATCACCACTGGCCTCTTCAACATCTACGCGCTGCTGTTCGGCATCTTCGGCGGCGTGCTCGCCACGCTCACCTTCCACGCGCCACTCGGGCCGTTCTTCGCGACGCTGCTCAACAACGCGAGCACCACGGACCTGTGGGGATCGGTCGTCAAGACCACCCTGTTCGGGGCGATCATCGCCGTCGTCTCCTGTTACAAGGGGATGACCGCGTCCGGCGGGGCCGAAGGGGTGGGCCGCGCCGTGAACCAGGGTGTCGTGATCTCCTTCCTCGGCGTGTTCGCGTTCAACTACGTGTTCACCCAGACGCTGTTGGCCACCCACCCCGAGATCTCGGTGATCAAGTGAGGAACCCGATGGACAACGTTCGCACGCACCGCGTGCTCACGCACCCGATGGACAACGTTCGCACGCACCGCGTGCTCACCCACTGATGGGCTGGCTCTCAGTACCCAAGGAGTTGATCTCCTCCTTCGGCGACATCGCCAAGTTCATGGCGCGCGTCATGGGGGAGGTGTACTCGCTCAAGGTGCTCAAGTTCTTCGGCGAGGCCCTGCGCCAGTCGGGCATCCTGATCCTCGGCTCGGCCCTCGTGATCTGGGGCACGGCCTTCATCCTCGGTCTCACGTGCGGGATCGAAGGCGCGTACTTCAACCGGTCGGTCGGCGCACCCGCCTACGCCGGCGTGTTCAGCGCCTGGTGCGACCTGCGCGAGGTCATGCCCTACGCCTTCGGCTACATGATGTCGGCCAAGGTCGGCACCGGCCTTGTGGCAGAGATCGGCGCCATGAAGATCTCCGACGAGATCGACGCCCTCGAGGTGATGGGCATCAGCTCGCTCACGTTCCTGTGCTCGACACGCCTGCTGGCGGCATGGATCGTGTTGCCCTTCATGTACATCGCGGCGGTGGGAGCGGGCTTCCTCGCCTCGTATCTGGCGGTGGTGCAGCAGATAGGCGAGGTGTCCTCCGGGGGGTTCTTCTTGATCTTCTGGATGTTCCAGAACCCTCCAGACCTCTTATACAGCCTGATCAAGGGCATGAGCATGGCCACGATCATCGTGTTGGTGGGGTGCTACTACGGCTACACGGCCAGCGGCGGCCCGGTCGGGGTGGGCACGGCCACGGCGAAGTCGATGGTGCTCAACATTGTGATGGTGCACATCATCGGGATGGTCGGCACCCAGATCTTCTGGGGAAGCAATCCACGCGCCCCAATCGGCGGCTGAGAGTCAAAGGAGCGAGAGGTGTCTGACGAAGAGCGCAACGACCCGCCCTGGGGGG
>JBBPXW010000027.1:0-8068 GCA_038200525.1 Solirubrobacterales bacterium | reverse complement strand
GGGCATGGCAAACGGCGTGCTCGACGTGGCGATGAACGTCGAGGGCGCTGCCATCGAACGGCGGCGCGGCAAGCGCGTGCTCGCCTCGATGCACGCGGCGTTCTCCTTCGGCGGGATGACCGGCGCGGGCCTCGGCGGGCTGGCCGCCGCAGCCGGGCTCGACCCCGAGACGCACCTCGCCGTGGTGGCGGCGCTGATGCTCGCCGGCGCGGCGATCGCCGCGAGTGGGCTCCCGCGCGCGAGAGACGGCGCGGGCGGCGGGCGCTCCTTCGCACGCCCGTCGCCCGCCCTGCTGGCCCTCGGGCTGGTCGCGTTCTGCGTGCTGCTGGCCGAGGGCTCTGTAGCCGACTGGAGCGCCGTCTATCTCAACGACACCGTGGGCGCCTCCGAGGGCGTCGCCGCTGTCGGGCTCACGGTGTTCTCTGCCTGCATGGCGATCGGGCGGCTGGCGGGCGATGGCATGGCCGAGCGGTTCGGCCCGGCCGTGGTCGTCCGGGCCGGCGGGCTGCTTGCGGCGATGGGGCTCGGCGTCGGCCTGGCCCTCACACACTCGGCACCGGCGATCGCCGGCTATGCCGTGATGGGCATCGGCCTCGCCGCCACGTTTCCACTGCTCGTGGCCACCACCGCTCGGCGCTCCGCGGGGGACGAGGCAGCCGCGATCGCCGCGGTGTCGGGTGCGGGGTATCTCGGGCTCTCCGTCGGGCCCGCCCTGATCGGCCTGCTCTCCGACGCGGCGAGCCTGCGCGTGGCCCTCACGCTGGTGGTGGCCCTGCTGCTGCTGGCCGCTGGTCTTGCCGGTTCGGCGCGCCCTGACGGCTCGCCCGCGGGTGGCTTTGCCCGTTCTGTCAGGAAGGGGGCGTAGCTTGGACCTCACTCCCATGGAAGCGGCATTTCCCCTACACCCCCAGCAGCACGTCGTGGCCACCGGCGACCGCGTCCGCATCGACGGTCTGGTGGTGGTCGACGAGACCGCCGCGCGCCTGGTCGCTGAGTCCGAATCCGCCGACGCGGTGATCGCCGACGCGATCGAGATCGGCGCGCGCGTCCTGGACCGCGAGCAGACAGCCGCCAACGCCGAGTTCGTCAGGACCGAGTTCGAGAAGGTCTCGAAGAACGTCGAGGTCGAGTTCGGCGAGCGCGCGAAGCTCGTCGCCGAGGATCTCGGTCGCAGGGTCGACGCCGTGTTCGACCCAGACGCCGGGCATCTGTCGAAGTCGCTGGACGCGCTGTTCTCCGACGGCAGCTCGACCGCCGTCCAGCACCAGGTCAAGCAGATCGTCACAGATGCGATGCAGAAGTCGCGCGAGGATCTGCGCCGCCAGTTCTCCTCGGCCGACGGTGCCGACAATCCGCTCGCCGAGTTCAAGCAGGCGACCGTGCGCGAGCTCAAGCGCAGCTCCGACGAGCAGCAGGTCAGCCAGAGTCGGCTGCTCGAGCGGATGGGCGAGCTGGAGAAGACGCTGCAGGGACTCCGGGACGAGAAGCAGAAGCTCGAGGAGCTCCACGAGGAGCGTGAGCGCGGCACCGCGAAGGGCCGCTCCTACGAGGAGGCCGTTGCCGAGGCCATCGAGCGGATCGCCGGTGTGCAGGACGACGTCTGCGAGGCGGTCGGCGACGAGGCCGGCGCCGGCGGGCGCAAGGGCGACGTGGTGGTCACCGTGGGCGGCGCCACCGGTCCCGGCTGCGGGCGGATCGTCTTCGAGGTGAAGGATCGGCGGCTGTCGAAGCCGGCGTTCCAGCAGGAGCTGGATGCAGCGCGCGAGCAGCGCGATGCCGAGTACGCGGTGATGGTCGTGCCGAGCGAGGACGAGGTGCCCGCAAAGCTGCACTCGCTGCGCGAGTACTACGGCGACAAGGTGATCGCGGTCTACGACCCCGAGGATGGGGCCACGCTCGAGCTCGAGTTCGCCTACCGGGTGGCGCGGGCGCGGGTGTCGCTGAGCGCTGAGGCAGGCGACGATGTCGACGCCGCTGCGGTGTCGGCCGGCGTTGGCCGCGCACGGGATGCGATGAACGACGTGCGCCGGATCAAGACACAGCTCACAGGGGCCTCCACGAGCATCGCCAACGCGCGCGAGCTCGTGGACTCGCTCGCAACGCAGGTCCGTGGCCGCCTGGACGAGATAGACGAGCTTGTGCTGCCGGCCGACGGCGCCCAGCAGCTGCCGGTCGATTAGGGCAGCAGCGCGGAGACCGAGCAGCTCGCGCGACGCAGGGAGCGACGCGTGCTTCGCACGCAAGCGACCGAGGAGCGGGAGAATGCGATGGTCTCGGCGCCGCTGCTAGGGGAGCAGGAGCTTGCCGCTCGAGCTGCGGTTCTTGGGCCCGACGGTGAGCGTTCCCGGCCGGATCTCCTTGGCGACGGCGCGCTCTGACCCCGCCTTGATCAGGTAGCGGCCGATCGTCAGCGTCTTCTGGATCGTGGCGGTGCCCTGTGGGTTGATCAGGCCGACCGTCTCCTCGACCGAGCCGCCTTGGAGCGTGACCGTGTGCGGGTCGTTGGTCTGATTCGAGATCGTGATCGACACCGGGCCGGAGCCGGGCACCCGCTCGGGGCTGATGGTGACTTTCCGATCCTTGATCACTCCGGTCAGCTCGATCGCCGGCGCAGGTCGTGGCTTGTTCTTGAAGCCGCCGTCGCCGCACGCAGCGAGCAGGAGGCAGCAGCACGCAATTGCGCAGCCCCCCGCATGGGTCTTCCGTAACGCCCTCATTCCTCGGCTCGGCACCCTAACCGAACCAGACGGACGTACGCGAGGCCACAAGCGAGTCGACCTCGGCCTGGATGCGCACGCGGATCTCCTCGCCGAGGGCCTGCACGAGCGAAAGGTCCTGCGCGTCGTCGGGCCCGTAGCGCGACAGGTCCACCGGCTCGAGGAAGCGGATCTTGAACTTCGCGGGCATGTACATGCCGGCCGCGGCCAGGCCGAAGTGGGGAAAGGCGTGGTTGACCGGGAAGTAGATGAGCCCCGTGAGCCGCTGCAGCAGCGGCACGTGGGCGAAGATCGGCATCGCGTCCTCGGCGCCGACGACCGCGATCGGCACGATCGGGACTCCGGCTCGGATGGCGGTCCGCACGAACCCGCCGCGCCCGAAGCGCCGCAGGCGGTATCGCTGCCAATAGAGCTTGCGCGTGGCCTTCTGTCCCTCGGGGAACACGAGCGCGAGCCGCGACTCCTCCGCGAGCAGACGCTGGGCGTTGGCCGGGTGTGCGGGCACGACACCCACCTTGTTGGTGAGCATCGACACCCCGGGGTAGCCCTTGAACCAATGCTCGGCGAGCATGTAGACGGGCCGGGGGGAGTGGTGCTCGTGGTGGATTGCCTGCATGATCATCGGCGCATCGGGTGGGAGTGCCCCCGAGTGGTTCGACACCAGCAGGGCGCCTCCCTGCGCCGGCACGTTCTCGACGCCCTCCTGCTCGACTCGGAACCAGTAGCGGTAGTAGAAGTCGAGCAGCGGCTGCACCATGTCGAAGACGCGCTCGGATCTGCCCCAGTCGTCCACCTCGCGTCCGGGCTCGTCCACCGGGATGAGCCTGCGCAGCTCGCGCGGGTCGGGGCCGCCGGCGGCGGGGGCGCTCGCCTCGTGCGGAAGCTGGAGGGCATCGTCGCGGGCGTCGTAGTCGCGGCGCGGCGCGCGCGGCTCCTCGGCGCCGGCGTCGCGGTTGAGCGGGCCGCCGAGCAGCGCGCTGTCCTCCCCGAGGGCGCCGCGCGCCTGGCGCCGCGTCCTGCTGTTCTCCGATCGCGTCGCCACTCGTCGGCGATGCTATGGGATGGCCAGGACCGGATCGCGCCGGTCAGCGAAACGGCAGCTCGACCACGGTCGCGGGCGAGCCGTCGACCAAGACCTCGGCGCCGGGCTCTGCCTCGCGGCGCACCAACGCGAGGGCGATGGTGCCGAGCGTGGGCGAGATGGCCACCGAGCCGAGCGCGCCGACCTGCTTCTCGCCGAGCATGACCGGGGCCCCGCGCTCGGCGGTCGCCGACAGCTTGAGGCCGCGCATGTGGCGGTTGGGCCTGCCGCGGTAGAAGAGCCGCGCCACCGTCTCCTGGCCCACGTAACAGCCCTTCGTGAAGTTGACCGCGCGCTCGTTGATCCCGGCCTCCTGCGGCATCGTCGAGGAGTCCATGTCCAGGTTCAGCCGCGGCCGGCCGTGCTCCACGCGCAGCACCTCGGCGATCTCCTCGGGGATCTCGGGCGCGCCGAGCTGTTCGCGGACCTCGGCCTCGCGGGTGGCCTCGACGATCAGATCCACGCCGAGGTCGGTGGTCACATAGACCCCGAGCGGGCCCTGGACGCATGCGTGCTCGGTCGGAGGCGGGGCTCCCGCGAGCAGATCCCGGGCCGCCGGCCCGATCAGCGAGAGCACCACGCGGTCGTCGGACACGTCGCGTGGCGTGACCTGACGGCCGAGGCTGTACATCTCGAAGGTGTGCGCGAGGGCGCGGCGCCCGGCGGGCTCGGCATCCACGATCAAGCGGTCCTGCTCGACGCGGCTCACGCGCAGATCGGTGCGCAGCTTGCCCTTGTGGTCGAGCAAGGCGGCATAGCACCCCTCGCCGGGGGCGAGTGCCTCGACGTCGTTGGTCACCTGGCCCTGGAGGAACTCGGCGGCCTCGGAGCCCACCAGCTCGAGCACCGCCCGGCCTGGGCGGGCGACCAGCCCGACCGCCGTCGCGAGCGTCTCATAGCCGCCTTTGACAATCACGCTTCCGAGTGTAGAAGCGACAGGATCAGGAACGGCGAAGCCAACGATTAGATGCGGCTAACTTACCTGTTAGTCTCATGGACAGATGACTGCCGAGTCACCTCCCGCCCGGACCTCGGGCGCCGCCGTGTCTCAGGCGGTGCAGGACTACGCAAAGGCGATCTACTCGCTGCAGCGGGGAGCGGGCGAGCCCGTCTCCACCTCCTCGCTCGCCGAGCGGCTGGGCGTCTCCGCCGCTTCGGCGTCGGCGATGGTCAAGCGGCTCGAGCCGCTCGGGCTGGTGTCGCGCCGTCCGTACCGGGGGGTTCAGCTCACGGATGCGGGCGAGCGCGTGGCCCTGGCCGTGATCCGCCACCACAGGCTGCTCGAGCTCTACCTGGCCGATGCGCTCGGCATGCCCTGGGATCGCGTGCACGCCGAGGCAGAGGTGCTCGAGCACGCGATCTCTCCCGAGCTGTCGGAGCTGATCGCCGCCAAGCTCGGCAACCCGACCCACGATCCGCACGGCGATCCGATACCGACCGTCGACGGAACCATCGAGGAGACGGCCACCGTGCCGCTTGCCGAGCTCCGGGCAGGGCGCACGGGCATCTTCGCGCGTGTCTCTGACTCGGATCCCGAGATGCTGCGCTATCTGTCCGAGCGCGGCATCGCCCCGGGCGACCGCCTCGAGGTGGTCGAGCGCCAGCCATTCGACGGCCCGCTCACGGTGCGCTTCACCTCCGGCGAGTATCCGCTCGGTGGCGGCCTTGCACGAATGATGCGCGTGGCGGTCGACCAATGAGCGCGCCACCGCCCGACACCGTGGTGCATCCCGCGCCCCCGCCCGCAAAGGCGCCCCTGGGCACGCGCATGAGGCGCGGCTCGGTCTTCCTCGGGCCGGCGTTCGTGGCCGCGATCGCCTACGTCGACCCGGGCAACTTCGCCACCAACATCGCCGGCGGCTCGAAGTTCGGCTACCTGCTGCTGTGGGTGGTGCTCGCGGCCAACCTCATGGCCATGCTGATCCAGTACATGTCCGCCAAGGTGGGCATCGCGACGGGCCGGAACCTGCCCGAGCTGTGTCGCGAGCGGTTTCCGAGGGCGGCCTCGATCGGCCTCTGGGTCCAGGCCGAGATCGTCGCGATGGCCACCGATCTCGCCGAGTTCGTCGGTGCGGCGATCGCGCTCAACCTGCTGTTCGGCGTGCCGCTGTTCCCGGCCGGCCTGATCACCGCCGTCGCCTCCTTCGGGATCCTCGCGCTGCAGCGCAGGGGCCACCGCCGCTTCGAGCTCGTGATCGGCGGCATGCTCGCCGTGATCCTCGGCGGCTTCCTCTACGAGACGCTGCAGATCGGCGGCAGCGCATCGGGGATCGCCGAAGGGCTCATCCCGGGCTTTCAGGGCACCGACTCCGTGCTGCTTGCCACCGGCATCCTCGGCGCCACCGTGATGCCGCACGTGATCTACCTGCACTCCGCGCTCACCCAGAACCGCATGCCCGCGACTTCTGACGACGAGAAGCGGCGGGTGCTCAAGTTCCAGCGGCTCGACGTCCTGTTGGCGATGAGCGTGGCCGGTTTCGTGAACATGTCGATGCTCGCCGCGGCTGCCGGGCTGTTCTTCGTCGGCGGCATGACCGGGATCGACACGATCGAGGCCGCGCACAACGGCTTCGGTGACCAGCTTGGCCCCGGGGCGGCGCTGGCCTTTGCGCTCGCACTGCTCGCGTCGGGATTCGCCAGCGCGAGCGTCGGCACCTACGCGGGCCAGGTGGTCATGCAGGGCTTCATCGGGCGCACCATCCCGCTGGCGGCCAGGCGGCTCGTGACCATGACGCCGGCGCTGATCGTGCTCGCGATCGGGGCCGACCCCACGGCTGCGCTCGTGACCAGTCAGGTCGTGCTGTCCTTCGGCATCCCGTTCGCGCTGATCCCGCTGGTGATGCTGTGTCGCAATACAGAGGTGATGGGCGCCCTGGTCAACCGTACGGTCACGACGGTGGCGGCATCGGTGGTGGCCGCCATGATCATCGCGCTCAACGGCTTCCTGGTGTTTCAGACGTTCGCCGGGTAGCGGTAGGCTGCGCCCATGGCCCTGGCCGAGGACTTCCGTGCCGTGGTGGACGCGCTTCCCCCCGACTGGACGCAGATAGAGCTGGACCTGCGCCTGGACGACGAGCAGCGCTACATCGACGCCGCCACCATGCTCAGTCAGATCAACGCGATGCCCTACTCCGAGCACGACTGGCACTTCCGCCTGCGGGCGGCCAACAAGTTCGGCCACGCTGCCGCGGCCCAGACCGTCGAGGGCACGCTGAGGCTGCTCGACGACCAGCGCATCGCCGGCGAGCTGGCCACGCGCGAGATGCGTTCGGGCAGGGTCCAGGTGCGTCAGCTCTGGGGCAGACCCGAGTCGGTGCGCCAGGAGCTGCGCCGCCGCTTCGACCAGTAGGTCGCCCATGGCCCGCATAGCGCTGCTCTGCCCGGATCTGCTCTTCGGCTCGCGCGTGGAGGGCGGCCTCAAGGTGGCCGGCCACGACGTCAACCGGTTCGACACCGAGGAGCGTGTGCGCGTGGCCGCCGCCTTCCACGACCTGCTGGTGGTGGACCTGACGTCGCCCGACATCGATGGTCCTGCGCTGGTGCAATCGATGCGCGAGAAGGGCGAGCTCGAGGCGATACCGACGCTCGGCTTCTACTCGCACGTCGATCAGGAGATGCGCACGCGCGCAGAGAAGGCCGGCTTCAGCCGCGTGGTGCCCCGCTCACGGATGTCCCGCGAGATGGGCAAGCTGGTGGACGGGCTGCTGCCTTGAGCCGGCATATGACGCACACCGTGTCACGCATCTGAGACGGTGCGTCCCGATGCTGGGAGGCACGGTGCGATCGATGCTGGTGGTGGTGGGCGCGCTGGCGTTTGCCGTGCCGGCGGCTGCGCTGGCCCGGGACTTCGATAACCCGGCGTCGTCTGATACTTCGCAGCAGTTCGGCACGACCGCGGCCACCAACCCGCAGCGTCAGGACACGCCGACCGATCCGAACTACGACATTGCCGAGCCCGACGACGAGGACGGCGTCACAGGGAACCGCTCGACCAGCATCTTCGACGAGCGTTTCGATCTCTTTGGCTTCCCATCGGCCAATACACGCACCACTGCCATCTATAAGGACGGGCCCAACACGGGCAAGCCGCAGATCTCCGGCTTCAACGCCGCCGGTGCCTGGAAGCTCACGCGTGGCGTTCCCGGCGTCGCCGTCGCGATCCTCGACACGGGAATCAACTGGGACAGCGCCGGCGTGCGCAACAAGGTCGCGCTCAACGCGAAGGAGCTGCCCGACCCGCCGGCCATCGACGCCGACCACAATGGGGTGC
>JBBPXW010000026.1:0-4131 GCA_038200525.1 Solirubrobacterales bacterium | reverse complement strand
TAGAGCAGTACCGGCAGGACCTCGACGCGATGGGACGCCGCCGCCGTGACGGTTCGGTCGGTGCGGTCGAAGTCGAACCTGTTCTTCGTCGGCTCGATCGCGGTCCACGGAAACGTGACGCGCGCGGACTCGACACCCGACTTTGCCCATCAGCGAGAAGTGCCTGCTCTGAGTCTCCGGCGACGCCGTGGGGGCGTAGCCGTCGAACTAGCTGGAGTTGCGTCCCGAACCGCCGGTCGACGCGACCCCTTGCATGAAAGGCTGAACCGTGGTTCACTTCTTCACGGGATGCCCTACCGCGCGACCGACCAGACCGAGGCACGCCGGCTCGCGGCTCGCCACCAGATCCTCGGTTGTGCGTTGGACGTCGTCTCCGCGGGCGGCTACGGCGCGCTCTCGGTCAATGCGGTCGCCGAGGGCTCGGGCGTCGCCGTCGGCACCGTCTATCGCCACTTCCCTTCGAAGGCGGTGCTCGCGGCCGAGGTGTTCCGCACCGCTGCCGAGCCCGAGCTCGAAGTGGTCACCGCGGTCACCGCGGCCGACGGCCGCAGCGCGGGCCAGCGGATCGCCGCCGGTGCCGAGGCCTTCTGCCGGCGCGCGGTCGCCGCGCCCGTGCTGGCCTACGCCCAGCTCGCCGAGCCCGTCGATCCGGCGGTCGAGTCCGAGCGCCTGCGGCTGCGCCGCGGCTACCGCGACGTGTTCGCGGCCGTGCTCGAGGACGGTGTCGAGGCGGGCGAGCTCGCGCTACACGACACCGCGACCGTGGCCGCCGCCCTCGTCGGCGGCCTCGGCGAGGCGCTCGTCGGGCCGCTGGCATCCGGAGGCGACCACAACCGCGATGCCCTAGTGGCCACCCTCGTCCAGTTCTGTCTGAACTGCCTGCCACAGAAACCGGGGTCCGGTGCTCACGCGCTCGAACCGAGAGCCGGGTCCGGTGCACGCGCGATCGACGATCGCGCTGCGCTCCTCCCCCACCACCGGCCGCTCGCGACCATCTAGGAGCCCATGGAGCCCACAACCGCACATCGAGACGCAACCCACGAGGTGGTCAATCAGCCGCCGCCGCTGCAGCCTTTCGACGTCTACGGCGCCGACCTCGCCCTGCGCGAGGCCCTGCACCGGGAGGGTGGGGCGTGGGGCGAGGACAGCTTCGCCGAGATAGGCGCGCTGGCGGGCAGCCCCGAGGCCCTGGAGCACGCCGAGCGCTGCGAGCTCAACGAGCCCATGCTGCGCACCCACGACCGCTACGGCAACCGGATCGACGCGATCGACCTCGATCCCTCCTGGCACTGGTGCCTGCGCCAAGGGATCGAACGCGGCGTGCACTCGCTGCCGTGGAGCGATCCACGGCCGGGCGCCCACACCGTCCGCGCCGGGCTGATGTTCATCTGGGACCAGGTGAACGCCGGCGTGATGTGCCCGATCTCGATGACCCATTCGGTGATCCCCGCGCTGCGCGAGGCGCCGGAGCTCGCCGAGCTGTGGGAGCCACGGCTGGTGAGCACCGTGTACGCGCCCGGACGGGAGGGCACCGGCGCTATCGCGGGCATGGCGATGACCGAGAAGCAGGGCGGCTCCGACGTGCGCGCAAACACCACGAAAGCCGAGCCGCAGTCCGACGGCACCTACGCGATCACCGGGCACAAGTGGTTCTGCTCCTACCCCCCGTGCGACATCTTCCTGACGCTGGCCCAGGCCCCCGCCGGACTGACCTGCTTCCTGATCGAGGGCGCCGATCCCGGCTTTCAGGTGCAGCGGCTCAAGAACAAGCTCGGCACGCGCTCGCTGCCTTCGTCGGAGGTCGAGTTCCGGGGGGTCACCGGCCGGGTCGTCGGCGAGGAGGGCCGCGGGGTCCAGACCATCATCCGCATGGTCAACCACACCCGGCTGGACTGCCTGATCGGATCGGCTTCCGGCATGCGCGCCGGCACCGTCCAGGCCATTCACCAGGCCCGCCACCGCTCCGCATTCGGCAAGGCCCTCGTCGACCAGCCCGCCATGTTGAACGTGCTGGCCGACCTCGCGATCGAGTCCGAGGCGGCCACGGCCACGGCCATGCGCATCGCGCGCGCCTACGACGAGGACGGCGGGCCGTTTCGCCGCGTGGCCACCGCGGTCTCGAAGTACTGGGTGTGCAAGCGCGCGCCGCTGCACGCCGGCGAGGCGCTCGAGTGCTTCGGTGGCAACGGCTACGTCGAGGAGTCCGGCATGCCGCGGTTGTTTCGCGACTCGCCGCTCAACTCGATCTGGGAGGGCTCGGGCAACGTCGCGGCGCTCGACGTGCTGCGTGCACTCGGCCGCGAGCCCGAGGGCCTGCCCGCCTTCCTCGCCGAGGTGGAGTTGGCCAGCGGCGCCGACCCTCGGCTCGACACCCACGTCGAGGCCCTCAAACGACGGCTGTCGAGCCTCGGCGAAGACGATCCGCAGTTCGCGGCCCGTCGTGTGGTCGAGGACATGGGGCTCGCCCTACAGGGATCGCTGCTCGTGCGCGACGCGCCGCCCGCCGTGGCCGACGCGTTCTGCGCCTCGCGGCTTGCCCGCGATGGCGGCCTCGCCTTCGGAACGCTGCCGTCCGGCACGGACGCCACGGCCATCGTGGACAGGGCCTACGCCGGGTGAGCACCCTCACCTACGCCGTGGACGGGCCGGTGGCCCGGATCACACTCGACCGGCCCGAGCGCGGCAACGGCATCACGATGGCGATGCCGCGCGAGCTTGCCGCCGCCGTCGAGCGCGCCGACCTCGACCCGGCGGTGCACGCGATCGCGCTGGCGGGCAACGGCAAGGGCTTCTGCGGCGGCTACGACCTCGTGGACGCCGCGGAGGGCGAGATGAGCGGCGTAGGGGATGAGCCCGGATCCCCGCTGGACCCCGCCGTCCAGCAGCGAAACCACGACCAGTCCCGGACCTGGGACCCCGTGGTCGACTGGCAGATGATGGGCCGCAACATGCGCGGGTTCATGTCGCTCTTTCGCGCCGACAAGCCGGTGCTGTGCAAGGTGCACGGCTTCTGTGTGGCCGGAGGCACCGACATGGCCCTCTGCTCCGACCTGCTCGTGATGGCCGCCGACGCTCGCATCGGCTATCCCCCCGCACGCGTCTGGGGCTCTCCAACCACGTCGATGTGGATGGCGCGGATCGGCCCCCAGCGGGCCAAGCGGCTGCTGCTCACCGGCGATCTGATCGACGGCGCCAGGGCACTCGAGTGGGGCCTGGCGATCGAGGCCCCGCCCCCGGCAGAGCTCGACGAGCGGTTCGAGGCACTCCTGCAGCGCGTGGCGGCAATGCCGGTGAACCAGCTCGTGATGATGAAGCTGCTCGTCAACCAGCAGCTGGAGGCGCAGGGACTCGGGCCGACGCAGGTGATCGGCACGCTGTTCGACGGCGTCGCCCGCCACACTGTCGAGGGCTACGGCTTCCAGCAGACGGCCGGCGAGCAGGGCTGGCAGGCAGCCGTGGCCGAGCGCGACGGCCCGTTTGAGCGCTGAAAGGCCCCGCGCCGCTGGATCCGTCTCGGTGCCCGGCAACGCGTCAGTGATCCGATCGGCACCCGCGAAACGGATACCTCGCCCGTATCCGGGCACCCAGCCGGCTCCGGCTTCGACCGGAACGCACGCTTACGAAATGTAAGCTATACTAGTCAACAGTAACGAACACCGCTCGAGACGAAGGAATCACCACGGCCAAGAACACACTCACCCCGGAGGCCACCACGGACTCCATCCAGCTGTTCTTCAACGAGGCAGCTCGTCACCCGCTCCTCACAGCCGAGGAGGAGATCGAGCTGTCCAAGCGCATCGAGAAGGGCGACCTCGCCGCCAAGGAACGCATGATCAATGCGAACCTGCGGCTCGTCATCTCGATCGCGCGCAAGTACCAGGGTCAGGGACTGCCCCTCGGCGACCTGATCCAAGAGGGCATGCTCGGCCTGATCCGCGCGGTCGAAAAGTTCGACTGGCGCAAGGGCTTCAAGTTCTCCACCTACGGCACGCTCTGGGTGCGCCAGGCGATTGGGCGCGGCCTCGCCAACTCGAGCCGCACCGTTCGACTGCCGGTTCACATCGCCAGCCAGGCACGCAAGATCCGCGACCGCGAGCGTGAGCTCGGGGCCAGCCTCGGCCGGGATCCGAC
>JBBPXW010000025.1:0-6438 GCA_038200525.1 Solirubrobacterales bacterium | reverse complement strand
GCGCCACCGAGCAGCAGGCCCACCGACGCGCCCGCGGTCGCCACAGCCGCGAAGATGCCGAACGCCTTGGGCCGCTCGGGCGAGTCGGCGAAGGTGACCGTGAGCAGCGACAGCGCGGAGGGGGCGAGCAGCGCGCCGAAGACGCCCTGGAGCGCGCGGGCGATCGCGAGGACAGCGAACGATGGCGCGAGACCGCCGATGACGGACGCGACCGAGAAGCCGATCAAGCCGCCGACGAAGGTCCACTTGCGGCCGAAGAGGTCGCCGATCTTGCCGCCCACGAGCAGCAGGCTGCCGAACGCGAGCGCATAGGCGGTGATCACCCACTGCCGGCTGTCAGTCGAGAAGCCCAGGTCTCTCTGCGCGGAGGGCAGGGCGATGTTGACGATCGTCGCGTCGAGGACAACCATGAGCTGGGCGACGCCGAGCAGCGCGAGCACGGCCCAGCGATTCGGTTCGCGAGAGGTCATCGCTTGAGGGTAGAGAAGCGGAGATTTCACCTCCGCTACCGCCCCGGCGGTTTTCGACGGCGCGGCGTAGGGTCTCTTCCATGGAGAATGTGGCTTTGGATGTCTGGCGCCTGGCGTTGACGCCGGCAGACGGCATCAACGCATATGTCATTGGCGATGTCCTGGTTGACACCGGCATCAGGCAGTCGGCGGACAAGGTCGCCGCCGCGATCGGGAACCGCACGATCTCGGCCATCGTGCTGACCCACGCTCACGGGGACCACGCCGGTGCGATGAAGGACCTCGCTGACCGTCTCGGCGTTCCCGTCTGGTGCGGAGCGGCCGACCGCGAAGCCACCGAGACCGGCAGGCTTGTCCTTGCGGATGGGATCGTCCGGTTTCGTCTGGGCAAGATCGCCAACGCCGCGGCGGGTTTCGCAGGCGCGCCCGTGGCTCGGACGCTCCGCGAGGGAGACGCGTTGGTGGCCGGCTTCACCGTCCTTGACACACCCGGGCATTCTCCGGGCCACATATCGTTTTGGCGTGCGAGCGACCGCACGTTGATCTGCGGAGACGTCTTCTTCAACCTGCGTGTTCCGCTGCCCGTCCCGGGCCTACGGCAACCTCCGGCCCTGTTCACGCCCGACCCGGCGCTCAACAAGGACTCTGAACGCAAGCTCGCTGCGCTTGAACCAGACACGGTCGGCTTTGGTCACGGGCCTATCCTGCGCGACGCGGCACCCAAACTGCGCGCGTTCGTCGACAACTTGTAGCGATCGGCCGGCCGCCGCTGATCGCGAGCCCCGCGACCTCGAGAGGCTTGACACCATCCGGGCGATGGACGCCTCCTTCACCGCATCGCATCGTGGCGGCTCCGGTTCGCCGCTCGTCTGCCTGCATGGCTTCACCGACACCTGGCGCACCTGGGAGCTCGTGCTGCCAGAGCTCGAGCGCCACCACGACGTGTTGGCGCCGACGCTCCTTGGCCATGCCGGTGGTCCGCCCCTCGACGAGGCGCTCACCAGCGCCTCGCTCGGGAACGCCGTCGAGCGGGCGATGGACGATGCGGGCTTCGAGACGGCGCACATCGTGGGCAACTCGCTCGGCGGCTTCGTGGCACTGCAGCTCGCCGGGCGCGGCCGGGCAGAGTCGGTGGTGGCGCTCGCACCAGCCGGGGGCTGGGCTGGCGGGGACGAGTCGTTCAAGCAGACGCTCGCCTTCTTCCCGACGATGCAGGAGCAGGTGAAGGCGATCGCCCCCCACGCGGATGCGGCGATGTCCTCGCCCGCAGGGCGCCGCCGCGCGACGCAGTTCATCACGACCAACTTCGAGCACATCCCCGCGGCGCTGCTCGCCCACCAGATCCGCGGGGTCGTGAGCTGCGAGGTCGGTCCCCTGGTGGATTACGCCCTCCGCGAGGGCTATCCGCTCGATGCCGAGAGCATCACCTGCCCGGTCCGGATCGTGTGGGGCACGCAGGACAGGCTGCTCGCCTGGCCGACGGCCGCGGCGCGCTTTCGAGGCGACTGGCTGCCGAATGCCGACTGGGTCGAGCTCGACGGCGTCGGTCACTGCCCGCAGCTCGACGTGCCGCTCGAGACGGCGCAGCTGATCATGGACTTCACGACGCGCGTCACGTGACCGTCGATGCCCGCGAGCTCGCCGTTGTGTTCGTCGGTGGCTCCATCGGCACGGCCGCGCGCGCCGAGCTGGCCGAGCTGGTCGTCCAGGATCCAGGCCGGTGGCCGTGGGGGACCTTTACGGCGAACGTCGTCGCTGCGCTGCTCATCGGGTACCTCGTGACGCGATTTCCGCCGTCGGGGTCCCGGCGGCCGCTCCTCGGCGCCGCTTTCTGCGGCGGGCTGTCCACGTTCGCGACGATGCAGCTCGAGCTGCTCGGCATGTTGGACGCGGGTCACGTCGCACTCGCTGTCGGATACATCGCGGCCAGTGTGACTGTGGGCCTCGTGGCCGTGGCACTCGCCACGACTCTGACTCCCCGCTCTGGTGTGGCGGCATGAGCCTTGGCCTGCTGGTCGGCGTAGGGCTGCTCGGCGGCCTCGGGAGCCTCGCGCGCCTGCTGCTCGACGGTCGCATCTCGCGCCGCTGCAACGCGGCGTTTCCCTACGGCACCTTCGCAGTGAACATGAGCGGTGCGCTCGTGCTCGGCGTGCTCGCCGGCGTCGGTCTCGGCCACGACGCGTTCCGCCTCGCGGGCGTTGGCTTGGTGGGGGGCTACACCACCTTCAGCACCTGGGTGCTGGAGTCGCACCGGCTGGCCGAGCACGGCGGCACGCGGGTTGCGGCGGCCAACATCGCCGTCAGCGTGCTCGCGGGACTGGCCGCGGTGTGGCTCGGCCGCGAGTTGGGGATGGCGCTGTAAGGTCGCGCAGCACGGCTCGAGGCGAAGGTCGCCGGGCTGCGCGGATCGGGCCACACGGCAAGTTCACGTACCCGACCGACGCAAAGGACCCCTACGCCGGCGGGCCGCGCAAGAACCAGTTGACGGTGCAAGGACGGCCCTAGCCCGCGAAGCGGTCCTCGAGTCCCTGCGAGCCCCCTCCCAGGATCAGCACCACGTCGGCGCTCTCCAGCCGGGTATCGGGCCGCGCCGGGAGGGCCACGTCATCGCGGACCACGAGCGTCACCCACGACTCCGGCTCGAGCGGCAGCTCATCGAGCCGCTGGCCTTCGGCCCACGCCCCCGGCTGCACCATCAACTCCAGGTGATCGGCCGGCTGCTCGGCAAGTTGTATCGAGAGCTCCCACGGAAGACGCGCTCGCGTGACGATCGGGATCCTGAGCCTCTCGGCGACCTTTGCCACCAGCGTGCCCTGCAGCCCGACCGACAGGAGCACGACGACGAACACCAGGTTGTAGATGCGGCCCGCGCTGGGCACGCCCCCAAGCACGGCAAAGGCGGCGAGCAGGATCGGGACCGCACCCTTGAGTCCGCTGAACGCGATGAAGGCCTTTTCCCGCGCGTGTAGACGTGATCGTGCGAGGGTCGCACCCACCACCGCGGGTCTGACCACGATCGCAAGGAGGGCGAACAGGACCGCGCCACCGAGCCAATCGCGCCCGTCGATGCCGCCGATGGAGATCGTGAGTCCGAGGGCGAGGAAGACCGCCACCTCGGCCAGGTTGGAGAGTCCTGACACAAACCGCTCCACGTCGCCGCGGTAGGGGACGGTCGCGTCGCTGAGCAGCAGGCCCGCCACGAAGACGGCCAGGAAGCCCGAGCCCCCCGCCAGCGTGGTGGCCGCGTACAGCAGGCCGGCGCCGGTGAGCACGAGCACCGGATATTGACCGCGTACGGGCAGCGCGATCCGCTGGACGATCCGTACCAGGACGTAGCCGCCCGCCAGGCCCGCGAGGAGCCCGATGCCCATCTCGAGGACGAACTCCTCGAGCACCACGAGCACCGAGGTGTCAGCGTGGGTCGCAACCTCGAGCAGTCCGAGCAGCAGCGCGATGCCGGCGGGGTCGTTGACCCCGGCCTCTCCTTCGAGCACGGTCCCGGACCGCCCGCCGATCTCGCGCCTTCCCAGCACGGAGAACATCACGGCGGGATCGGTCGGCGAGAGCGCGGCGCCCAGCACCCCAGCGACCTTCCAGTCCAGACCGAGCGCGAAATGCCCGACCACCGCCACCCCCGCGGCCGTGACAAACGTCCCGAGCACTCCAATCGCCGTGATGTCCCCGATCGATTCTCGCAACCGACCTGCGCCGATGTCCATCCCGCCGCCGAGGAGGATCACGATCAGCGCCAGAACGGCGACGCGCTCCACGGTGAGGATCGACAGGTCGCCGTAGAGGCTCGGCCACACGTCGGAGATCACCGCGGCCGCGACCAGGAAGATCAACGGCGCTGGGACGGGAACCCGGTTGGTCAGCGCCGAGCCGAGCACGGCCAGCACCAAGCTGGCGGCCACGAGAACGACAGGGGTGGCGAAGTTGGTGATTTCGGGCAGCATTGGAGGGTGCCGACCAGGCTTCCCGGCCCACCACCTCAGAGCCTACCTGTGCACGTGGCGCTGCCCTAGGCTCATGGCATGACCGCCACCACCACGCCGGGCGCCGACACCTACACGCTGCCGCAGGAGTTCAAGGACTTCCAGGAGACCATCCGCGACCTGGTGGCGGGCGAGATCGCCCCCCGGGCCGCAGAGATCGACCGCACCGGCGAGTACCCGTGGGACGTGCGCAAGGCGCTGGCCGAGCACGACATCCTCGGCCTGCCCTTCCCCGAGGAGCTCGGCGGCACCGGCACGGGCACGCTGATGCTCAACGTGGCCGTCGAGGAGATCGCCAAGGCGTGCGCCTCCTCGGCGCTGATCCTGATGGTGCAGGAGCTCGGCACGCTGCCGATCCAGCTGCACGGCACCGACGAGCAGAAGCAGCGGTGGCTTCCCGACTGCGCGTCCGGTGAGAAGTCGCCCGCCTTCTGTCTGTCAGAGCCCGAGGCCGGCTCCGATCCCGGCGCCATGCGCACATCTGCGGTCAAGGACGGCAGCGACTGGGTCATAAACGGCACCAAGAACTGGATCACCAACGCCACGATCGCCGACTTCTACGTCGTGTTCGCCGCGACCGACCGTGAGGGCAAGCGGATCTCGGCGTTCGTGGTGGACAAGGACACGCCGGGCTTCTCCGTGCCAAAGCTCGAGCACAAGATCGGGATCAAGGGCTCCCCGACCGGGCAGCCGGTGTTCGAGGACGTGCGCATCCCCGCCGAGAACCTGATCGGCGAGGAGGGCCGCGGCATGAAGGTGGCGCTCTCGACGCTCGAGCGCACGCGACTCGGCGCCGGTGCCCAGGCCGTGGGCATCGCCCAGGGCGCCACCGACTACGCCACCCAGTACGCCAAGGAGCGGATCTCCTTCGGCAAGCCGATCATCGAGCACCAGGCGATCGCCTTCAAGCTGGCCGACATGGAGACAAAGACGGCCGCGGCCCGCGAGCTGCTCTACACCGCCTGCGCCAAGGCCGACCGCAACGACCCCGACCTCGGCAAGTACTCCTCGATGGCCAAGCTGTTTGCCTCCGACCAGGCGATGGACGTGACCGTGGACGCCGTGCAGGTGCTCGGCGGCTTCGGCTACGTGACCGAGTACCCGGTCGAGCGCATGATGCGCGACGCCAAGATCACCCAGATCTACGAGGGCACCAACGAGATCCAGCGCATGATCATCTCCCGCTCGATGTCCTGAGCCCGGTGCGGCCGGTCAGGCGGCCACCGGCTGCCCGACCGGCTCCTCCGCAGCGACCTTGATCGGCCGCATGACCGTCCCCACGATCAGCGCGCCGACCGCGAACACGCCCGCCGAGACCCAGAAAGCGACGGTATAGCCGTGCACGGATGCGTAGGCGGTGATGATCCACTGGCGCGAGTCGTTGGAGAAGCCGAGGTCGGTCTGGGCCGACGGCAAGGCGATGTTCACGATCGTGGCGTCGAGCACCACCATCAGCTGGGCGATGGCGATCACCCCGAGGATGAGCCAGCGCTTCTCGTGGTGTGGGTTGTCTGTCATCGGTGCTCCTTCGAGGGAAAGCGGAGGGGTCATCTCAAGTTCTTTGCGACCGTAGCAGCAAGCGGAGGGATCGTCTCCGAATAGTGATACTCTTCACAGAGTGAGCTCGACCGACACGGCTCAGCGCCCACTCCGCGCCGACGCCGAGCGCAATCGTCGGCGCATCCTTGCCGCCGCCGCCGAGCTGTTCGCGACCCGTGGCCTCGACGTCTCGCTCGACGACATCGCCCACCACGCAGGGGTGGGCGTGGGCACCGTCTATCGCCGCTTTGCGGATAGGGATGCGCTGATCGATGCATTGTTCGAGGTCAAGGTGGCCGAGGTGGCCGACCGTGCGCGCGACGCGCTCGAGCTCGACGACCCGTGGGAGGGCTTCGCCATGTTCATGTCGGGGGTCTGCGCCGAGCAGGCGCTCGATCGCGGCTTCAAGGAGGCCATGCTCAACCATGGGCCGG
>JBBPXW010000024.1:0-7967 GCA_038200525.1 Solirubrobacterales bacterium | reverse complement strand
TCGACCAGCGTGTCGGTGGCCGATCGGGTCGCGCGCCAGCCCAGCTCCTCGCGCGCTCGTCGCGTGTCCATCACGGGCACCTGGAGAGCCATGTCGAGCCAGCCCGGCTCGGTCGGCTGCCGGCGCAGTCGAAACGATGCGGCGGCCAGTCCCCGCACGACGCGGGCCGGCACAGGGACCGTCCGGGCCCCCAGCGCGTCGGCGATGACATCGGGATTCAACACCGGCTCGGCTGCGATGTTGAACGGCCCACGCGCATCCTCGGAGACGGCCGCGAGCCGGTAGGCCTCGCCGACATCGAGTGAGTGGACCGCCTGGAACACGAGAGCGGGCAGCGCAGGGACGATGGGGATGAGGCCGGGGCGGAGAAGCGCATTGGGCACGAACGGGCCCGCGAACAGCCGCCGGATCCCGGTCGCCGCCTCGCGCTTGAAGATGAGCCCGGGCCGCAGACGCACCACGCGCAGCTGCGGCGCGCGCTCCTCGATGCCGTCAAGGATCCGCTCGACCTCGGCCTTGTGGCGCGAGTAGAACGACGTCTCGATCCCGCCGGTCGGCCAGCTCTCGTCGACAGCGCGGTCCTTCGGGCCGGGGGAGTAGGCGCCGACCGACGAGGCATAGACGAGGGCTGGAACGCCCGCGGCCACTACCGCCTCGAACACGCGTCGACTGCCCTCGACGTTGGTTGCGCGGGTCGTGGCCTCGTCGCGGCCCGGCTGGATCAGCCACGCCAGGTGGATGACCACGTCGGCGCCCTCGAAGTGCCGTTCGAGCGGGTCGCGAGACACGTCGGCCTCGGCGAACGAGACCTTGGGAAATCGCAGTCGTGGGGCCCGGCGCGCGAGCCCCACGACGGTGCCGACCGCCGGGTCGGCCGACAACGCGAGCAGCACGCTCGTGCCCACGTTGCCGGTCGCACCGGTTACGACGACGCGCAGGCTCATGGCTTCAGCAGGATCTTGAACGCGTTGTCCTGCTTCTTCTGGAAGATCTCGTAGGCGTGGGGAGCCTCGTCGATCGCCACGTGGTGGGTGGCGAAGTCCTCGACGCCAAGTGGATCGTCGTCCGCGGAGACAAGCGGCATCAGGTCGTCGACCCAGCGCTTGACGTTCGCCTGGCCCATGCGCATGTTGACCTGCTTGTCGAACATCTGGATCAGCGGCATCGGGCTGGCCGCGCCACCGTAGACGCCCGACAGCGAGATGTTGCCGCCGCGCTGCACGAGCTCGATGGCCATGTGCAGGGCGCTGAGGCGGTCGGTGCCGGCCGTCTCGATCATCTTCTGTGCGGCCTTGTCGGGAAGGAAGCCGGCCATGCGCTGCGCCAGCTTGCCGATCGGGGCTCCGTGGGCCTCCATGCCGACGGCGTCGATCACGGCTATCGGACCGCGGCCGTCGGTGATCGACCGGACGTAGCCCGGCAGGTCGTCCTGGTCCTCGAGGTTGATCGCATCGACGCCGTGCGCGCGGGCGCGGTCAAGCCGCTGCGGCACCAGGTCGACTGCCATCACGTGGCCGGCACCGCGGTGCTGGGCGATCCGGCATGACATCTCGCCGATCGGGCCGAGGCCCAGCACGAGCACGTCGCCGCCGTCGGGGATGTTCGCGTACTCGACCGCCTGCCACGCCGTCGGCAGCACGTCGGAGAGGTAGACGAAGCGGTCATCAGACGGTCCCTCGGGCACCTTGATCGGGCCGAACTGCGCCTGGGGCACCCGCAGGAACTCCGACTGGCCGCCGGGCACCTGGCCGTACAGCTTCGTGTAGCCGAGAAATGCGGCCCCCGTGTCGTAGTCGCGTACCTGGGTGGTCTCGCACTGCGACATCAGTCCCTTGTCGCACATGAAGCAGTGGCCGCAGGACACGTTGAAGGGTATGACCACGCGGTCGCCCGCCTTGATGTGGGTGACCTCCGTGCCCACTTCCTCGACGATGCCCATGGGCTCGTGTCCGAGGATGTCGCCGACGTCGAGGTACGGGCCGAGCACCTCGTAGAGGTGAAGGTCCGAGCCGCAGATGCCGGATGACGTGACCCGGATGATGGCGTCGGTGGGGTGCTCGATCGCCGGGTCCGGGACATTGTCCACACGAACGTCATGGGTGCCGTGCCAGGTGACTGCCTTCAATGGGTGCCATCGCTTTCTTTCAGGGCGGGGCTGCTGCCCGCGGCGTCAGCCCCGGCTCTCCGGACCGCCGGGCGTTGAAACGCGCGCGCCGGCCAGCACCTCGTCGAGCCGCTCGTAGGTCTCGTTCAGGCCGCCCTCCATGCCGGATCCGTCGCGCCAGGTCGAGGACCTGCATCGGGATTGGCGCCTCGCTGGACGGGTAACCGACAGTGACCCCGATCGAGGAGCACAACGCATGGGCATCATGGACAAGATCACCGGCCGCGCAAAGAAAGCCGCCGGCGACGTGACCGACGACGCACATCTGCGTCAGCAGGGCCGCAAGGAGGAACAGAAGGGCGACGCCAAGGAGAATGCAGCGCGCCAGCAGGAGAAGGCAGATGCCGAATCCGAGCGCGCCGCGCGCCTGGACCGCGAGACCTGAGCGCGAATGGAGCTGACCCACAAGACCGCCTTGGTCACCAGTGCCAACAGGGGCATCGGGCGAGCGCTTGCAGCTGAGAGGGCCCGGGTCCCGGCCGCGCGAAACCTCTCGGCGGTGGCGGCGCTCTCCAGAGCAAGGTGATTCCTCCGCCGCCTTCTGAGCAGGCCGGCGCTCAGCGCCCCTCGGCTCAGCGGTCGAGCAGCGCGTAGGCAGCGGCCACGCCTACGCCGTAGACGAGGTGGTAGGAGATGTCGAGCGCGAGCTCGAGTGGCGGGTACTCCCACGGCGGCGGCGCGAGCTGCATGGCCGGAAGCTCGACGAAGCTGGCCGCGGCCCATACGCCCGTTCCGAACGCGGCGCCGTGGCGCACCGGGCTCGCGTGCACCGTTGACTGGGTGAGCCCGTACACCGCTCCCCAGCTCGTGCCGTAGGCCACGTGCATGGCGTTGTTGAGGGTGCTGGTCTTGTCATCGGAGATCTCGCGCTCGAGCACCCCACGGATGATTCGCTTGGCCACCTCGGCTGGCGTGGTGCTTGCCTGCTGGTCGCGGATCTTTGCCACGACGGTCTGGTAGGCCGTCATGGCAGCGGTGCCGACGGCACCGGCGGCGAGGCCCTTGCCGACTGCTGCGAGTGGTGTGGTTTGTGCCATTCGACGCGGCTACCCAGCGGCCGTTGGTGAGTAACGAAGGTTTGCGCTCACCTGGACCACGCTCTGCGCGAGCTGCCGGTCACGCTCGACAAGCTGCTCGTCTGAGTCCGGGTGAAGCTAGCTCTGCGACTGCGAGGGCGTGAGCCGGCGGATCGGCTCGGCAAGCTCCCGCTCGTAGAACGAGAAGAACCCGTCGACGTCCGGTCCCGCGTTGACCAGCGCGAGGTGGTCAAAGCCGGCGTCCACGAACTGTTGGGCCACCTCGAGGTGGCGCGCGGGATCGGGACCGCAGGCGAACGTCTCGCGCATGTCGTCGGGCGAGATGAAGGCCGTCGCTGACTCGAAGTTCACGACATTCGGGAGGTCCGCCAGCACCTTCCAGCCCGTGAGGCCGAAGCGGAACAGCTCGTGCGCGCTCTCAGCGGCTGCGGTCTCGTCCGGCGCCCAGGCAAGCGGCACCTCGGCATACCTGGCGCCCGTGCCGCCGGCGTCGGCGTAGGCGCTCGTCAGGTCCTCACGCGGCTCAGTGGCGAAGATGCCGTCGGCAAGCTCCGAGGCGATCGTGGCCGATGTTGGGCCGCTGATGGCAAGCGCGATCGGCGGCGCGACCTCCGGCAGGTCGTAGACGCGGGCATCCTCGATGGTCAGGTGCTTGCCTTCGTAGGCGTGGGAGCCGCCCGACCACAGCAGCCGGATGATCTCGAGCGACTCGCGCAGCATCTCGTGGCGCACCCGGACCGCGGGCCAGCCGCCGCCGATCACGTGCTCGTTCAGTCGCTCGCCGGCGCCGATGCCGAGCACGAACCGGCCGTCGCTCAGCAGCTGTGTGGTCGCGGCCGCCTGCGCGATGACGGCGGGGTGGTAGCGCAGGAACGGGCACGTCACTCCGGTCGCCAGCACGATCCGCTCGGTGCGGGCCGCGGCGGCGGCGAGCATCGACCACGCAAACGCCGAATGACCCTGGCTCTCGAGCCACGGATGGAAGTGATCGGACACCTCGACGAAGTCGAAGCCCGCCTCCTCGGCCCGCACCGTCTGGCGCACGATCTCCTGCGGCCCGAAGGCCTCCGCGATGAGCTTGAATCCGATCTGCATCTGGCGGGGCTACCCGCGAGGCGGGCGCTCACACACCCCAGCCGATCGAGGACCTCGCCCGGCGCGGCTGAAACGCCGATGCCCGCCGGGCATGCCCCCGCGCGGAGGGCATACCCGGTCGGCGTTATCGGTCAGGCGCCGGCGCCGGTGCCGGCGCCGGCGGGCGTGCCGTTCGTGGCGCCCGCACCCGAATCGGAGTCCGGCGACGAGCCGGTGAGCTTGGCGCGCAGGTCGCCGTTGAGCGCCACGGCGGTGCCGGCACCGGCCACCGCCACCACTGCGATCACCGGGACCTTCCTGCTCTTGGGCTTCGTGCGCGTGCGTCCGGCCGTCTGCAGCGCGGCACGCAGCGCCGTCGCGGCCTTGCCGGCCTCTCGGCGTGCCTTGCGATCGTCGAACAGTGCCACGAGATCGGGTCGGCCACGCCGGTCCGAGCTGCGCACGTAGGCCTTGCGTGCCGATGCGTAGGCGGTGCGCAGATCGTCACGCGCCGCCTCATTGCCCACCAGCGCGCGGCTGAAGTAGACCGCCGTGCCGGCCGGGCTGCGCTGCACCCGGCGCCTGCCGATCTTTGCCCCGGTCTTGGCCAGCCGCCCCTTGGCGGGCGCTGCCTTCGCGGCCTTGAGGCCCCACTTCGCTGTCTTGGTCTTCGTTGACATATCCATCTTCCTTTCAGTGGTGCGAGTTTGCGAGCGCTACTTCTTCTCCTGCTTCTCGAGCTTGGCGGCATCGCGCGGCTCGAGGAACGGCTTGTCGAGCGGCGCCGCCTCGCCGGCCTCGCGCTGCTGGCTGCGCTGCAGCTCGGAGTTGAACTCCGCGCCGAAGAGGATCGCCAGGTTGGTGATCCAGATCCAGATCAGGAACGCGATCACGCCGCCCATCGACCCGTAGGTCTTGTTCAGCGTGGCGAACTTGGCCACGTAGATGGCAAACAGCACCGAAGCGACGATCCAGATGAACAGCGCCACGAAGCCACCGGGGGTGAAGAACTTCGCGCCCGGCTGCTTGACGTTCGGTGCCGTCTTGTAGAGGAACCCGAACATCAGCCCCACGATCAGCAGCACCACCGGGATCTTGGCGATGTCCCAGATCATGACCGCCGAGCTCCCGGCGCCCACGACCTTCCCGGCCTGCTCGGCAAGCGGGCCGCTCACGGCAACCATCACCACGACCAGCACCAGCATGATGATCAGCACCAGCACGATCCCGATCTGCTGGGGCTTGAGCTTCCAGACCGGCCGGCCTTCCTCGACGTCATAGATCGAGTTCGAGGCGCGGGTGAACGCCGCCACGTAGCTCGACGCGGAGTTCAACGCCAGCAGCAGCCCGAGGATGAACGCGATCCCAGCGGCCCCCTTTGACGACGAGAGGTTCTTGATCGCCGGCACGATGATGTCCTTGGCCGGGCCCGGGGCAACCGTGCTCACGTTGTCGATCAGCGTCTGCGTCAGGCTGCCCCCGATTAGGCCGATGATCGAGACCAGCGCGATGATCGCCGGAAAGACCGCCTGCACGGAGTAGTAGGTCAGTGCCGCGGCCCAGTCGGTGATGTTGTCGGCCGAGAACTCCTTGAAGGTCCGCTTCAGCGTCCCCATCTTGGACACATCGCCAGGGCTGTCGGGCGCATCGCCATCGTGCGCCCCACGATCACCGCGCTTCGCTTCGAGCGTTTCGCGTTCTTCTCGGTGTTCGAGTGCCATTGCCCTAACCCCTCAGTCGCCCGGCCAGGTGCCGGTGAGCTTTTCGAAGCCGCGGGCGCCACTTCGATGAATCACTGCCTTGACCAACGCGAAGATCGCGCCCTGCAGCGCGGCCGCCGGCAGGATCTCGCTCCAGCCGTACTCGCTCTCCTTTGCAGACGGAGCATCTTCCTCACCGGCGACGATCTTCCAGATCTGCTTGAACACGACGCCGCCAAGCAGACCGCCGAGCACGCCGAAGATGATCCCCATGGGTGTGTAGATGGCCTTCGCCATGGCTATCGCCTCCGCTTCAGGAAGAGGATGAGCAGGAGCAGGGCCACGACGCCGCCTGCGGCCGCGGCATACGGTGCCGGATTCTCCTTGGCCTGCGCGGTGGTCTCGTTGAGCTTGGTCTGGGCGCGAGCCTTCTGCTGCTCGGCCTGCTGCTTGACCTCGTCGACCTTCGCCTGGGCTTGGGCCTTCTGCTCGTCGACCTTCTCCTTGGCCTGCGCCTTGACGTCGGTCTTTGCAGCCAGCGCCTCGACCGTGTCACCGAGCTCGTCCCGGGTCTCGGCGATCTCGCCGCGGAGCTGATCGGCGCTCGGCTTCTCCTGGCCCTCGGGCTGGTCGGGGTCGGCTTCGTGGGCCTCTGCCTCAGCCTCCTTGACCTCGGCCTGCGCCTCAATGGCCTCGTCGTTGCGCTTCTTCTCCTGCCTGCCCCGCGCCTTGGTTGGGGAGTCCTCCGCCGTCTCGCTGTCGGCCTCGGCCTCGGAGCCGGTGTCCTTGCCCTTTGCGTCGCTCATCGTCCTGCCCTTCCCTTCACTTCGTCGGCGGTGCGCTTGCCGCTCTGGATCGCCTGCTCGGGCGCCGCCGGAACAGCTTGCTCGACCTGCTTCTTGCCGGTGAGCGCAGCTCCGCCGGCCACGGCGAACAGCACGACGGCCACGATCAGCGCGGCCAGCCAGGCCGCCACGGCCGTAGCGAGCGCGAGCACGAGCGCCGCCACGAGGGCGCCGCCGCCATAGAGGGCAAAGACGCCCGCGCCACCGAAGAGGCCGGCGCCGAGCCCGGCGCGCTTGCCCTTCTCCTGCAGTTCGACCTGCGCGAGCTGCATCTCCTTGCGGACGAGCGTCGCGGTCTGCTCGGAGAGCTGTTTGACCAGGTCTCCGACCGCCATGTCTTTCGTATTTGAATCCTGCACTGGTGTCCTAGCGTTCGAGGTCACGTGCCGCATCGCGGCCGGGCACGGCGCCCGAACCCGATTGTTACCCAGCTAGGACGGGTGTATGCCTCCGTGGGTTACAGATCTTCGGACTGCGCCCGGTCGTACACAGTCACCACGGAGCTCAGCAGGAGCGCATTGGGCACCCGGATCGTGTTGCCGTCGGCAGCACGGAGGACGGTGGTGGCGGTCTCGACGACCACGACCTCCCCGCGCACGTCGCCGAAGCCGATGTCCTGTCCCGGCTCGAGGTCGTTGCGCAGGTAGCGCCCCGCGGTGAGCTCGTGAGCGATCGCGCTCCCGCCGAGCCCGAAGCTCAACGCGATCGTGGCGGCCACGCCGGCGAGCGCGATCCCCACGACGCCCATCAGGATCGCCGTGGACACGGCCACCTGCGCTGCGGCCGTGATGGCAAACACCCCGACGACAGCCGCCTGCGCGACGGCACCGACCGGCACCGGCAGGTCCATCTCGCGCGTGAGCCTGTCGGCGCGCTCGCGAGCAAGGCCGCCGAGCACGACGCCTGCCAGGAGCAGTACCCCGGCCACGGCGAGGTTCGGCAGCAGCAGCACGGCGGCGTTCAGCGAGTCGCTGAGGAACTGCAGGCCGAGCAGGGAGAGGGCGGCGAACACCACCACCGCTGTCAGCCCGAGCCGCATCGCCCGTCCGATCAGACGGCTGAGGGGGCGCCCGAGCTTGGCCTTCTCCAGCACGTCGGCCACGCCGAAGCGCTCGGAGAGATCGTCGGCGCCGGCGCCGTGGAGGGC
>JBBPXW010000023.1:0-5568 GCA_038200525.1 Solirubrobacterales bacterium | reverse complement strand
CGTAGGTCTCGCGCAGCTCGCGCGCCCAGATGCGGCGGGCGGCGCGATACTTGGCGATCTCCTCGAAGAAGTCGATGTGGGCGTTGAAGAAGAACGACAGTCGCGGCGCGAAGTCGTCGACGTCGAGGCCGCGGGCGATGGCGTGCTCCACATAGGTGAAGCCGTCCTTGAGCGTGAACGCGAGCTCCTGCTGGGCCGTGGACCCCGCCTCGCGGATGTGGTAGCCCGAGATCGAGATCGGATGCCAGCGCGGCAGCTCATTCGTGCAGTACTCGACCATGTCGGTCACGAGCCGCATGGCCGGATCGACCGGGAAGCACCACTCCTTCTGGGCGATGTACTCCTTGAGGATGTCCGTCTGGATCGTGCCGGCGAGCTGCTGCGGGGGCACGCCCTTGCGCTCAGCGGCCACCACGTAGAAGGCGAGCATGATCGCCGCGGGCGCGTTGATCGTCATCGAGGTGGACACCTCGCCCATGTCGATGCCGTCGAACAGCGTCTCCATGTCAGCGGTGGTGTCGAGCGCCACGCCCTCGCGGCCCACCTCCCCCTCCGACCGGAAGTGGTCGGAGTCGTGACCCATCAGCGACGGCATGTCAAAGGCGGTCGAGAGGCCCGTCTGGCCGTGGGCGAGCAGGTAGCGGAAGCGCTCGTTGGTCTCCTCCGCGGTGCCGAAGCCGGCGAACTGGCGCACGGTCCACAGGCGGCCGCGGTACATGGACGGGTAGACGCCGCGCGTGTAGGGGTACTCGCCCGGCAGGCCGATCGCCGCGCTGTCGGGCAGATCGGCCTGCGTGTAGAGCGGCTGGATCTCCTCGCCCGAGATCGTGGTGAACAGGGCGTCGCGCTGGGGCGTGCGCGCGAACTTCTCGCGGAACCAGCGCTCGGATTCATCGAGCTGGGCCATGACGGCCCCAGCTAATCACCATCTTCTGGATCCTGCGGCTCACCGGTGCCAAACGGCCCGGGGGCATCGGAGTGCTCGGCGCTGTCCATCAGCCCGGCGTTCTCCTCGCGCGACTGCTTCGGGTCCTGGTCCTGGCCCTCGTCGTGCTCGGCGGCTTCCTGGGCGTCGTCGCTGTCCTTGACCTCTTCTTCGTCGTCGATCATGACGACGCGGCTACCCGGGAGCGCGGCTCGCTACTCGCTGCCTGTGCCGAACGGCCCAGGGGCGTCTGAGTGCTCATCGCCGTCCCACAGCGACGAGCTTTCCTCCTGAGACTGCTTGGGCTCCTGGTTCTGGCCGTATTGCTGGTGCGCAGCCTTCTCGGAGTTCCTGTTCTGAACTGTCTCTGTGTTGGCTTGAGCCATGCACGGGGTACGCGCCCCGGCGGCCTCGAGCCCATCCGTCTAGCCGCGGCGGACCGTGCGGAGCAGGCGCCGGGCACGGCCCGAGCTGTCGCGCAGCCGGCCGACGGTGTAGCCGCCGCCGCCGACAGCGGCAAGCCCAGCCACGGCGGCGGCCAGGCGCATGCGCCGGGCCAGCTTGTCGAAGCGCATGATCCGCCAGCCCTCCGCGCGCGCGATCCGGTCGAGCTCACGGTCGGGGTTGACCGCCACGGGGTGGCCGACGGCGCGCAGCATCGGCAGGTCGGACTCCGAGTCCGAGTAGGCGAAGCACTCCGAAAGGTCGAAGCCCTCGGCCTCGGCAAGCTCCTCGATCGCCTGGACCTTGCCCTCGCGGTAGGTGAACGGTCCGTCGGGCTCGCCCGTGTAGACCCCATTCCGGGTCTCCGACCGCACGCCGATCCCACCGTCGAGCGCGAGCACACTTGCGAGGGTCTCGGCCAGCTCGTGGCTGGCGGCAGTGACGATGTAGACCGGCCTGCCCGCGTCGATGTGGCTCCAAGCCTCCTCGAGCACCTCCGTGTAGATGAGCGGCAGAATGCCCGCCAGCACAGTCGGGCCGAGGCGCTGCAGGTCGGTCACCCGTTGGCCGGACAGGGCCCCGAGGACCGCCGCGCGCAGGGCGTCGGTCTCCTCGTCGGTGGAGCCGCGGAAGCGGAACTTCAGGTTGGCGTAGAGGTCGCCGGCGATCTCGCGGCGCGTCCTCATGCCGGCCTTGTAGGCCGCCCGCGCAAAATGCACCGCGGACGATCCTTCGATCAGGGTCTTGTCCAGATCGAAGAAGGCTGCTGCGCGCTGGGCTGCCTCAGCCGCCACCGACCTCCAGGATCACGGCGTCGCCCTGACCGCCCCCCGAGCAGATCGCGGCCACGCCGAGCCCGCCGCCGCGGCGGCGCAGCTCGTGGATCAGCGCACCGAGGATGCGGGCGCCCGACGCGCCGATCGGGTGGCCGAGCGCGATGGCCCCGCCGTTGACGTTGACCTTCTCCTCATCGATGCCGAGCATCCGCAACGAGTTCACCGCCACCGAGGCAAACGCCTCGTTGATCTCGAACAGGTCGATGTCGTCGATGCTCAGGCCGGCCTTCTCGAGCACCAGCTTGGTGGCGTTGGCCGGGGTGCGGGCCAGGTAGGGGAAGTCGTCTGCCACCGCCGCCTGGGCGACGATCGTGGCGAGGACCTCCTTGCCGTTGGCGTTGGCCCACTCGTCGCTTGACAGCACCAGCGCGCCGGCGCCGTCGTTGACCCCCGGCGCGTTGCCGGCCGTGTGGGAGCCGTCCTTGCCCGTCAGGCCCGGCAGCTTTGCCAGCGACTCCAGCGTGCTGCCGCGGCGCGGAGCCTCATCGACCTCGACCACCGTGTCGCCCTTGCGGGAGGAGATCGTCACCGGCGCGATCTCCTCGGCAAGCCTGCCGTCGTCGGTGGCGGCCAGGGCCAGCTCGTGGCTGCGCAGCGCGAACTTGTCCATGTCGGCGCGGGTGATCTCGAGCTCGTCACCGACCTCGGTGGCCTCCGCGAACATCTGCTTGTCGGTGAAGGGATTGGTCAGGCCGTCGTGCACCATCGCGTCGAGCATCTTGGCGTCGCCCATGCGGTAGCCAAAGCGCGCCTTGGGGACCAGGTACGGCGCGCCTGACATTGACTCCATGCCGCCGGCCACCGCGACGTCGAGGTCGCCTGCGCGGACCGCCTGGTCGACGATCCCAGCCGCCCGCATGCCCGACGCGCACACCTTGTTCACGGTCTCTGACGAGACCTCCTTGGGGATGCCGCCCTTGATCTGGGCCTGCCGTGACGGAATCTGGCCCTGACCGGCTTGGAGCACCTGGCCGAAGACGACGTGCTGGACCTCATCAGGCTGTACCTCCGCGCGCTCGAGCGCGTGCTCGATGACGTGGCCGCCGAGATCGGTGGCATCGACGGTGCAAAGCGAGCCACCCATCTTGCCGAAGGGGGTGCGAGCGGTGCCGAGGATCACGGTCTTGGGCATGGGGGCGTGCGACTCCTTGGGTGGTCGGGCGCAAAAGCGATGGGGCCGAGACGTTATCGCCCCTACTCGGGGACGGCCCTAGACTGCCCGGCCATGGCCACCCTCAACGTGAGCGCCCACGATGGCGCGCCCAGCGAAACCTCCGCCGACACCCGCGTCGTGCCGCTGTTCGAGGGCGAGCAGCCCGGTGACGAGGCGATTCGCGCGGTGGTGGACTCCGGGGAGGCCAAGCCGGGCCGCGGCAAGCTGGCAGTCGTGCACGAGGAGGCCGGTGGCGCCACGCGGCGGGTGATCGTCGCGGGCCTCGGCAAGCGCGACGAGCTCGATCCCGAGAAGGCACGCGTGGTGGCCGCCGCCGTGGCGTCGCGAGCCAAGGAGATCGGCGCGCAGACCCTGTCCTGGGACGCTCCGGCCGAGGTGGCCGCCGCCATCGTCGAGGGCACCCTGCTGCGCCTCTACGAGTTCGACCGCTTCAAGTCCAAGGATGACGACGATGAGGACGACGACGGCAGCCTGACTGCGCTCGAGATCGCCGGTGACGAGGTATCGGCGGAGGTCGTCTCGGCCGCGGCCGTCGGCGCCTACGCCGTCAACCGCGCCCGCGACCTGCAGAACCTTCCCTCCAACGTGGCCAACCCGGAGTTCCTCTCGGCGCGCGCGCGCGAGATCGCCGACGACTTCGACACGCTCGAGCTCGAGGTGTTCGGCCGTGAGGCGATCGCAGAGCTCGGGATGGGCGCCTTCTCCGCGGTGGCCCAGGGCACCTACGCCGAGCCGCAGCTGATCGTGCTGCGCTACCGCGGGGGTGACCAGGGACCCCACCTGGGCTTCGTCGGCAAGGCCGTGACCTTCGACACCGGCGGCATCTCGCTGAAGCCCGGCGCGAAGATGAGCGAGATGAAGTTCGACATGTCGGGCGGCTCAGCCGTGCTCGAGGGGGTGGCGGCCATCGCCGAGCTGGGCCTGCCGATCACCCTCACAGCGGTGATCGGCGCCACCGAGAACATGCCGAGCGGCCGTTCGATCAAGCCGGGCGACATCGTCACATCGCGTCAGGGCAAGACCATCGAGATCAACAACACCGACGCCGAGGGCCGACTGGTGCTGGCCGACTGCCTCGACTACGCGGTCGAGCAGGGTGCCGAGCGGATCGTGAACCTGGCCACGCTCACCGGGGCGATCCTGGTGGCGCTCGGCTCCACCCACTGTGGGCTGTTCTCAAACGACGACGCCTGGGCCGGGGAGGTTGGTGCCGCGTGCTCGGCCACCGGCGAGCTGGGGTGGCGGCTGCCGTTGCACGAGGAGACCGCCAAGCTCGTCAAGGGCCGCTACGCCGATCTCGACAACGCGCCGGAGGTGCGCAAGGCGGGGTCGATCACGGCCGCCGAGTTTCTCAAGCACTTCGTCGGCGAGGTCCCCTGGGTGCACATGGACATCGCCGGCACGGCGTGGGGCCTGAACCGTCCCTACGTCGGCAGCGGCGCATCGGGGTTCGGAGTCCGCTCGCTGATCGAGCTCGCGCGCAGCTCGGCAGCCGCCTGACGTGAGCAGGCTGACGTGCGGCGTTGTGGCGATCGCGCTCGCGATCGGCGGGATGACGGTCGGGTGCGGCCCGCCGGACGAGCTTGGGCGCGCCGACGCCAGGGCACTCGACGCGTCACGCTCGGACATCGGCGACGCGCTCGACACCGAGGAGAGGATCCGCACCTCGAAGGCAGAGGCCGTCCGGCTGCGGACCACGGTCCAGAAGACGGTGAGCACGGGCTCCTTCGAGGCCGGCAAGCCCGACGAGTTCGGGCTCGCCGCGCTCGGTGAGCTGCGCCAGGTGGCGCCCAGCCTCGTGAGGGAGCGCAGCGACGGCACGGTGTTCGCCCTCAATGCTCCGGCCACGCGGGACTTTCTGCAGTACGCGGCCACCGACCCGCGGCGGGCACTGCTGCGGCCCGTTCGCGAGGAGGTGAGGACGATCGAGCAGGTGCTCGATCGCTCCGGCGCCGGCCCCGACACGCGTGTGCCTCCACTCGACCGCACCGGCTCGGGTGACGAGACCGTCGGCTCCTACCTGCGCGAGATCGAGGGCGACCTGCGCACCCGCTATCCCGCCGAGGCAGCCCGGATCCGCAAGGCGCGCGAGCAGCTGTCGGCCTAGTGCGAGCATCAGGACCTAGCATGGGCGCGATGCGCGACCCCGGACACGTAGCGCTCGGAACCTGGAGCGGGGGCCGCTTCAT
>JBBPXW010000022.1:0-2591 GCA_038200525.1 Solirubrobacterales bacterium | reverse complement strand
CTGCCAACGGGCGCGGGACACGGCACGGCGGGGCATCGGGGTGGTGGTCACCCACGGCACCGACACCATGGAGGAGACCGCCATGCTCTGCGACGTGCTGCACGACGCCGAGGCGCCGATCGTGTTCACGGGCGCCATCCGGCCGGCGTCGGCCCCGGGCGCCGACGGTCCCGCCAACCTCACCGACGCCGTCAGCGTGGCTGCCAGCGAGGCCGCACAGGGGATGGGCGTGCTCGTGTGCTTCGGCGGCGAGATCCATCACGCGCGCTGCGCGCGCAAGACCGACACCACGTCGCTCGTGGCCTTCTCCTCGCCACAGACGGGCCCGCTCGGCCGCGTGACCGAGGGCCACCCGACCATCTGGTCGCGGATCCCGCGCAACCCGTCGCTCGACCCCCCCAACCTCGAGGCGCGGGTGCTGGTGGTTCCGACGATGGCGGGCGACGACGGCTCACTGGCCCAGGCCGCCATCTCGGTCGATCCCGACGGAGTGATCATCGGCACCCTCGGCGCAGGGCATCTGCGGCCCCCGCTGCTCGACGTGTGGGCGGCCGCCGCCGAGCGGATCCCGATCGTCGCCTACTGCCGCCCCGAGCGCGGCGTGGTGCTCACCGACACCTACGGCTACCGCGGCTCCGAGGCCGACCTGCGCAACACGGGGATCATCCCGACCGGCTTCCTGTCGCCACAGGCGGCCCGGATGAAGCTGCTGGCCTGCCTGGCCAGCGGCCTCTCGATCGACGAGACGCGCTGGGCCTTCCGTCAAGACGACGGCTGACGCCCGCAAGATCCCTCGCATCCGTCCGATGGCGCGCCCACCATGGGCCGGCGATGTTCACCGCCATCCTCATCTGCTCAGACGTTGCCTGCGACCACACCGACGAGTTCGTCGGCACGCTCGAAGCGATGGAATCGGTTCTGTGCGAGGGGTGCGCCTGCCTGATGCAGGTGATCGCCGTCGAGGGCAGTGACGAGGCGGCGCTGGTGGTCAGCCTCGAGACGCGGTGGGCGCGCCCGGTCGGCGCGCCCACGTCGCTCGCGGCCTAGCGCCTAGTCCTTCTTGTTCTTGCCGGTCATGGCGTCCTTGACCTTGTCGATGCCTTCCTTGAGGCCGCCGGCAGCGCGATCGGTCTTGCCCTCGTTCTTCAGGTCGTCGTTGCCGGTCAGGTCGCCGGCGCTCTCCTTCACCCGGCCCTTGGCTTCGTCGGTGTTCTTGGGGCTATCGCTCATCGTCAGTCTCCTCGGTGCGTTGACAGGTGCTTCGAGAACGGTATCTGAGATCGTGGCTGGGTCAGCGTGTGGGCCGCGCGACGATCTTGTTCAGGAACTTCGTGCCCGAGCGGGTGAACACGGTGGTCCTGCGCGGGGCGAGCACGGCGTCGAGGTGGCTCATGCCGGTGTCCGTCTGGATCGCGTAGGTTCGGATCTTCGACGTGTTTATCAGGCGCTGCGCGCCCTTTTCACGCTACCCCGGGTGAGGTCTGTCTGGGCCACGAACAGCGGTGTGTCGATCTGCCGGGGATCAGCACGAGCACGTTCTTGGCCTTCGAGGATCCGAAGGTCTCGATGTGCACACGGTCGAAGGTGGACGGCCCAGAGGCGGGCGCTCCCTTCACCGGCAGGTAGGAGGCGTGGGCCGCAGGCGAGCAGGCCAGCGCAACCAGGACGGAGAGGATGGGTGCGAGTCGACGCACAAGTGCGGGCACCCTATGCCACCGCAGGCGGCAAGGCCGCCGGTTGAGCCGTCAGCGCCCTCGCCGGGTCATGGCCGTCTCGAACCCGGCGCGGTCGAGCGGGGCCGACGGCAGCGGGGTCGGCTCGTCGCGGCGCACCGCGAGGCCGTCCAAAAGGATCTGCAGCGCGCGCCGCCAGTAGTCGGGGTCGACCGCTCGCGTGGTGTCGGCAAGGCCGCCGAGCATCATGTTCATGAGCGGCACGTCCAACGGGTCGAGGTCGCGCCGCAGCTGGCCGCTGTCCTGGGCACGCCGGATCACCTCGGTGGCCAGCGGCTCGATCGTCTCCCGCGCCCTGGCCACACGCTCTCGCCCCGGCCCATGGTTGAGCATGGCCTCCTTGAAGCCGCGATCGATCGCCTGCTCGGCACACACCCCCGACATGAACATGGAAAAGCCCTCCCACGGGTCGTCGAGCTCGAGCGCGTCGCGCGCGCGGTCGGCCACCTCGGCCACCTTGACCTCGAACAGCGCGTCGATCAGCGCATCCCTATCCGCAAAGCGGCGATAGACGGTGCCGACGCCCACGCCCGCGTGGTGGGCGATGTCGTCGAGCGAGACGTCGAGGCCGCGGGTGGCGAACAGCTCGGCGGCGGCAGCCACGATGCGCTGCCGATTGCGTTCCGCATCGGCGCGAAGTGGACGTCGAGCCGTGTCGGTCGAGCTCACTCTGTGAAGAGTATCACTATTCGGAGACAATCCCTCCGCTTGCTGCTACGGTCGCAAAGAACTTGAGATGGCCCCTCCGCTTTCGCTCGAAGGAGCACCGATGACAGACAACCCACACCACGAGAAGCGCGGGCTCATCCTCGGGGTGATCGCCATCGCCCAGCTGATGGTGGTGCTCGACGCCACGAT
>JBBPXW010000021.1:0-9161 GCA_038200525.1 Solirubrobacterales bacterium | reverse complement strand
TCGGCCACCAGCACCGCGAAGTCCGAGTCGTCGGCGGTGAACAGGTGACGGCCGACCACCACGGTCGAGTCGAAGCGCTCGTCGATCGCCGGGGCGGCCATCGGCGAAGTGTGGCGCAGGGGACGCCTACGGGACCGCGCGAACCGTTACGACTGCCTACCCGAACACCGGGAACTTGCGCCGCCGCGACAGCGTGTCCATTCCCCGCTGCAGGCTGGCCACCACCTCGTCGTACTTACGCTCGACGTAGTCCTGATCGTCGACGCGCGATGGGTCGTTGTCCACGGGGATGGGCTCCTGGAAGGCGGTGCGGATCTTGGTGGGCAGGGGGAGCTCGGGGAGCATGGCCGGCGCGATGCCCCACGGCGCGCTGAGGGCGATCGGGAAGTTCTTCAGCCGTGCAACCTTGTCGAGCTGCATGGCAGTGGCGAGGCGGCGGCCGCGCACCAGCACCGGCATCGAGTCGGGACCGCCGATGGTGGCCACGGGCACGATCGGCACGCCGGAGGCGATGGCCATCCGCACGAAGCCCTTGCGGCCGGCGAGCACGGCGCGGTCGCGCTCGGCCCACGGCCGCAGCGAGTCGACCTCCCCGCCGGGCCACAGCGCCACGTCGCGCCCCGCGGCAAGCGCCGCGGCGATGCTGTCGGGCGCAGCGGGCAGCACGCCCATCTTGCGGAAGTAGTCGCCGATTCTGGGCGCGGCCATCAGGACGTCGTGCGCGGTGCCGTGGAGCACGCGCTCGTCGCCGAAGTGGCGCCACCATTGAAAGCCGACGGTCCAGGCGTCCCACACGAACGGTGCGCCCGCGTGCACCCCCACGATCAGCGCGGGCGGGGGCGGCAGCCGCTCGAACCCTTCGATCTCCATCCGAAACCACAGGTCCATGAGCGGGTTGAACAGGTACTTCTGCTTGTCCATCCAGCTCGGATCGCGTGCGTCGAGCGACCAGTGCCCGGCGCGGTCGGCGATCGCCCCGGTGAGGCCGTCGGCGGCGTCGCGCCGCTCGTCGACCTTGGCCTTCATCCGGTCGGCGTGCACCTCTGCCTTGGGCTTTGACTTGCGCTTGGTGGCGCCGGCCTTGCCGGAGCCGTTCTGCGATTTGGCCATCCCTCTCCTCCCGCCTTCGGACGACGGTGGCCGTCCGTACTTCCCGTGGCGTACCCGTTCATGGGGGCCGCCAATCTGGGTAGCCTGACGCCAACGTCCACCGGGAGCCCGAGCCATCGCCACCACCGCCGCCGCGTCGTCTACGCCCACGCTCGACAGCCGCGTCCTCGGCCTCTTCCTCGACGGCCCCCACGCAGCCGTGCGCGACGAGATCCGCCAGTGGCTTGCGCAAGAGGGCAACGCTCCGCGTGACGACCTCGAGCTGAAGGAGCACCGCCGGCAGGTGCTGGCGTGGGTCACAGACCTCGCGGCCTCGCCGCGGACCACGATGGGCTACCCCGTGGCCTACGGCGGTCAGGACGATCTCGGTGGCTACATCGCGGGCTTCGAGACGCTCGCCTTCGGCGACCTCTCGCTGCTGGTCAAGTGCGGGGTCCAGTTCGGTCTGTGGGGCGGGGCGATCCAGAACCTCGGCAGCGACCACCACCGTGAGAAGTACCTGCACGACATCGCGACCATGAAGCTCCCCGGCTGCTTTGCGATGACCGAGCGCGACCACGGCTCAAACGTCCAAGCACTGCGCACCACGGCGACCTACGACCCCGAGACGCAGGAGTTCGTGGTCAACACGCCCGACGACGGCGCGCACAAGGAGTGGATCGGCAACGCCGCGTGCGATGGCATCATGGCCGCCGTCTTCTGCCAGCTGATCGTCGGGGACGAGGAGCGCGGCGTGCACGCGCTGATCGTCCCGATCCGCTCAGAGGACGGCGGGGATCTCGACGGCTTGCGCATCCAGGACACCGGTGCGAAGCTCGGCCTGAACGGCGTTGACAACGGCCGGCTGTGGTTTGACAACCTGCGCGTGCCGCGCGAGGCGCTGCTCGACCGGTTCGCATCGGTGTCGCCCGAGGGCGGCTACACGAGCCCGATCGAGAATCCGAACAAGCGCTTCTTCACCATGCTCGGCACGCTCATCCAGGGCGAGGAGCACGTCAAGCAGGGCGCCGCGGCGCGCATGAGGGCCGGGATGCAACGCGGGGACGACCCGTTCGACGTGCTCAACGACTGCCAGGACCACGCGGTCCTGCTCGGCACGGTCTACGCCTCGCGCGTGATCCTCGAGGCGTTCGCCGACGCGGTGGAGCGCTGCCCCGACCACGAGCTACAGGCGGTGCTCGCGCGCGTGTGCGACCTCTACGCGCTCGCCGAGATCGAGCACGACCGCGGCTGGTTTCAGGAGCACGGCAAGCTCTCCTCGACGCGGTCGAAGGCCGTGATCAAGGCCGTCAACGCAGCATGCGACGAGCTGGCCGAGCACGCGACGCTGCTAGTCGAGGCGTTCGGGGTGCCCGAGGCCTCCCTGGGAGACGCGCGCCACATCCAGGGTGCCTGAGTCTGCACCCAGCTGCCTGAACGCCGGCTCCAGCGCGGCATGCAGCCCGGCGAACAGCGGACGCATGCCGGCGTAGGTCGCGGCTGCCACCGCGTCGGGCTCGACGGTGGTCTCGATCCGCACGAGATCGGCGGCGGCGTCGAGCGAGCCGACCATGCCGAGTGCCTGCATGCCGAGCAGCGCGGCGCCGAAGGCCGAGCCTTCGTCGGTTGCCGGAAAGCCGATCGGCATGTCGAGCACGTCTGAGAGCATCTGGCGCCACAGGTGGCTGCGGGCAAAGCCACCGGTGGCGCGCACCGCGCGCACCTCGTTGCCGGCGTCGCGCATCGAGCCGAGCACCAGCGCGAGCTGCTGGCACACGCCCTCGAGAGCGGCGCGCACGAGATGGCCGCGGCGGTGCTCGCTGCTCAAGCCGATGTAGGCACCGCGGGCCCCGGCGCTCCAGTGCGGAGCGCGCTCGGACCGCAGGTAGGGCAGCATCACGAGGCCGTCGCTGCCGGCGGGCACCTCGGCGGCCAGGGCCAAGAGCTGCGATTCGGGGTGCTGACCGAGGTCCGGGGCGAGCGCATGGCCGGCCCATCGCAGCACCACGCCGCCGTTGTTGATCGCGCCCCCGGTCACCCACCGGCCCGGCTCGAGCAGGTAACAGAACACGCGGTGGCCCGAGTCGACCGCGGGCGCATCGACCATCAGCCGCAACGCACCACTCGTGCCGATCGAGCATGCCGCCACCCCGGGGTGGACGGCGCCGACCCCCAGGCTGGCCAGCGGGCCGTCTCCGGCGCCCGCGACCACGGGGGTGCCGGGTGGCAGGCCGAGCTCCCGAGCCCCCGCGGGGGTGAGCGTCATGCGGTGGCTCGGGGACACGAGGGGCGGGAGCTTTACGGCCTCCACTCCGGCCGCTGCGAGAGCCTGGCCGTTCCATTCGAGCGAGTGCACGTCCATCAGGCCGGTGCCCGAGGCGCATGACCGGTCGATCGCCCACTCGCCCGTAAGCCGCTCGAGCACCAGCTCCTTGATCCCGCACCACCGTGCGACCGCGCCGAAGGTCTCCGCGTCGCATTCGCGAAACCACACCAGCTTTGCGAGGGGCGACATCGGGTGGATCGGCGTTCCGGTCAGCTCGTGCAGCTCCGGTGCCTCGCGACGCAGGCGCTCGGCCTGGCGCGCGGCGCGGGAGTCGGCCCAGGTCACCAGCGGGGTGAGCGGCCGGCCGTTGCCACCCAGGCCCACGAGCGAGTGCATGGCGGAGGAGAACGACAGCCCCTGCACCGTTGCGCCGGCCCTGTCCGCGGTCTCGCGGATCGCCGCCACGACGGCGTCGGCCACGAGCTGGGGGTCCTGGACCGCCTGGCCCGGCGCGGGCGCCTCGAGTGGATACGCGCGCTCGGCGTGGCCGTGCGCCCCTCCGCCGCTGTCGAAGGCGACGGACTTGGCGCTGGTCGTGCCGATGTCGGCCCCGATGACGACTCCCCCGCGATCCACTCCGGGATCGTCCCAGGCCGCCGCGACGGGCAGCCATCTGAGAGGCTCCGGACATGGCCGACCGACACATCGATCACCTCCTGATCGGGGGCGGAGTGGCCTCGGCGGCCTGCGCGAGGGCGCTGCGCGAGGGCGGCGCGACCGGCTCGATCGCCATCCTCGGCCGCGAGCTCGATCCGCCCTACCACCGGCCGCCCGCCACCAAGGCGTACCTGCGCGGCGAGCACGGCAAAGAGGAGGCGCACGTCAATCCGCCGTCCTGGTACGAGGCCAACGACGTCGAGCTGCGCACGCGGACCAACGTCCGCTCGATCGACACCGGGTCGAAGACGGTGAAGCTGCAGGGTGGTGAGGAGCTCTCCTACGGGTCGGCCCTGCTGGCCACCGGCTCGATCATCAACCGCCTGCGCGTTGACGGGTCCGATCTCGACGGCCTGCACTACGTGCGGGCGCTCGGCAACTCCGACGGCATTCGCAAGGACGCCGGGGGCGCTACCACGGTCACGATCGTCGGCGGCTCCTACATCGGCTGCGAGGTGGCCGCGTCGCTCACCGAGATGGGCAAGGCCGTCACGGTGGTCATGCAGGAGGACGAGCCGATGCAGCGCGGCTTTGGCGCGCGGGTGGGCGGCTGGGTGCGCAGCGTGCTCGAGGGCCACGGCGTGACCGTGATCGGCGGCGAGCAGGTCGAGCGCTTCGAGGGAAGCGGTGGCGAGGACGCCCGGGTGCAGCGGGTGGTCACCGCCTCGGGCAAGACGATCGAGGCCGACATGGTCGTGCTCGGCACGGGCGTCAAGCCCGACGTGATGCTGGCCAGGGCCGCGGGGCTCGAGATCGGCGAGAGCGGCGGCGTGAAGTGCGACTCCCACCTGCAGGCCTCGGCGGCTGACGTCTACGCCGCCGGCGACATCTGCGAGTACGACTCCACGGTGCATGGCCGCCGGCTGCGGGTCGAGCACGAGGCGGTGGCAGAGGCCCAGGGCTCAAGCGTGGCCGCCGCGATGCTCGGCTCCGAGCACCACCACACAGTGGTGCCCTACTTCTGGACCGACCTGGCCGACTGGGCCTCCGCGGAGTACGTGGGCCCGGCCGCCTCCTGGGACGAGGAGATCGTCCGCGGCCACTTCGAGGACGGCGAGTTCAGCGTGCTCTACCTCGACGGTGGGGCGCTGGTGGCCTGTCTCTCGGTCGGTCGCGGCCATGACCTCGAGGCGGCCACCGCGATCATCGCTGCCGGTGGAGGTCTACCGGTGGACCGGGAGGCGCTGTCTGACCCCACCACGAGGATTCGGTGACCTGGGACGGTGGCCCGGCGATCGCCCATGTGAGTGATTACCCGCGCAGGCTACGGTGGCGCCCATGCCCGGCGACATCACACTGACCCGCGAGGACGGCGTGGCCACCATCGCGCTGGAAGCGCCGGATCGGCGCAACGCGCTCACCCTCGACATGGCGCGCGAGCTGGTGGCCGCCTGCGACGAGATCGATGGCGATCCCACCATTGGGGCGGTGCTGGTCACCGGCGGCGCGTACTTCTGCGCCGGCGGCGACCGCGACACGTTGGCAGCCGCGGGCCGTGATCCCGCCGAGCCCGACGCATGGGAGGACATCGGCCTCGTGTACCGCTCCTTCGCGCGCGTCGGCGAGCTCGAGCCGCCGACCGTCGCGGCCATCCGTGGTGGCGCGGTGGGGGCGGGGGTCAACCTCGCGTTCGCGACCGACTTGCGCGTGGTGGCGCGCGAGGCAAAGATCATCTCCGGCTTCCTCCAGATCGGGCTGCACCCGGGCGGCGGCCATGGCGCGCTGCTCGGTCGCACCGGCTCGCGCGAGGGCGCCGCGGGAATGGCCATGTTCGGCCAAGGCATCGACGGCGCGCGGGCGGCCGAGCTTGGCATGGCGTGGGCCGCGGTCGAGGACTCCGAGGTCGAGCCCACCGCGCTTGCGCTGGCCGAGCGGCCGGCTGCGGACCCCGCGCTCGCCCGCCGCGTGGCCAGATCGGTGCGCGCCGAGCTGGGCCCGCCGGCGCTCCCGTGGGGCGCGGCACTCGACATGGAGCGGGCGTCGCAGATGTGGTCGATGCGGCGCAAGGATCTGGCGGTCGACCCGGCTCCCTAACCTCTGCAGCATGGGCTACTTCGCCTGGGTGCGCGCATACTCGCTGTTCGAGCTGGCCCTGTTCACCGGTCTCGTGGTCGCCGCCGTGGCCGGCGACCACGGCGCCGCCCTGATCCTCGGCTGGACCCACGGCGTGGGGTGGATCCTGCTGTGCATCGCCGTCGCGTTCGGCTGCACGCGGCGCGTGTTCCCGTGGCCGTTGTTCGCCGCCACGGTCTCGCCGCTCGGGCCCGTGGGCAGCACCCTGGGCCTCGAGTACCTCGCGCGAAGGCGCAACCGCACCGAAGCGGCGGGGTAGCCTCGGGGACTTGTTCCCGCTCAACCTCCCGAACCTCCTCACGATGCTGCGCATCCTGCTGGTGCCCGTGCTCGTCGTGGCGCTCACCGAGGAGATCCACAACGGCTCGACGATCGCCGCCATCGTGTTCGTCGTGGCGGGGCTCTCGGATGGCCTCGACGGCTACATCGCGCGGTCGCGCCAGTCGATCACCAACTTCGGCAAGGTGATGGACCCGATCGCCGACAAGCTGCTGATCACCGCGGCGCTGCTCTCGCTGGTGAGCCTCGACCGCGTGGACGCCTGGGTGGCGATGGTGATCGTCGCGCGCGAGTTCGCGGTCAGCGGGCTACGGGTGGCGGCGGGCCAGCAGGGTGTCGTGATCCCCGCGAGCGGGCTCGGCAAGGTCAAGACGATGGTGCAGTCGGCGGCTGTGCTCGCGCTGATCGCCGCGCCGAGTGCCGGCGCTGTCTGGGTGCGGGCACTCGTCTACCTGATGGTGCTCGCCACAGTGCTCTCGGGCGCCGACTACTTCCTCAACTTCCGTCGCAGCATCGAGCAGCTGTCGCGCCCGGCCGCGCCCGTGGCCCCCTCGGAGCCCTCGCGCTAGGCGTTCGCGTGGTGCTGGTCGAGCGCGAGCTGATCGAACAGCTCCGCACGTGAGGTCCCGCGCAGGTAGAGGGCCCGGTCCATCGACTGGCCGTACACGTCGAAGAGCGCGAAGAGGATGTCGCCGGTGCCGAGCAGGGCACCTCCACGAGCGATCATGAAGTCGCCCGCGCAGCCCATCACCCGCTCCACCACGTCGCCGGGCGGCACCGGGGTGCCCGCGGCCTGATCGGCAGGATTGGAGCCGGCCACGAGCGGCTTCTCGCCGACGCCGAGGTTCTGAAGGGACGTCCCGACGTTCCCGTGCAGACGCATCGTGCGCAGCCAGCTCTCGACCTGATCCTCGGCCGTATGGGCAAACGGCATGGCCGTTGCCGCGAGGGCTGCCACGAGTGCGGCGTCCTGGGACATCCGGGGAGCGTCCTCGTGCCGAGGTCCGTAATTTGAAGACGTCATGTGGATGGGGTCGGGCCGACGCCGTCGGCGCAAAAGCGCCGCATTGGCCGGGTGGCCGAACGTACGGCCTATGCGAGCGGGCGGTTCTCCAGCCAGTCGCGGCTGGTCACGTGCTGGGCCACCGTGGTCTCGTGGTCGAGCTCGCGCGCCAGCTCTCCCATGAGACCGTGCCGCTCGGCCACGACGCTGTGGCGGTGGATCGTCTCGAGGTTCTCCTGGCGGGCCAGCAGGAAGGCGTCCTCGCCGAAGCCGCCGAACTCGGTCACGGCCCGGCGCACCATGTCGCGCACGCAGTCCTCCACGAAGCGGGGGTGCATGTGCGCGTGCTCGACCACCTCGACCTCGTCGCTGCGCTTCATCAGCTCGTAGATGTCCGAGCTCATCGAGCGCTCAACTATGTCGAGGAGCGTGCGTGCCTCGATGCCCTCGCCGCAGTCCTCGGGACAGCCGATGTGCAGCTGGCCGATGCCGCGCTGGTTGTGCGTGGCCACCGGCACGTCCCTGAGGATCTTCTCGATGTCGGGCTCTGAGAAACCGTCGGCGCGCAGGCGATCGCGGGAGCGGTCGGCCACGAGCTCCTGGGCGCACGGGCACGCGGTCATGCCGTGCGCCTCGACGCCGATCAGCCTGCGCGTGCCGCGCGCGGACGCCACGGCCGAGCCGAGCAGCGTGTAGATCTCCTGGCTTTCCGATCCGGACACGGGCGCGCGCTTGCGCTCGGGGTAGCGGGCCTTGATCGACACCTCGGCGCGGAGGCCGTCCTGACGGTCACGTACGCGCTCGGCGATGTGGGCTGCGAGGTTCTCCGCCTTGAGCGCCTCGCCGAGCACCACCTCGTCGATCGACTCGTTGATCACCTCTTCGAAGCGCGACATGTGCGCTCCCTTCTGGCGCGGTCCGAGGTCGACGAAGCACTCGAGCTCGGCGTAGAACAGCTGCTCGCCGGCCTCGGCGTCGATGCGCAGGATCTTCTCGACGCCGGTCACGCCCACGCGGGTCAGGCTCACGTGCGACTGCGGACGCCGGGCCTGGACGTCTTCGAGGGCGATCGTCGTGGGGTCGGCCATGGCGCATCCGACGATACAGAGGCCGACTACGAGCCAATCCGCACGATCAGCGCTACTATGGCCGCGTCCCAGGCTTGGAGGAGCGAGGGTGAGCGAGAAGCACGACGGTGCAGCACTGCTGGAGGTCCCGCCTGACATGCCGTCCCTCGAGTCCGAGGAGCTGCGCAGCCTGGTGGAGGAGGGGCGCGAGCGCGGATCGCTCACGTTCGAGGAGATCGCCACCTGCCTCGAGGAGGTGGACGTCAGCAAGGAGCAGGTGCAGGCGCTCCACGCCCACCTGGTGGAGAATGGCGTGGACGTCATGGCCGCCGACGGCGTGCGCCCCACGGCCGCTGTGCCCGACGGCCAGCCGGCCAGCTCGGACGTCCAGCCGGTGCAGCCGAAGAAGGCCCAGATCGACCTCACTGTCGAGCCGAGCCTCGACTCGCTGCGCCTCTACCTGCGCTCGATCGGGCGCGTGGGCCTGCTCACCGCCGACGAGGAGGTCTCGCTCGCCAAACGCATCGAACGCGGCGACATGGCCGCAAAGACCCACATGGTCGAGGCCAACCTGCGCCTCGTGGTGTCCATCGCCAAGGGCTACCTCGGCCGCGGGCTCTCCTTCCTCGACTTGATCCAGGAGGGCTCGCTCGGCCTCATCCGCGCC
>JBBPXW010000020.1:0-4567 GCA_038200525.1 Solirubrobacterales bacterium | reverse complement strand
CCGATACAGCCGACGTGCCGAGAAGGATGTCGCCCGCCTGGACCCTCCAGTCAGGCGCCGCGTGCTGAACGCCCTCGGACAATTCGCGGAGAATCCGGGATCAGTCAGCGGCCTCCGCAAGCTCTCGGGCCGCTCTGAATCCAGACTGCGCGTCGGAGACTGGCGGGTCATCGTGGATGTCGCGGCAGAGCGGCGCGAGATCTACGTGCACCGTGTCCTCCCGCGAGGACGCGCGTACGATCGATGATCATGGGCGAAGGTCCCCGAGGCAAGCGCGGAGCTCGCGGCTGCCGTCGCGGCGACCGACCGGCCCGGACCACCGCTCCACGGATTATGAGTCGAGCCGGAGGGGGTCCGGCTAGGTCGAGTTGGCTCAGGTACGGCAGGTGGGATGGGACGGCTCGGGTTAGCTCTGCAGTCTTAAGGACACGGTTCGGGACATACCCCGACGGCGCCGCGCGCTCGCTCGTCGGCTCATCGCGTTCGACGCGCCCCCTCGGGGGCATGATCAGCCCCGGTAGAGGCGGGCGAGCACGGGCAGGGGTAGAGCGCGCGACCCACGTGGCTCGGGGCGCGGTCTTTCAGCATCCGCGTCGCGCGTGACGGGGGCGATGGTGGCAGAGTCAGCGTGCCATCCTGACCTACCTTTGAGGAAGTAGATGTCGGCGGCGTTTGTGCAGCCGGGCCGGCCGGCCGGCCGGCCAGTTGCAGATGAGCCCGCTTGCCGCGGATCCGCACCACCCGGAAGGAGGCAAACGACGGCTTTCGTTGGATGCGTCGGAAGATGGGGTCCGGCGTTGGCTTGCCGTCGGTGATGTAGTCGATGCGCTCCTCGTCGATCAGGACGCCGACAGCTCGCACGCAGCCACCTTCAACACCGCGGCCTCGTCAGAGGTCTCAGACGAACCGAATGCGGTGAACAGCACAACGACCGAGGCAGCCGTCACCAGCAGCACCACTCAAGTTATGAGGTGGTCAGCCCGACCGGGCAGCTGACGCCGGTGCCGCCCATGCCGCAGTAGCCGTTGGGCACCTTGGCCAGGTACTGCTGGTGGTACTCCTCGGCGTAGTAGAACGAACCCGCGGGGGCGATCTCCGTGGTGATCTCGCCGCCGTGTCCCGCCGCTGACAGTGCATTGCCATAGGCGACCTTCGACGCCTGCGCGGCCTCGGCCTGTGCGTCGGTGGTGGTGTAGAGCGACGAGCGGTACTGGGTGCCGACGTCGTTTCCCTGGCGCATGCCCTGGGTCGGGTTGTGGCCCTCCCAGAAGGTGCGCAGCACGTCCTCGAAGGAGATCTCGGCCGGCTTGAACACGGCGAGCACGACCTCGTTCTGGCCCGTGCGCCCGCTGCAGACCTCCTTGTAGGTGGGGTTGGCCGTATGGCCACCGCTGTAGCCAACAGCGGTGGTGTACGTGCCGGGCAGCTGCCAGAAGGCGCGCTCGGCTCCCCAGAAGCAGCCCATGCCGAGGATGACCTGCTCGGTATCGTCAGGGAAAGGCGGCGCCATCGGCGTGCCGAGCACGAAGTGATCGCCAGGCGCGACGATGGCCTTGTCGCGGCCGGGCAGGGCGTCGTCGGCTGAGGGCATGGCAGTCTTGTGGCGGGTCAGGAACTCGAGCATCTTCGGCCTCCTTGGGGTCCCTGCTGAGGCTAGCGAGCAAGTGTTACAGCCTCGGGACGAACCACGAGCAGCGCGATGTCGTCGCGTCCCGGCACCTCCCCGTCGGCGATCACCGCGCGCTCGACCGCCCGGACGGTGTCGGCGGCGCTGCCGAGCGCCGCGTGCCGGCCGAGCACCTCGGCGAATGCCTGCTCGGTGAGCTCGCGGGATGGGTCGGCGTCGAGCACGCCATCGGTGTAGAGCACCAGCCGCTCGCCCGGGGCGAGCTCCACCCGCTCCTGCTCGAGCTTCGGCTGCTCCCACACACCGAGCACTCCGCCGCGGCCACCCACCACAGGCTGCACGTGGCCATCGGGGCCGACCCGCAGCGGCGGCAGATGGCCGGCCACGCAGATGCTGATCGTGACCCCGCCGCCGTCGAGCAGCTCCATGAACCCGCAGACGGCCGAGACGAAGCGCGAGTCGTGACTCTGGCGCAGCAGCGCCTCGTTCAGCCGGGCGAGCAGGCTGCACGGATCCGCGCCATCCCTGATCGCAGCGGCACGCAGCGTGTAACGCGCAAGCGCGGTCACGGTCGCCGCCTCGGCGCCCTTGCCGCACACGTCGCCGATCACGACCATCCAGCGCTTGTCCTCCACCGGGAAGACGTCGTAGAAGTCGCCGCCGATCTCGTGACCATGGCCTGCCGGGCGGAACCCGGAGGCCACGTCCACGCCCGGCACCCGTGGAAGCGAGCTCGGCATCAGGCTCGTCTGCAGCTGGCTCGCGATCCGGTGCTCGGTGGCCAGCTGGCGCTCGAGCAGCCTGCGCGCCTTGACCTCGCCGGTGGTCTCGTGCCCGACGTTCAGGATGCCGAGCCCGGTGCCCTCCGGGCCGGCGACGGGCACGGCCGCGAACGTGAAGTAGCGATTTCCCTCCCAGGCGTCCGGAGCGGCCGAGGAGATCGGAACGTCGTGCACCTCCATCGTCTCGCCGCGGTCGAGCACGGCAGCCCGGACGTCGGCGATCGCCTCGACGGCCTCGGGAAAGACCTCCGCGGCCTGCCGGCCCACCAGCTCGCGATCGGCCGGCAGGAACTCCAGAGCCCGCTCGTTGACGTAGCGAAAGCGCAACTCGCGCCCCCACATCACGATGAGCGCCGCGGGCGCGCGCTTGAGCAGCTCGCGCAGGATGTTGCGCTCGTCGGCCAGCTCCCCCGCCAGTGTGCGAACGGCCTCCGCGTCGAGCGCCAGCCGCGCGTTCTCCCCCAGAGCGGTCACGGGTGAAACGTACCGCTCGCGGCCATCCGGCCGGCACGAGCGTCCGTATCCTCATTCGCCCCGTGAGCAGCCTTCCCCAGATCCGATCGCAGCGCCTCCGCTGATGGCTCCCCTCAAGCGATCCGACGTGAGCGGTCCCGGCATCACCCGCAAGGGCCGCGGGCGGGGGTTTCAGTACTCCGGGCCGGACGGTCAGCCGGTAAGGGACTTAGACACACTCGCGCGCATCAGGGCACTGGTGATACCCCCGGCCTGGCGGGACGTATGGATCTCCGAGCACCCGCGCGGCCACGTCCAGGCCACCGGCGTCGATGCCGCGGGGCGCAAGCAGTACCGCTACCACGACGACTGGCGCAGCCGCCGTGACTCGGAGAAGTTCGAGTCGATGATCGAGTTCGCCCGCAGCCTGCCCACGCTGCGGCGAAGGGTCGCCGACGACCTCGGCGGGGCACCCCTCGGCCAGGCCCAGGTGCTCGCGTGCGCCACCCGGCTGCTCGATCGCGGGTTCTTCAGGGTCGGGTCGGAGGGCTACGCGGAGGAGAACGAAACCTATGGGCTCGCCACGATTCGCAAGGACCACGTGACGGTGAGCGACGGGATCATGGTGTTCGACTACAACGCCAAGGGCAGCAAGCGGCGGGTGCAGCGGGTGGACGACGAGGACGTGGTCGACATCGTCGGCACGCTGAAGCGCCGTCGCGGGGGGGGCGCCGAGCTGCTGGCGTTCAAGCGCGGCCGTCGCTGGATCGACGTGAAGTCGGCAGACATCAACGCCTACGTCAAGGATGCGTCCGACGGCGACTTCTCCGCAAAGGACTTCCGCACATGGAACGCCACCGTGCTCGCAGCGATCGCGCTCGCGGTATCAGGGGAGGCCGCCGACGGTCCGAAGACCGCCCGTAAGCGGGCCGCCAAGCGCGCGGTCGACGAGGTCGCGCGCTACCTGGGAAACACTCCTGCTGTGAGCAAGGCCTCCTACATCGACCCACGTGTGTTCGACCGCTTCGACGGCGGCCTCACCGTCGGCGGGGTGCTCCCCGACCTCCTCGACGAGGACGGTGGCTGGCCGGCCATCCAGCCGACGCTCGACGCCGGAGTGCTCGACCTGCTGGCAGGCGACGAGTCCTCAGACGCCGTGGAGCGCGTGAGCTAGGAAGTCACCGGGTCGGTCTCCTGCGGGACCACCGGGGGATCGACGGGTGGCTCGATCGGCGGGCTGGGCTCCGGGACGCCGGGACCGTCCGGATCGGGCCCGGGCGGATCGATCGGCGTCTCGGGGATCTCGGGAGGCCCTCCCGGATCGGGGCCTACGGGTGGCTGCGGCTCAGGGACTTCCAGAATTGGCGCTGGCATGTCCGACGTTTACCCGAAGGACGGCGGCGAAAAACGCCCGTCGCGGTTTGCGGGTGCTCCGGCGGGGTAGCGACCGCTGCATGAACGACGGCGACACAGAAGAGTCCGACCAGCTACCCGAGGAGGCTCCCTCCGAGCAGGTGCCCGACGACGACTCGGGCTCCGGCCCGCGCACGGAGGCGACCGAGAATCCCGGTGCCGCCGACGAGGGCGACACCGAGAACCAGGCGACCGGCAACCGCAAGAACGCCGGCCAGGAGTAGGGCTCAGTCCTCGAGCTCCTCCTGGTCGCCCCTCGCGTGCTCCGAGCCGGAGTCCTCTGACTCCTCGG
>JBBPXW010000019.1:0-10080 GCA_038200525.1 Solirubrobacterales bacterium | reverse complement strand
TCGAAGTACTCGCTGAGCGACGTCGGATGGCCGAGGTTGCCGAGCTGTGCAGATGCCCGCCCGAAGAGCAGTCCGACGGTCCAGTCGGCCATCAAGCGCAGGCGTCGGGCCAGTCCGGGCATGGCCGCGAGGTGGTAGGTCCGCGCGGCAAACCACGCCGGAAAGCCGCGCAGCGGAAGGCCGAGCATGGTGGCGACTGCCTTGTGCTGTCCCATGTCCACGAACACGCCGAGGGTGCGATATCGGAACTGGCGCAGCTTGCGACCGGCCATCGTGGCCGCGATGTTGTCCGCCGCCACCCTGCCCTGACGGATCACATGCTGCGCCGTCGGCGGCGAGGGCTGGCCCTTTCGGGCGGGGTCGGGCACGGCAGCGGCGTCGCCGATGGCCCAGATGTTGCGGTGACCGGGCACGCGCGTGGTCTCCTCGGCCTGGATCCGGCCGTGTTCTGTGACCGGAAGGCCGAGCCGACTCACGGTGGCGGGTGGCTTGACGCCGGCGGTCCAGCACACCATGCGGGTGGGCACGACTTCCCCCGTGGACAGGCGCGCCGCGCCTTCGGCGACCTCCTCGAGCCGCGTCCCGGTGTGGATCTCCATTCCCCGTCCGCGAAGCTCCTGCTGGGCGAAGTTGGCGAGCCTCGCGGGAATCTCCGGCATCACCCGGCCGGCGGCTTCGACGAGGATCCAGCGGGTGCCCGCGAGGCGACAGCGCGGGTAGTGGTCGAGCATGTCGGACACGTAGTCCTGCAGCTCGGCGATCCCCTCGAGCCCGGCGTACCCGGCACCGACGAACACGAAGGTCAGATACGCCGTGATCTCCTCGGGGTCCTTGAGGGCCTCAGCGGTCTCAAGGTGCAGGATCACGCGGTTGCGCAGATCGATGGCGTCGGCAAGCGACTTGAAGCCGAGCCCGTACTCCGCCAGGCCGGGGATCGGCAGCACGCGCGACACCGAGCCGAGGGCCACGACCAGGTGATCGAAGCGCAGCGTCTCGTCGCGGCCGTCGAGGGTGGTCAGAGCCACCGTGGCGGCCCCCGGGTCGGCGCTCGTGACCTGTCCGAGCCGGATGTCTGTCCAGTCGAGCTCCTCACGCAGCGCCACGACCACATGGCGCGGCTCGAGCGCCCCGGAGGCCGCGCCGGGCAGCAGCGGCGTGTAGAGCATGAAGTTCTGGTCGGAGACCAGCGTGATGCGCGCACTGTGGCGCGGCAGCCGGCGTTCGAGGCGACGTGCGGCGTAGAGACCACCGAATCCGCCACCGACGATCACGACGTTCGAAGCCACCGCGGCGAGGCTAGCGTCGTACTGCGTCAAGGGCGGGGCGCATGCCCACCGGCATCCGACGGCGGACCCGCCAGGGCGCTCCGCAGAAGGCGTGGTTCGCCACGGTGGCAAAACCCTGTTCGTCCGTGCGCAGCGCCAGAAGCAGGTGTGCGATGCGGTCCGACGGCGGCAGATCCGTGTCGGTCACGCGCACACAGAAGCAGTGCACGCGTCTGCCGCCGGGCGGGATGAGCAGCGCCCCGGCCTCGCCCACGAGCCACGTGCCCATGGCGCTGCGCTGCTCGGCCAGTCCGGTGGCACGCTGCAGCTCTCGGGCGTCGTGTCCGAGCAGGTCGCCGAGCAGGCCCTGCGCCACCGGCTCTGACCGCTCGTGGCGCGCGCCCTTCTGCCGGACCACGCTCGCGCCGCGAAAGGCGTAGAGCTCGGGAATGATCCACGCCTGGACGAAGGCGATGATGGCCACCGGGAACGTGAGCCAGTCGAACGCAAGGAGCCCGAGCCCGACGACCACGAACGGCACCGAGTAGGCGAGGGTCCAGATTCTCCAGGTGCGCGCATTGCGATCGAGGTATGCCTGGTCCGCCGGCTTGCGCCAGGGGACCGAGCCGACCTCGGTCAGCACACCTTCCACGGACCGGATCAGCCTCCGGCGATTGGACGGCGCATGATCACGAGGTCGGCGTCGGCCGGCAGCTCACGGATCTGGGTCGCCTGGCCGTCGCCGTGGTCGAGCACGCCGATGTAGCCGGCATCGAGCTGCTCGCGAAAATGCACTACCGCCGCCTCGAAGGCGGCGTCGGGTGAGCTCCACTCGGCCAGCGTGGAGTGCCCGCTGGCGTCCATCCTGATCAGTCGCGACATGGGTTCCTTCGCTCGGGTGCGACTGATCCTACGCGCCGAGCCGCTCGTTCACGAGGCGTTGCACCTCGCCGCCGTCGGCTGCGCCCTTGGTGGCCTTCATCACGGCACCGACGATCGCGCCGATGGCCTTTGGGTTGCCGCCACGAATGCGCTCCACGGCGTCGGCGTTGTCGGCCATCGCCCGGTCGACGATCGCGCCGAGCTCGTCGCCGCCGGCCTTGGCCAGGCCCCGCTCCTCGACGATCGCCGCCGGCTCGCCTCCGTCGTGCACCAGCACGCCGAGCACCTCCTTGGCCGCCGATCCGGACACCTCGCCTGCCTCGACCATGCCCACGAGCGTCCCGAGCGCGCCCGGAGTGACCTTCGCGCTCGCGAGCTCGCCGTCGCGGAGGGCGGCCTGCAGCTCGCCCGTGACCCAGTTGGCCACCTGGCGCGGCTGGGCGCCGCCGTCCGCGGCCACCGCGGCCTCGAAGAAGTCGCCGAGCTCGGGGCGAAAGGCCAACAACCGCGCGGCGTCCGGCGCCACCCCAACATCGGCCTGGAGCCGCGCGGCGCGCGCGGCCGGCAGCTCGGGCAGCGCGGCGCGGGCGCGGTCGAGCATCGCCTCCGTCGGCACGACCGGAACGAGGTCGGGCTCGGGGAAGTAGCGGTAGTCGTGGGCCTCCTCCTTGGAGCGCAGCGAGCTGATCGACCCGGTGCGCGGATCGAAATGCAGCGTCTCCTGGGTGACCGTGCAGCCCGCCTCGATCAGCGCGGTCTGGCGCGCGATCTCGGCATCGACCCCGCGCTCGAGGAAGCGGAACGAGTTCATGTTCTTCAGCTCGGTCTTCACGCCGAGCTCGGTGCTGCCCACGGGCCGGATCGACACATTGGCGTCGCAGCGCAGCGATCCCTCGTCCATGTTCACGTCGGACACGCCGAGCTGGCGCAGCGTGACCCGCAGCAGCCGCAGCCACTCCGCCGCCTGCTGGGCCGAGCGCACGTCGGGCTCGCTCACGATCTCCACGAGTGGCGTGCCGCAGCGGTTGAAGTCGACCACGCTCGACTCGGCCGAGTGGATCCGCCCTGAGGCCCCCGCGTGCACCAGCTTGGCGGCGTCCTCCTCGAGGTGGGCGCGATGGATGCGGATGTCGCCGAGCCGGCCCGGACCACAGATCGGGATGTCGTACTGAGAGATCTGGTAGGCCTTCGGCGAGTCCGGATAGAAGTAGTTCTTGCGATGGAAGATCGATCGCGGGGCGATCTCACACTCGAGCGCCATGCCGATCATCAGTGCGTAGTGCACCGCCTCGGCGTTTGCCACCGGCAGCGCGCCCGGCAGCCCGAGGCACACCGGGCACGTACGCGTGTTGGGCTCCTCGCCGAAGCCCAGCCGGCAGCCGCAGAACATCTTCGTCCTCGTGGCCAGCTGGACGTGGATCTCCAGCCCGATGACGGGCTCGTAGTTGGCCGGGGTCATCGGCCCTCCCTGCGTGCCGCGCTCCCGTCGAAGCCGATGGCGTGCTCGAGCGCGTGGGCGGCCTCGAGGATCCTGTTCTCGCTGAACGCGGGGCCCGCGAGCTGGATGCCGACCGGCAGGCCCTCTGAGAGGCCGCCTGGAATCGAGACGCCCGGGATCCCGGCCAGCGACATCGGCACGGTCAGGAAGTCCGCCAGGTACATGGCGAGTGGGTCATCGACGCGCTCCCCGAGCGGGAACGCCACGCTCGGAGCGCTCGGCGTGACGATCAGGTCCACCTGCTCGTAGGCGGCGCGGAAGTCGTCGGCGATCTTCGTGCGCACCTTCTGCGCGTTCCCGTAGTAAGCGTCGTAGTACCCAGAGGACAGCGCGTAGGTGCCGATCATGATGCGCCGCTTGACCTCGTCGCCGAAGCCCTGCTCGCGGCTGCACTCGTACAGCGACGCAAGCGTGTCGGAGTCGGGTGCGCGGCGGCCGTAGCGCACCCCGTCGAAGCGGGCGAGGTTCGCGCTCGCCTCCGCGGGCGCGATCACGTAGTAGGCCGCCACCGCCTGCTCGGAATGCGGCAGCTCGACCTCGGTGAGCGTGCCGCCGAGGTCCTCGATCAGACTCAAGGTGCGCCTGAAGACATCGCGCACGCCGGGCTCGATGCCCTCGCCGGTGAGCTGCGGAGGCACTCCGATGCGCAGGCCGTCGAGGCGCTCTGCGGTGGGAAGCGCGATATCCCCGGGCAGCCCGGTCGAGGTCGAGTCGCACGGGTCGGCGCCCACCATGTGACGCAGAAGCAGTGCCGCGTCGGTCACGTCGCGGGTGAGCGGTCCGGCCTGGTCGAGCGAAGAGGCGAACGCGATCATCCCGTAGCGCGACACTGCGCCGTAGGTGGGCTTGAGCCCGACGATCCCGCACATGGCCGCCGGCTGTCTGATCGAGCCGCCGGTGTCCGTGCCGATCGCCCACGGCGCGAGCCCCGCCGCCACCGCCGCAGCGGAGCCGCCGGACGAGCCGCCGGGCACGCGGCTGTGGTCCCAGGGGTTGCTCACGTCGCCGAACGCGGAGTTCTCGTTGGAGGAGCCCATGGCGAACTCGTCCATGTTGGTCTTGCCGAGCAGCGGCGCGCCCGCCCCGGCGAGCCGGCGCACAGCCGTCGCGGTGTACGGCGGCAGGTAGCCCTCGAGCATGCGCGAGCCCGCCTGGCTCGGTGCGCCCTCGGTGCAGAAGAGGTCCTTGATCGCAAGCGGCACGCCCGCAAGCGGCGCACCGGGCGCGACGGCAGCGGGCGCGGCGTTGGCCACCCACGTGAAGGCGTTGAGGTCGTCCGCGGCTGCTCGCGCCCGGTAGGCCTCGAACAGCTCGTCCGCCGAGAGCTCGCCGGCCGCGATCTGCTCGATCGCCGCGGCAGCCGAGACGTCGAGCACGTCGCTCACGTGCCGGGGCTTGGCACGCGGAAGCCCTCGCCGTCGGTGTCGGGCGCCTGCTCGAGCACCACCTCGCGCGGCAGGCTGGGGCGTGGCTCGTCGGCGCGCAGCACGTTCTCGAGCCCGACCACGTGCGACGTCGGGGCAACCCCGTCGAGGTCGACGCCGGAGATCGTCTCGATGTGTCTGAGGATCGAGGACAGCTCGCCGGTCATCCGCTCGATCTCCTGCTCGGAGAGCCGAAGCCTCGCGAGGCGGGCCACGTGGAATACTTGGTCGCGGTCGATCATCGGCGGGCGATTCTAGGGCGTGTGCCCCAGCCCGCCTCGATCGGGGTCAGGCGGATGCCTCGGGCTGCGGCCCGGGCTCCGCCCAGGCGCTGCCATCCTCCTCCCTGCGCATGGCCTCGCGGCATGCCAGAGCCAGGATCGCGAGCACGATCAGGGCAAGCGGGGGCCCGGCCTTGACGGTGGTGGTCTCGTCGAACCCCGGTTCCTGGATGATCCGGTAGACCACGAGCAGCGCCGTGACCGTCGCGGTGACCGCCGCGGCAGTGCTCGGCGTGGCGGGCGGCTTAAACCTCCGGCCCGCCGCGCGAAACCACGCGGCGGCGATGGCGAGCAGCATCGTCGCGAGCATGCCGATCAGGATGATCCGGTCGATCAGGCCGGACACCTGCCAGGCGTTCTTCTCCTCCGACTGCGCCACGAACTTCGCCGCATCACGGTTGTCGCGCAGCGCGTCGTTTGCCACCGTACCGCCGCTCGGCTGCGACAGCTTCTGGATCTCACGTGCCTTGTCGCCCACCGCGCTCGAGTACCAGTCGGTCGCCATCACGAACAGCAGCAGCAGCGCCGCGGCCATGGCAACCACATCAGCCCGCAGGGCACGGTGAAACGTCACGGCCGGGGCGCCGCGATGGTCTCGATGGGCGGCGCGGAGTCCACCGGCATGCCCGTCGCGTCGGTCAGGCGCCCGGGGCTGCTCCGGCGCTCGTCACGCATCGCAACCAGGCACGCGGCGAGCACGCCCCAGGTGGCCAGCGTGCCGAGGTAGCAGCCGACCTCTCGCGACAGCCCGTTCTCGGGTGGGTGCAGCAGGCGGAACAGCACGAGGATCGAAGCGACGATCGCGCCGAGACCCAGCAGCGCCTGGTAGGCGATGGCGGCGGAGGGCGTGCTCGGTCCGGCCGTGGCCGGGATCACGCCAAGCGCGCCGACCGCGAGCAGAAAGAGCACCACGTCGATCACGGCGAAGGCCTGCCACGCATTGGCGTCAGCGGTCGGGGATCTCGTGATCGAGTACCACGGCAGCAACAGCGACACGAGCAGGACGATCCCGCCGGCCGCCACCGCCCACTCACCAACCCTGAGTCTGCGCAGGTCCATCCGCGCGGAAGCCTACCCCGCGCGCCGTGCGGCTCGCAGCGTGTTCTCCAGCAGCATCGCGCGGGTCATCGGACCGACCCCACCGGGAACGGGCGTGATGGCTCCAGCGACCTCGCGCACGGCGTCGAAGTCGACGTCGCCGCGGAGGCCGTCGTCGGTGCGGTTTGTGCCCACGTCGATCACGACCGCCCCCGGCGAGACCATGTCAGCGGTGATCAGGCCCAGCTGCCCCGCAGCGGCCACCACCACGTCGCCGCGCCGGCACTCGGCGGCCAGGTCGCGGGTGCGCGAATGGCACTGGGTGACCGTGGCGTTTGCCGCCAGCAGGAGTGCCGCAAGCGGCTTGCCGACCAGCTGGGATCGGCCGACCACCACGGCGTGTGAGCCTGAGAGCCCCCCGCCGTGCGAGACGAGCGCAGCCGAACGTCGTTTTGCGAGCACCGCACCGACGACATCCTGGCCGAGCAGCTCCATGACCCCCGACGGCGTGCAGGCCACGAGCGCGTCGCGACCGTGCACGAGCAGCCCGGCGTTCATCGGCGTGAGACCGTCGACGTCCTTGCTCGGGTCGATCAGCGCGGTCAGCTCGGAGTCATCGAGGTGGTCGGGCAGCGGCAGCTGGAGCAAGATGCCGTGCACGCGGCCGTCGCCGTTCAGCCGCTCGAGCAGCTCCGTCAGCGCCTCTCCGGTGGTGTCCGCCGCCAGCTCGTGATGGAGGGAATCGATCCCGACCTCGGCGCAGTCCTCGCGCTTCATGCGCACGTAGACGGCCGATGCGGGGTCGTCGCCCACGAGGATCGTCGCAAGACCGGGTGTGAGGTCCTCGTCGGCAATCGCGCGCTTCACCCGCTCGCGCACCGCGGCGGCCACCGCCTTGCCGTCGATGATCTGCGCGCTCACGAGCCGGTCTTCTTGAGCGGCGCGTAGTCGGCCATCAGCTTGCGCTCGGAGTGGTCTGCGGCGAAGCGAACGACCACAAGGCCACCCCGCTCGGTGCCCACCACCACGCCGTCGCCGAAGCGCACGTGGGTCACGTCGTCGCCGATCGCAAACGACGCCGAGGGGCCCGGCGCATCGGGCGCGTGGCCTGGCGTCTGCGGGTCCCAGGTGCCGGCCAGCGAGCGGGCGGACGGCTGTTCCTCGGCATCGGTGAGGTCGGCGGGGATCTCCGAGAGGAAGCGACTCGGCACGTTCCACTCGCGGCCGCCGTACATCGAGCGGGTGCGCGCATGGGTGAGGTAGAGCTCCTTGCGCGCGCGCGTGACCCCGACGTAGGCGAGCCGGCGCTCCTCCTCCACGTCACCGGCCTCGATCGAGCGCGAGTGCGGGAAGACTCCGTCCTCCATCCCAATCACGAAGACCGTGTCGTACTCGAGCCCCTTCGCGTTGTGCAGGGTCATGAGCGTGACCACGCCCTCGTCGTCGGAGAGGGTGTCCTGCGCGGTGAACAGCGCAACCTGCTGAAGGAACTCCGCGACGGTCGGCCCCTCGGCGGAGGCGTCGTACTCGCGCGCCACGCTCACCAGCTCCTCGAGGTTCTCCAGGCGGCCCTGACTCTCGATCGTGCGCTCGGCCTGCAGCGCGGCGATCACGCCGGTGTCGTCGAGCGTGTCCTGAAGCAGATCGCCGACCGAGGAGGTGTCCGCGCCGTCGCGGAGCCTCTCCATCGTCTGCATGAACCGGCCGACCGCCTTGACCGCCGCAGCGCCGAGACCGGGCACCCCGGCCGGGTCGAGTGCCACGTCGAAGATCGGCTCCCCGACCGTGTTCGCGTGCGAGACCATCCGCGCCCGGGAGGTGTCGCCGATGCCCCGTCGAGGCGAGTTCACGACCCGCTGGAAGGAGACGACGTCCTGCGGGTTGGTGAGCAGAGTCAGGTAGGCAAGCGCGTCCTTGACCTCCGCACGCTCGTAGAAGCGCGTGCCGCCGATCACCTGGTAGCTGACGCCGTAGCGCACCAGCGTGTCCTCGAGCACCCGGCTCTGGGCGTTTGCGCGATAGAAGACGGCGACGTCGTTGCGCGAGCCCCCGCCCTCGACGTGGCGCTCGATCTCCCCGGCCACGTAGCGCGCCTCGGCGTGCTCGTCCTCCATCTCGCGGATGTGGATAGGCTCGCCCTCGCCCTCGTCGGTCCAGAGGTGCTTGGGCTTCTGGGCGCGGTTGTTGGCGATCAGCGCGTTGGCGGCGTCCAACACGGTCTGGGTCGACCGGTAGTTCTGCTCGAGCTTGACGACCTGCGCATCGGGAAAGTCGTGCTCATACTCAAGGATGTTCCTGATGTCAGCTCCCCGGAAGCTGTAGACCGACTGGGCGTCGTCGCCGACGACCGCCAGGTTCCGGTGCTCCTCGGTCAGGAGCCGCAGCCACCGGTACTGCGCGAAGTTGGTGTCCTGGTACTCGTCGACGAGCACGTGGCGGAAGCTGCGGCGGTAGCGCTCCAGCACCTCGGGAAAGAGCTCGAACAGGCTCACCGACTGCAGCAGCAGGTCGTCGAAGTCCATGGCGTTCATCCCGTGGATGCGCTGCTCGTAGAGCTCGTAGACGTCGGCGACGGTCTGCTCGAAGTAGGAGCCGACCTTCAGGCGGTGGGCGGCAGCGTCCAGCAGCTGATTCTTGGCGTCGGAGATCTGGCGCTTGACCGCTCGCGGCGGGTAGCGCTTGGAGTCCACGCCGAGCTCGTCGACGCACTGCTTGACAAGGCGCACGGAGTCGGACTCGTCATAGATGGTGAAGCTGCGGGTATAGCCGAGTCGTGCGGCGTCTGAGCGCAGGATGCGCGCGCACGCCGAGTGGAAGGTCATGACCCACATCAGCCGGGCACGCCGCCCGACGAGCTGCTCCACGCGCGCGCGCATCTCGGCGGCGGCCTTGTTCGTGAAGGTGATCGCGAGGATCTCGGACGGGTGCGCCTGCCCCGTACCGACCAGGTAGGCGATCCGGCGAGTCAGCGCCCGCGTCTTGCCCGAGCCGGCCCCGGCGAGGATCAGCAGCGGCCCTTCGCCGTGGGTGACAGCCTGGCGCTGGGGCTCGTTCAGCCCCTCGAGCAGCTCGTCCGCGCTGGGCGGCGGGGCGGCAGCTACAGGCTCGTCATGAGTGGGGACGGACACCCTTCGAGACTAGAGCCGGAGGCGGCGGGCAGGAGGGCGAAGCGCTCCGCCATGTCAGACCGCCCTGAGGACGTACTTCGCGAAGATGCCGTCGTCGCTGTATTCGGCCGCCTCGATCGCAAACCCACACCGCTGCATCATCGGCTCGAGCAGCCAGCTGAAGGTGGAGTGCTCGTCGCGAACGTGTTCCTCGATGTCCTCTCGGGTCCACTGGTCCGCAGGAGCGGCCGAGGCTGGCTGCAAAGAGTCGCACCACGCTTCCAGTCTCTGCTCGGCGTCCCCGGGGCCAAAGCTGTAGACGATGTCCCACAGGCGGAACACCCCACCCGGCCCGAGCATCCGCCGAACCCGTGCCAGGGCGAGGGCCTTCCAGAAGTCGGGGATGTGGTGCAGGGCGTAGCGGGAGTAGACGAGATCGGCGGGCTGCCCCTCGTGCGAGTACGTCAGAAACCCCGCCTCCACCATCTCGAGGTTGTCTGTCCCTGCCTTCTCGGCCTTCGCACGCAGCACCTTCAGCATCACTGGCGACACGTCTACGGCGATCACCCGCGCGCACTCGGCGGC
>JBBPXW010000018.1:0-6634 GCA_038200525.1 Solirubrobacterales bacterium | reverse complement strand
TTGTAGGGCGACGCCGCCAGCGCGTGTGCCGATGCGATCGCGATGAACCGCCCGTCGCCGTGGGCGCCCAGCGCCTCCCAGCCGTAGCGGGCGAGCAGGAAGGGGCTCGTGAGCATGAGCGAGATCAGCGTGTCCCACCGGTCCTCGGGGAACTCGCCGACGGGCGCAACGTGCTGGACGCCGGCGTTGGCCACGATCACGTCGAGGCGCCCGAACGCCGAGAGCGCGGCGTCCACCGCGCCCTTGTTTCCCTCGCGGGTGGTCAGATCGGCGGCATGCGGCGTGCCGGGGCCGTCGGCAGCGGGCTCGATGTCAACCGCGAGCACGTCGTAGCCGTCGCCCGAGAGCCGCTGCGCCACGGCGCTGCCGATGCCGCCCGCCGCACCGGTGACCAGTGCAGCCGCCACGCCTCGCCTACTTGAGCTTGAACGCCTTGATGCGATCGGCGTATGCGGGCTCGTCGAGCGCGTAGACGCCGTATGCGATGGCCTGCACCACGCTCAGCAGCGCCGCGTGCGAGCGCACATAGGCGGGGCTGTTTGAGGAGTAGAAGAGCTTGTGGTCGGCCAGCTTGGCCACCTCGGAGAGCGTGGCGTCGGCCACCGAGATGGTGGCGGCGCGGCGGTTGCGGGCGAGCTTCATCGCACGCACCACCAACGGATGCGGGCGTCCGGCGGAGAAGCCCACGAGCACGGTGCTCTCGTCGATGCGCCCCAGGCGCGCGAGGCCCTCCTGCGACGGGCTGGCCACGACCTCGCAGCGGAGGTCGAGGAGCATCAGAAGGTGGCGCAGATAGCTGGCGAAGAAGGCCATCTGGTCGGTGCCGCAGAGCACGATGCGCTCGGCGTGGGCGATCAGCTCGATCGTGGCCTCGACCTCCTCGCGGTCGACCTTGCGAGCGGTGTCCTCGACGTTGACGTGATCGGCGGCGAGCGAAGCCTCGAACTCGGTCTGGTCGATCGGGAAGAGCGGCGGATTGGAGACGTCGTGGTGGCCCTCCTCGCCCTCGCGCACGCGGCGGTACTCGTCGCGGGCGGCGGCCTGCAGCTCCGGGAAGCCCTCGAAGCCGAGCGCCTGCGCGAAGCGCACGACCGTCGAGCTCGAGGTGTTGGCCCTGCGGGCGAGCTCCTCGGCGGTGTGGAACGAGGCCTCGTCCAGATGATCGACGATGTACTGCCCGACATCCTTCTGGGAGCGGGAGAACTCGTCGAAGCGGGAGCGGATCTCAGCGGACAGGGTGAGGGCTGCGGTGCCGGTCGACTTCACGAGTCGATGATTCGCCCGCGCCGGGGAAGTTCCTTCTCGAAGGCGGTGAGCGCGTCAGCCGCGGGCGTCGAGCAGCTCGTCGTAGAGCAGCTCGTAGGCGTCCACGCACCGGCGCGTCGAGAAGCGCTCGGCGTGGGATCGGCAGCGCGCCGCCGCGGCCGGATCGCTGGCCAGCCCCAACCCCTCGAGCATCGCTGCGGCCAGCTCCGGCGGACCGCCCTCGAACAGCACCCCGACGTCGTCGCCATCCAGCACCTCGGGGATCGCGCCTGCGCGGCGGGCGACGGCCGGTGTGCCGCACGCAAACGACTCGACGAGCACGAGCCCGAAGGCCTCCCCCTCGGACGGCAACGCGCTGACCCAGGCGTCGCGGTAGGCATCGACGAGCGCGGAGCGGGAGTCGACGTCGGCGAGCTCGATCCCCTCCCCCGCGAACGCATGGACCGGCCCTCCGCGGGGACGGGAGAGCACGAGCCTCGCGTCCGGAACCTCGCGCCGCAGGAGGGCGAAGGCCTCGACGAGCTGCCCGACGCGCTTCGAGGGCTCGGTGACCGACGCCGCGCAGAAGATGGTTGGGCGCTCGGCGCGCGCGCCGCCCGGATGGAACGTCTCGATGTCGACGCCCGGGTTGATCACGCGCGCCTGCACCCCGAGCGTGCGCTCGAACTCGGCGGCCACGACCTCGCTCAGCGCCACCACGGCGTCGCAGCCGCGCACGGCCCGAGCCAGCACGCGCCGGCGCAGCCGCCTGCGCTCGAGCCACGACGGCTCGGGAATGCCCATGTAGGACAACACCGCGGGGCGGCCTGTGGCGCGTGCGTACCCGGCCGCGGCGAGGCCGTCGACGGGAAACAGCGCATGGGCCACGTCGGGGCGGGCGGCGAGCAGGGCCGCCGAGGTGAGCGGCAGGTGGGTCAGGTGATCCTCGAAGTGGCGGCGGTCGAGCGGCCCGTGCGGCGGGCGAGGCAGGCGGATCACGCTCAGGCCGCCCTCGTCGGCCCGCGAAGGCCGACCCTGGTGGCTGGTGATCAGGCTCGGGCGGTGGCCGTCGGCCACGAGGCCGTCTGCGAGCTCGCGAATGAAGCGCTCGGTGCCGCGGCGCACCTCCGGCCAGTAGCACGGGGCCAGCAGAGCGATGTCCCGCGACGAACGGGTCAGGAGGCCCAGATCTTCCAAGGAGCCTCGCCTGCCCATAGGTCGTTGAGGGTCACCGAGTCCTTGTAGGTGTCCATGCACTCCCAGAAGCCCGTATGGCGCCAGACGTGCAGCTGGTCGTCGGCGGCCAGGCCCTCCAGCGGGGCGCGCTCGAGCACGCTCGAGTCGTCGAGGTAGTCCAGGGACCGCGGCTCGAGGAAGAAGAAGCCGCCGTTGATCCAGTGGTCCGAGCGCGGCTTCTCGCGGAAGCCCGACACGCGATCGTCGCTTCCGATCTCGGTCACGCCGAACTGCAGCTCGGGACGCACCACGGTCATCGTGGCGAGCCCGCCGTGCGCGCGGTGGTGAGCGAGCTCGCCCGGGAGGTCGATGTCTGCCACCCCATCGGCGTAGGTGACTGCGAAGGTGCCCTCTGAAAGCTCGTCACGGGCGCGGTTGATGCGGCCGCCGGTCGGCGTGTCCTCGCCGGTGTAGACGCACTCCACCTCGATGCCCACGGGCCACTCCTCGGCCGCCACGAACTCGGCCACGGACTCGCTCTTGTGCCCCGTGAGCAGGAGGAACCGGCGAAAGCCCTGGGCTGCGTAGATGCGGATGACGTGCCAGACGATGGGCCGGCCACCGATCTCGACGAGCGGCTTCGGCAGCGTCTGGGTGTGCTCCTGCAGGCGCGTGCCACGCCCGCCACAGAGGATCATCACGTCCGGTGGCGCCGGTGACATGGCGGCAGCCTATGACGAGTGGCACCATGTCCGTCGTGGCGATCGTCGACTTCCTTCCCATCGCCGCCGAGCGGGTCGGCGGGGCGCTCGGGCAGACCGATCAGCAGAATCTGCTCCCTGCCCGTGAGCTGCAGGCGATGTCGTTCATCGTGCACATCCCACTGGTGTGCTTCGGCATCGCGCTCCCCGCGATGTTCATGTTCGTCGAGGGCCTCTACCTGCGCACCGGCAACCCGGTGTACAAGGCGCTTGCCAAGCGGTGGTCGAAGGTGGCGCTCGTGCTGTTCGCCGTCGGGGTGGTCACCGGCACGATCCTGTCGTTCGAGTTCGGGCTGCTGTGGCCCAACTTCACCGCCACGTTCGGCTCGGTGTTCGGCCTCGCCTTCGCGCTCGAGGGGATCTCGTTCTTCGTCGAGGCGATCTTCATCGCGATCTACGTCTACGGGTGGGACTCGCTGTCGCGCGGCGCGCACTTCCTCGTGGGCATCCCCGTGGTGATCTCCGGGGTGACCGGCTCGATGACTGTGATCGCCGTGAACGGCTGGATGAACGACCCCGGCGGCTTCGACGTGGTAGGGGGCAAGGTGGTGAACCCGCGCCCGTTTCAGGCACTGTTCGGCGGCAACGTCTGGCACGAGCTCGTGCACATGTACCTGGCCGGCTACCTGGTGGTCGGCTTCCTGATCGCCGGCTTCTACGGCCGCCGCTGGATATCCGGGCGGCGCGACCTTCACACACGCACGGCACTGGTCGTGGGGCTCAGCTTCGCGGCGCTGGCAGCGCCCGTGCAGGTGATCGTCGGCGACTGGTCGGCGCGCACCGTGGCCGACAACCAGCCGGTCAAGCTCGCCTCCTTCGAAGGGCTGCAGCAGACCACGAAGGGCGCCCCGTTTCACCTCGGTGGCTACTACTCGAAGGCCGACGGCGGGGGAGTCAAGGCCGGCGTGCCGATCCCCCGGCTGCTCTCGCTGCTTGCCTTCCACAACCCGAACGCCACCGTGAAGGGCATCGATACCGTGCCCGCGGCCGACCGACCACCCGTGAACGTCGTGCGCACCAGCTTCCTGACAATGGTCTCGATCGGCACGGCGCTGATGGCCCTCGGCCTCTTCTTCGTGGCGGTGTGGTGGCGAAAGGGCCGGCTGCCGGAGAGCCGGTGGTTCTACCGGGCGCTCGTGGCCGCCGGGCCCCTCGCGCTGCTCGCGCTGATCTGCGGCTGGGTCACCACCGAGGTCGGCCGCCAGCCCTGGGTGGTATACGGCTTCTTTCGCACCCAGCAGGCGGTCACCGACGCGGGCGGCCTGTGGATCGCCTTCACGGTGATGTTCGTGGTCTACGCAGCGCTGACCGCCGCGACCGTCTGGCTGTTGCGGCGCCTGCCGAGCACACCCGCCAGGTCCGAGGCCCCGGAGGCCGCATGAGCCTCGCGCTCGTAAGCCTCGTGCTCGTGATGGCCGGCCTGGCGGCCTACGCGGTGCTTGCCGGCGCCGACTTCGGAGCGGGCTTGTGGGATCTCACCGCCGGCGGCGCCACGCGCGGCGGTCGGATCCGCGGGATGGTGCAGCGCTCGATGAGCCCCGTATGGGAGGCAAACCACGTATGGCTGATCTTCGTGCTCGTGGTGCTGTGGACCGCCTTTCCCACGGTGTTCGGCTCGGTGTTCTCGACCCTCTACGTGCCGCTGTTCCTCGCCATCGGCGGAATCATCTTCCGCGGCACGGCTTTCGCGCTGCGCGGCCACGCGACCACCATCGGCGAGGCGCGGGTGCTCGGCGCCACGTTCGCGCTGGCGTCGCTGCTCGTGCCCTTCTGCCTCGGTGCGGCGCTCGGCGGCATCGCCTCGGGCCGCGTGCCGGTGGGCAATGCGACCGGCGACCTGTGGAGCTCGTGGCTGAACCCGACGTCACTCACGGTCGGCGTGCTCGGCGTGGTCACAGGCGCCCACCTGGCCGCCGTCTTCATGGCAGCTGACTCGGTGCGCGCCGGCCTGCCCGACCTGCAGAGGGCGTTTCGCACGCGGGCGCTGCTGTCCGGGGTGATCGCGGGCGCGGTGGCCATAGGAGCGCTGCCCGTGCTGGCGTCGGACGCGCCCGACCTCTTCGCCGGCCTCGACCACGGCGGGGGGCTCGCGTGCGTGGTGGTCTCGGGGCTCGCAGGCGCAGCCACGCTCGGGCTCGTCGCGGCCGGTCGCTTCGGCGCCGCCCGCGCAACGGCGGCGGGCGCCGTGAGCGCGGTGGTGGCCGGGTGGGCAGTGGCCCAGAGCCCCTACCTGCTGGCGGGCGAGCTGACCCTCGACCAGGCCGCGGCACCGCACGCCACGCTCATCGCGATGCTCGTGAGCCTGGGCATCGGGGCGATCGTGCTGGTGCCCTCGCTCGCACTGCTCTACCGGCTGGTGCTCAACGGCACCCTCGACCAGGAGTACGAGCCACTCGACCAGCGGTTCAAGCCATGACCCGCCCGCGCACCCTCCGGGTCCTGACGCCGGTGCTGTTCGTGCTCGGCCTTGCGCTGATGCTGCCGTTCAAGGCGACGCTCCCGCTGGCGCTCGGGATCGCGTGCATGTTCGGCTTCATCGTCTGCGGGGTGTTCCTGATCGCTGATCCGGCGTTTCTCGAAGCCGATGCGGAACCTCCTCAGCCGCCTGCCTGACGCAGCATCAGAAGGCGAGCACCGCCACGCCGATCGCTGCGAACGCGCCGATCACGGCGATCGCGAACACCACCAGCAGGATCTTCGTGCCGAGGTCGAGCAGCGGCGCATCGGGGTCCGGCACCGCCCGTGGAGAGGCGGGCGCGGCGTCATGCACCTCAACACGCTCGCCCCCGGGGTCGGTCACCGCAGCGCAGCCTCGATCGCCCGCTCGAAGGCGCGCGTCCCAAAGGAGCCCTGCAGCCGCGCCGCCACCCGCCCGCGCCGGTCGATCGTGAACAGCCACGGCGTTCGCGCGCGTGGGCGCCAGCACGTCGACGAACGCCTCCGGGGCCTCTTCGCGGCGTCTCGCCTCACGGGCGGGAGGGTATCTGCCGGACCTCTGCCCATCCCTTCCTACACTGGAGCCGATGGCTGCACGAACGCGCACCGAGAGCGACTTCAGCGGCGAGCTGCAGGCCGAGGTCATGAACGTGGTGTGGTCGCTCGGCTCCGCTCGCGTTGACGACGTCCGGGCCGCACAGCCGGAGGCGCGGCGATCGGCCTACACCACCGTGCAGACCGTGCTGAACCGCCTGGTCGAGCGTGGCCTGCTCGACAGGGAACGCGGAGGTCAGGCGTTTGTCTACCGCGCCCGCATGAACGAAGCCGACCATCTGGCCGGCGTCATCGGCCGACGGCTCGCGGGTGCCACGCCCGATGCGCGCAAGGCCGCGCTGCTAAACGTGGTCGGCGACCTGAACGCGGGCGAGCTGGATGAGATCGCCCGCTACGCCGAGCGCATCCGGCACAGCCGCGGCGATGACTGAGGCCGAGCTCGCGCGGACGCGGACCGATTC
>JBBPXW010000017.1:0-14520 GCA_038200525.1 Solirubrobacterales bacterium | reverse complement strand
GTGCGCAAGATGAACTGCCGCACCGAGCGCTTCGACTTCCGCGCGCCGCCCCCCACCGGCGCGTCGGCCCTGACTGGTCTGATCACCTCGCCGTCGAAAGCGTCGGGCTCGAGGACCGAGCGCATATGCCGCACCGTTCACGGCCCGGTCCAGAGCCGCGTCGGCGGCACCGCCTACGCCCGCCGCTACGCGATATGGGGGCGTGAGCTCGAGACGCTCGCGGGCCTGAGTGCGCTGAACGACGCCGACACCGTGCAGGCGGCCGACACGGCGCTGCTGGGCGTGACCTGGAACGAGAACGTGCTGGCCGCCGACGACCGCGGCGGCATCGGCTTCTGGCATCCGGGCCTGCACCCGCTGCGCCCGCTTGGCTACGACGAGCGCCTGCCCTACCCCGGCACGGGCGAGGCAGAGTGGCGCGGGCTGCTCGAGCGCCGCCAGACCCCGCACGTGATCAACCCCCGTCAGGGCTACCTCTTCAACTGGAACAACGTGCCTTCCATGGGCTGGACCTCCGGCGACGGCGAGGCACGTGAGCGCCAGGCCGGCCCCTACCACCGGGCGCGGTATCTGAAGCTGCTGGTGAGCCGCGTGGCCAAGAGGCCCAGCTATGAGGCCTCGCGGGCGATCGACCGCAGCTCGGGCTCAACCGCCCAGCAGCGACCGCTGTTCGGCCGGCACCTGCTGCGCGCCCGCAGCGGCGCGAATCCCGCGGCGGCGTCCGTGCTCGACACCTTGCTTGGCTGGGATGGCAGCTACACGCGCACAGCGTCTGACGGCACAGTCCCCGCCGGCGTGGCCGCCTGGGAGGAGTTCAAGGCCCGAGCCCAGGCGATCGCGCTGTTCTCCTTCACCAAGCACGCCCCCGGGCCGGGCTCGCTCGATCTGGCCGGCACGCCGGGGAAGTCGCACATGTTCGACATCTCAAACGGCGAGGCCTACGCCCTGCGCACCCTGTCGCCGAGCGCGCTGCGCCTGGCCGCCGAGCGCACGCAGGCGGCACTGACCAAGCGCTTCGGGAGCCCCACGCCGTCCGCCTGGCGCGAGCCGCGCAGGATGTATGACGTCACTGCCCAGGGCGCGGCGGACAAGCCGGAGCTGCCGTTCTTCGATCGCGGCACGTGGCAGCAGTCGGTGGCCGTCGGGCCCTGACACCATCCGACCCGGATGCCGTGGGTCGAGACCGAGAGCGCATCGTTTCACGCGCGCCACGAGTCGGGGGACGCGGAGGCGGCGGGCCGCCTGCTGCACGAGCTCGAGCGATTCCGCACGCGGCTGGAGCAGCTGTTCGAGATCGTGCCCGGCGAGGTCACGGTGGTCATCCACCCGCGCTCGGCGATGCTCACGCTCGCCAATCCATGGCTGCCGCTCGCACGGGCGCTGTCGGCCCCGGCGGGACGCCGCTACTTCGCCGGGACCTTCGCTCCCCGCGAGATCCACGTGCTCGCGCCCGCCGAGCTCGAACGGCGTGCCTCGGGGTCGGCCGGGTCGCGCGAGGCGCTGCTGCTGTCGCCGCTGCACGAGTACGCGCACCTCGTCGTGGGCGCCAACAACCCGGCGCTGCCGCCGCCCTTCACCCCCGCGGCCTTCGCTCGCTACGTCCGTGAGACGTGGCTGAGCGAGGGCTCTGCCGTGTACCTCTCCGGCCAGGCGCCGCACATGCGCGCGGCCGTCGTACGCCGCCTACGTGAGGGCGGGCGACCATCGTTTCCGCCGAGGAGCCGGGACGCGCTGGTGCTCGGCGGCACGGTGTTCTCGCTGCTCGAGCGCGAGCGGGGCCCCCAAGCGTGTGTGGGCCTGGCGCTGACCGGCAGGCTCGAAGAGGTGTTCGGCCGCTCGTTCGCCGAGATCGGGCGGGAGTGGCTTGCCTACGTGGAGGCGTTCAGCGCGGCGTGACGGGCGGGGTGTCGAGCACCTGAAGCAGTGCCGCCACCACCCGCTCGTCGAACTGCGAGCCCGCCCCCGCCATCAGCTCGGCCCTGGCCTGCGTAGCGGTCATCGCCGAGCGATAGGGCCGATCGGTGATCATCGCGTCGTAGGCATCACACGCCAGCACGATCCGCGCCCCGAGCGGGATCGACTCGCCCGCCAACCCGTCCGGATACCCGCGACCGTCCCAGCGCTCGTGCTCGTGGCGTACGAGCGGAAGCACCTCGGACAGGAACTCCACCGAGGCGAGGATCCGCTCGGCCACCAGCGTGTGTGCCTCGATCTCCGACCGCTCCGCGGCGGTCAACGGCGCGCTCTTGGCCAGCACCTCGTCCTGGACGGCCACCTTGCCGATGTCGTGGAAGATGGCAGCGAAGCGCAGCGTGCGCAGCTCGGCCTCGGCGAGGCCGAGACGGCGACCGACGTCCTGGGCGCGGCCGACGACGTGGCGCGAGTGGTCGGCCGTATAGGAGTCCTTGGTGGTCTCGAGCGCCCCGGCGAGCGCCTGCACGGTGCCGATGTAGGCGCAGTCCAACTGCCTGTAGAGGGTCGCCGACAGCAGCGCCGCCCCAACCTGGTCCGCAACGGTCTGCACCAGCCTGGCGTCGTCGTCGTCGAAGGCGTCGGCGCGCGCCTCCTTCACGTCGATCGCACCCCAGAGCAGGTCTCCGACCCAGAGTGGCACCGCCAGCTCGGCGTGCACGCTCGTGGAGTCGGTCTCGCTCTCGAAGTCCGCCGCGCGCGTGTCGTTCTCCATCACTGCCTGGCGCTCGCGCAGGCAGCGGCCGATCAGGCCGGCCTCACGCGGTCGGAAGGAGTTGGTCTCCTCGTTCGCCTGGGCGGCTCCCCGCCCGGCGGCCTGCTCGACGTAGCCGTCGTCACGGAGGCGGATGAGCGCGCTGTGGTGGTAGCCGAAGGCGCGGTGCAGCTCCTCGACGGCTGCCTCGATGATCGCGCCGGGGTCGGTCATCCCCGCCAGGCGGGTGCCGAGCGCGTTGGCCAGCGCCAGCTGACGCGTGCGCTTTCGCAGGCGCTCGGTCTGCTCGCGGCCGCGGTCCGGCCACAAGTTGGAAGCCTCGACCGGCGCTTCCGGGTCGGGCAGCCGCTCCTCGCGCCTGCGAAAACGCCCCGGCCGGTAGTCCTCCGGGAGCTGCGACGTGCCGCTCACCGCGCCGCGCTCGCCCTCGTGCTTGCCGAAGAGCAGCGCGCGGTCGGCGCGCTCGATCAGGCTGGTGCCGTTCTCGCCTGGTGCCCACTCAGCCACGCCGGCGCTCGCGCCAGTGGCGCCGGGTGCCTCGCTCAGGTCGTCGAGTGAGCGGCGGACACCGTCGAGTGAGCGGTCGGCCACCTCACGGGCCTCCTCCTCGTCGGCGTCGATCGTGAGAATGGCGAACTCGTCGCCGCCGTAACGCGCCACGAGGTCGTAGGGGCGAACGGCCTTGCGCAGCGCGTGGCCGACGCGGCGCAGCACCTCGTCGCCGACCAGGTGGCCGTGCTCCTCGTTGACCTGCTTGAAGTCGTCCATGTCCACGAGCACGAGCGACAGCCTGTGACCGCTGCGCTCGCTGCGCTGGATCTCACGGCGCAGCGCCTCGTGCATGGCCGCGTGGTTGAGGCAGCCGGTGAGCCCGTCGGTGCGGGCGGCGAGCACCAGCCCGGCGTGGGCCGAGGCATTGCGACACGCCGCCGCCGCCAGCTCGCCGAACGCCTCGAGCAGCTTGAGCTGATCGTTGTTGACCCGGTGGTCGCGGCGGTAGCCGACCGCCAGCACGCCGCGCAGCTCACCGTCCCAATGCATCGGCACGGCCATGCCGCTGTGCACCTCGCCGAACAGCAGCGAGTCCGCCTTGTCGGGAAGGCCCTGGTAGTCGTTGCTCAAAAGCGAACGATCCTGCGAGGCGACCTTGCCCGACAGGCCCTTGCCCGGCTCCATCACGAAGCCGATCGCCTCGGGCGGCATGCCGTAGGTGGCTTCGATCGTCATGCCCTCGGCGGCGTCGCCGCGATAGACGACCGCGTTGTCGCCGTCGAGGATGCTCGCGGCCTCGTGGCAGATGCGCACCAGCACCCGGTTTAAGTCGAGGCTCTCGTTGAGTGACTTGGCCGCCCGGGCGAGCGCATCCTGTTGGGCGATCTGCACGGCGTGCTCGCCGCTCATGCGCAGCTTGGCCAGGCTGGCCGAGGCGGCCGCGGCGAATGCGCGCGCCACCTCGATCTCCTCGTCGCCGAAGCTGCGGCCCTCGTCGTCTGCCACGACCAGGACGTGGTGGACGTCCTGGTCGAAGGTGATCGGCAGCGCCAGCACGCTGCGCGCGGGCGTAAGGGAGCCGAGCGCGGTGTCGAGGCGCGCAGCCTCGTCGCCAGAGGCCAGCGCCACCTCGTGGCCCTCGATGGGAGCCCTGAGCACGGTGAACTCCGATGCGGCGATCGGACCGCGTGGCAGGCGCGTGCCGGGATTGGCGGCCACTACGACGACGCGGTCCTCGTCGTCGGTGGACACGAGCACCACCCTGCGCGCGGCGAAGAAAGCGCGCGCCTCGATCACGAGGCGGTCGCGGATGGTGTCAGGCGCCTCGTGATCGCCCTCGACCGCCAGCAGCCGGGTGACGGCGAGCATGGCTTCGCGGGCCCCTCCCAGCCGGCGACGATCGCCGCCGCCGCTCAAGGAGCCGCCAGCCCCGGCAACCGGTTCGGAGGACATCTCGTGCGTATCGACCGCTGAAACATCCGGCTTGACTCCCACCGCCCCCCCGGCCCCCTGTCGAGTCGACCGTTCGATCCTAGAGGCCAAGCGTCTTCGCGATGATGTTTCGCTGGATCTCCGACGTGCCGCCGTAGATCGTCCCGACCACCGCGGTGCGCAGGTACCCCTCCATCGGGTACTCGTCGGCATATCCGTATCCGCCCGCCATCTGCACCGCCTCGAGCGCCACGCGCTTCGAGAGCTCCGTGGCTGCCAGCTTGGCCATCGACGCCTCCTGGGGAAGCATCCGGCTCTCGTCCTCGTCCGTCAGACCCGCCACCCAGCGCACGAGCAGCCGCGCCTGCACGAGATCGGTCGCAAGGTCCGCGAGCCGGTGCTGGAGAGCCTGGAACGACCCGACCGGCCTGCCGAACTGCCTGCGTTCCTTGACGTAGGCCAGCGTGTCGTCAAAGGCCCGCTGGGCCAGACCCAGCGCCAGCGCGCCCAGGATGATCCGCTCGACGTTCAGCCCGGCCATCAGCTGCAGCCAGCCGGCGCCCTCCTGGCCGACAAGCGCGGCCTCGGGCACGCGCACGTCGTCGAGGTGGATCTCGTTGGTCTCCTTGCCACCCATCGTCGGGATCGGCGTGAGCGTCACGCCCTCCGCGTCGGCCGGCACGAGGATCATCGAGAGGCCCTCGTGACGCTCGGAGCCCTCGCCGCTGCGGCACACGATCAGCACGTGGCTGGCCTTGTGAGCGTAGGAGCACCACATCTTCGAGCCCGAGAGCACCCACTCGCCTGTGCCCTCATGGGTACCACCGTCCAGGCGCGCCTTGCACTTCAGCGACGCGACGTCGGAGCCGGCGTCGGGCTCTGACATCGCGATCGCAAGGGTGCCGCCGCGCGTCACGTGACCGAGGTGCTCTGCCTTCTGCTCCTCTGAGCCGAACCGGTTCAGGGCGCCGACCACGATCAGCGTCACGCCGTAGGCGGCGATCGGAATCTGCGCGTAGGCCGTCTCCTCGAGGAACAGCGCCGCGTCGAGGAAGCTCCCGCCCGAGCCGCCGTACTGCTCGTCGATGGTCAGGCCGTACCAGCCCAGCTCGCCCATCTTGGCTGCCACCTCGTCGGAGTGGTGACCCTCGTCTCGAGGCGCCTCCCACTTCTCGCGCTCGCCGAAGTCACGGATGGCCGAGACGAAGTCCTTCTGCTCGTCTGTCAGCCCAAAGGCGCCCGAGCCGCTCACGGGTGCCACCGCCATCAGGCCACCGCCGGACTGCTTCGGTGCGGTGCGCGCTCGGATCGGTGATCCGGCTCGGCTCCTTCCGCCTGCGGCTTGAACCGGTTGAGCTCGCGCATCGCGATCACCATCTTGTGCACCTCGTCGGGGCCGTCGGCGATCCGCAGCCAGCGGCCCTGGCGCCAGAGGCCGGCCAGCGGGGTGTCATCGGACATCCCGAGGGCGCCGTGCACCTGCATCGCGCGGTCGAGCACGTCCTGGTGCATCTGGGCGGCCACCACCTTCGTCATCGAGATCTCCTGCCGGGCGGCGCGCTTGCCCTCGGTGTCCATCTTCCAGGCCGCGTGCAGCACCATCCAGCGCGCCGCGTCGATCTCCATCCGCGACTTGGCCACGAAATCCTGGACGAACTGCTTGTCGGCCAGCTTGCCGCCGAAGGCCTCGCGTCCGTGGGCACGCTCGCACATTAGCCCGAACGCGCGCTCGGCCGAGCCGATCGCGCGCATGCAGTGGTGGATCCGGCCGGGACCGAGGCGTGCTTGGGCGATCGAGAAGCCCTCACCGCGCGGGCCGAGCAGGGCGTCCTCGGGCACGCGGACGTCCTCGTAGGTGACCTCCCAGTGGCCCGGGCCCTTGCTGTGGCCCATCACCGGAACCGGGCGCACGCCCACGAAGCCGGGCGTGTCGATCGGCACCAGGATCATGCTCGCGCGCTTGTGCGGAGCGGCGTCGGGATCGGTGATCACCATCGCGATGGCCACGCCCGCGCCGTTGTAGCCGGACGTGAACCACTTGTGGCCGTTGATCACCCACTCGTCGCCATCCAGCTCGGCGCTAGCGGCAAGACCGGTCGGATCCGACCCGGCCGTCTCGGGCTCGGTCATCGAGAAGCAGCTGCGCTCGTGGCCGTTGAGCAGCGGCTCCAGCCAGCGGTCCTTCTGCTCGGCGGTGCCGTACTCGGCCAGGATCTCCATGTTGCCCGTGTCGGGGGCGCCGCAGTTGAACACCATCGGCGCGAAGTAGGGCGAGAAGCCCATGTCCTCGCACAACATCCCGTACTCCCAGTTCGTCAGGCCGGGGCCGTGCTCCTCGTCGGGCAGAAATAGGTTCCACAGGCCCTCGGCCTTGGCGCGCTCGCGCAGCTCCTGGATGATCGGCGGATAGGCGAGCCCCGGCCGGACCTCCTCGTCCAGCGCCTCCGTCGCCTCGTCCTCGGCCGGCATCACGTGCTCTTGCATGAATGCGCGAACCTGCTCCCGCAGCTGGGAGACGCGCTCTGAAGGGGCAAAGTCCATGGACCGACTCTATCCAGTCGCGCCTGACCCTCTAAAGCCTGTCGGGTTTTAGGCCTAGAAGCCCGCGCGGCCGGCCGCGGCCACGCGCATCGACCTGATCGGGTCGTAGGCGGCGTCGTCGACAGCGGCCCAGCACAGTCCATCGATGGGGTCCGAAGCGCAGAGGGCGGCCTGGATCGCCAGATGCTCGTCGCCGGTCAGTCCGGGCCCCGCCGCGAACGGCTGGGCGGGTGACGGCCCGAGCGACTCGACCGTGGTCAGCTCCGCGGTGATCCCCAGGTCGTCCGCGCCGAGGAGCGCGAGCAGGTGGGAGTCGATGGCGGCCACGTCGGCCCTGCCACTGCGCACGGCGGCGATCGACTCGGAATGGCCCCCTGTGACCACGACGTCTGAGAAGCAGCCGACCGGCACACCGCGCCGCGCAAGGGTTGCGAGCACGAGGCCGTGCCCCGAGTGCGAGTCGGGCTCGTTCACGGCGAGCACCCGGCCCGAGAAGTCCTCGAGCCGAGTTGCATCCTCCCCCGCCCGGGCGATCACCTCGGAGAAGTAGATTGGGCGGCCGCCGTACCGGGCCCCGTCTGCGACCGGCGCGGCGAGCACCCGGAGCCCGGCGCGGTCGCCCAGGGTCACGTAGGGCAGGCCGCAGAGGATCGCGGCGTCGAGCCCACCACCGGCGAGCAGGTCGAAGCCCGCGCCGAGAACCAGCTCGCCCTCACGCCCGACAGCCGCGCCCGCCGCGAGCGCGGCCGCCTCGTAGAACGGCAGCAGGCGAGCCGACAGAAAGGCGCCGACGCGGAGGGCGTCGGTGGTCAGATCCCGAGCTCCACCAGCGCCCACGCGGTCAGCGAGGCGATGCCCGCACCACCGATGATCGCCAGGGTCAGTCGGGCGGCATGCCTTCGCTCCTGCGCCGGGTCGTCGGGGACGGCGGCCTGCTTCGTCGGAACCAGCTCCGCCTCGAGCAGCACCTCGCGCGCCGCCTCCCAGCCGCCGCTTGGCACCATCACGTCGCGCGGGCCCGCAGCAAGGAAATCGGGCACGTCGAAGCCGGGGCTTCGCTTGAGGATGCTCGGCACGCCCTCCTCGAGCAGCATCCCCTGGATCATCTCCGCCTCAGCCTGATGACGCCCGCCTGCCACGCGCACCAGCTCGCCCTCGGTGTAGCGCGGGTCGATCTTCCGCGCTCGGATGTGCGCGTCGTTGACCGGCTCCTGCTCGGGGTCGGCGCCCACGTAGGTGAGGGGCATGCCGCACGAGCGGCAGAAGCGGTCGTCGAGCGAGTGGCGCAGCGCGCATGTGGGGCAGGCCAGCGGCTGTGCCTCGCGCTCGGCCGGCGTCATGAGACCTCGATCGGCTCCTCGGAGACCCTGCCGTCGGCGATTCTCCACGCGCGGACCTCGGCCTCCTCGTGCTCCAGCGAGACGATCAGCCACGTCCAGTGCGGGTACTGCGCCATGTTGATGTCGGTCTGCGAGGGCTCGGGCGCGCTCCGCGGGTGAGAGTGGTAGACGCCAACCTCGAAGCTCTCGTCGTCGAGATCGTTGGCTTTCGTGAGGCCGGCGAAGGTCAGCTCGAACCCGTACGGGGAGTTGCGCTTGTTCTCTGCTCGCTCGACCTGCTCGACCGAGCCATCCCTGCCCCAGACCAGTCCACAGCACTCGTTCGGCGCGTCCGCGCGGGCATGGTCGACCAGCTCGTCCCATTGCTCGCGCGTCATCCTCATTGCCTGGAGAGTACGCGAGGCAACATGGCACCAGGCCAATCCGAGACCATGCGGGCATCGCTGCGCCACCGCACAGCCAGACACCCCCCGCCGAGGCCGGTCGGTCGTCGCGACGGGCGTTCGTCGCCGGCGTTGCCGCCGCCGCGACCCTTGGGGCGTGTGGCAAGGCCTCGAGTCCGCCTGAGCCCGGCGCCTCCGCCGCGGCCGCCGGCGACGTGCGACTGCTCAACGCGGCGCTCGCCATGGAGCACCGACTCGCGGCCATCTACACCGCCGCGGCCGCCGTGCCCGCCGGGCGCAGCGCTCGCGACACGGTCGAGCGGCTGCGCCGGCACGAGGCAGAGCACGCGCGCGGCCTCGAGGAGGCCATCAGGGACCTCGGCGGAACACCCGACGCCGCCCTCCCGGCGGCTGAGTACCGCACGCTTCTGCGCCTGCGCTCCCTGACCACCCCGGCTGACATCTGGCGGCTGGCCATGCGGCTGGAGAACCAGACGATCGCGGCCTACCTCGAGGCGCTGCCGAAGCTCTCGATCGGTCAGCTGCGCCAGACCGTGTCGGCCATCGTGGCCAGCGAGGCCGAGCACCTCGCGCTGATCGCCGCAGAGAGCGATCCCGGCCGTCCGACGCTCCTGGCGCCACAGGCCTTCGTGACGGGACGCCCGGGGTGACCGGCCCCCGCGACCCCTGCCGCGCGCTCACGCGACGCGGCCTGCTCGGGCGGGCGGCGCTCGGCACCGCCGCGGCGGCCCTTGTCACGGGCAGCGATCTAGTGACCGGCGTCGCACTCGGCCAGGCCCGCACCGACGACGAGATCCTGACCTCGTCGATCGCGCTCGAGCAGCTGGCAGCGTTCTCCTACGAGCAGATCGCGACGCGCGGCTCGCTCGCCGGTGGGAAGGACGTCGCCGCCTCCTTTGCCCGCCAGGAGCACGAGCACGCCGACGCCCTCGCCACTGTGCTCGCGCAACGCGGCGGCGGCGTCCCGGCTCCGCCGCGCCGGCTGAAGGACGTGCCGGGCCTTCAGCGGGCCATCGCCGGCGGCCCGCGTACGAGCGCTGCCTTCGCCCTCGAGATCGAGCAGGCCGCGGTCACCGCCTACTACGCGGCCCAGGGAAAGATCGAGCACCACGAGCTCCTACGCACCACCGCTTCGATCATGGCCAGCGAGGCCCAGCACCTCGTGGTGTTGCGCGGCGCGCTTCACCGCGATCCGGCCCCGGACCCGTTCGTCACCGGCCGGCGGCGATGATCCGCGCCAGTGGGCCCCGCGCATCACCTGACGAGATGACCCCCCACATTCACACTACCGCGCTAGCCTCAAGCTGATGGGCCTCGGACCTTCACCCATGGAGATCGCGGTGATCGCGATCATCGCCCTTATCGTGCTCGGCCCCAACAAGCTGCCCGAGGCGGCCAAGTCGCTTGGCAAGGGCTTCCGCGAGATGCGCGACTCCTTCCAGGGCGCCGCCGACGATGACGATGACGAGCTCAGCTTCGATCACGATGACGAGGACGCCGACGACGGGGAGAGCTCGGAGTTCGATCCGACCGAGGCGATCGCCGAGCAGGACGACAAGGCCGCCGAGCACGACCACGAAGCCGAGCCAGAGGCCGCTGTCGAGCCGTCAGCCGAGGATCACCAGAAGGACGCGGAGTCCAGCGTGCCGTCTGCCTCGAGCTCGTCGATCGAGCGCGAGTAGACGCCGGAGCTCAGGTACTTCCAGCCGTCGTCGCAGACGACGAAGACCACATTGCCCTCGTCCATCTCGCCGGCCACGCGGGCGGCAATCGAGGCAATGGCGCCACTGGAGACGCCGGCGAACAGTCCCTCCTCCTCGAGCAGCTTCTTGGTCCAGACGACGGAGTCGCGGTTCGAGACGAAGATCTTGCGGTCCAGCAGGTCCAGATCGATGATCGGCGGGATGAAGCCGTCATCGAGCGATCGCAGGCCTTGCACGAGCTCACCTTGCAGCGGCTCCGCAGCAATGATCTTGGTGTCGGCGTCGTGCTCCTTGAGCCGACGACCGGTGCCCATCAGCGTGCCGCCGGTGCCGAGCCCGGCGACGAACGCCGTGACCTCGTCGAGCTCCTCGAGGATCTCGACCCCCGTGCCGTTGTAGTGGGCGAGCGGATTCGCCGGGTTGCCGTACTGGTAGGGCATGTAGTAGCCCGAGTCGGCCGCGGCCATCTCGGTGGCGAGCGCGACTGCGCCGTTGGATCCCTGTTCGCCGGGTGAGTAGACGATCTCTGCGCCGTACATCGTCAGGAGCTGGGTGCGCTCCTCGGTCACGTTGTCGGGCATGACCACCTTCAGCGGATAGCCCTTGCGCGAGCAGATCATCGCCAGCGAGATCCCGGTGTTGCCGCTGGTGGGCTCGAGAATCGTCTGACCGGGGCCGATCGCGCCCTTCTCCTCGGCGTCCTCGATCAGTGCCCGCGCGACCCGGTCCTTGACCGACCCCGTCGGGTTGGCGGACTCCAGCTTCGCGTAGATGCGGACGCCCGGCTTGGGGCTGATGCGCTTGAGCTCCACGAGGGGCGTGTTGCCGATCGCCTCGACGATGTCGCCGTACTTGCCGCCACATGGACGCGTGTCGAGGGCTGGAGGAACCATCGCTTCAGAAAGTGTAGTGGTGTCCAAAGTGCGGGCGAAACCCGCTCCCTCGAGGCGCTTCGGGGGGCGAATCGTCGATCTTCGCACCGTGACCACCGTATGGGTGGCAAACCGCGAAGATCGGCGCCGACACGGTGATCGCGCGCGTGGCGGCACCGCAGGACGGTGTCGTCTCGCGCGCGCAGCTGCGCGAGGCGGGGCTGACTGCCCGCGTGATCGACCGGCGCGCCCAGGCCGGCACGCTCCGCCCCGTGCACCGCGGCGTCTATGCGGTCGGGTACCGAGGCCTCACGCGCTCCGCTCTGTGCCGCGCGGCCGTCCTCGCCGGCGGGCCGACGGCGGCTCTGAGCCACCGCGATGCGGGCTCGGAATGGGGCATGATCGGCACCGCGGTGGGACCCGTCTCAGTCACCGTTCCCGGCACCACGGGCCGGTCCCAGCGCCGCACCATCACGCTGCACCGCGGTCCCCTCCCACCCACCGACGTCGTGGTCCGCAGCGGCTTCCGCATCACCTCACCCGCCCGGACGCTCATCGACCTCGCCGCCCTCCTCTCCACGCGCGAGCTCGAGCGCGCACTCGACGAGGCCCACTACTTAAATCGCCTGTCGGCCCGTACGCTCGCAGAAGCCGTGCGCCGCAACCGCGGCCGCCCGGGCACCAAGGCGCTGCGCCGCGCACTCGCCAACCACGAACTCGGTTCCACCCGCACCGAGACCGCGCTCGAGGAGCGATTCCTGATGCTCATCCGTGCGGCCGGGCTGCCACAGCCGCGCTGCCAGGTGTGGATCGGGCCTTACCGCGTGGACTTCCTCTGGCCCGCCCAGCGCCTCATCGTCGAGGCCGACGGCGAGCGTTCCCACCACGGGCGGCGCCGTCAGGCAAGGGACGCCCGTCGCGACGCCGAGCTCGACGCCAAGGGCTACGTGGCCCTTCGCCTCGACGAAGCCGAGGTCGACCATCCCGAAGCGGCCGTCACGCGGGTTGCCGAAGCGCTCAGCGGCCGGATCAATCTCCAAGCCACGAGGCCCGCGAACTCCGCGAGCGCCCGCTCCTCGCCCTCGAGGCGAAAGCCCTGACGCGCGTAGAAGGCGTTTGCGCGATCGTTGGCGTGAAACGACCACACCACCACCTTGCTGTACCCCGCCCACGCCAGCCAGTCGCAGCCGTCCTGCACCAGCAGCCACGCGGCTTCACTCCCCCAGTGGGCGGGGTCGAGGAACAGCGATCGCAGCTCTCCGATGCCGTCGAGATCGTCGTCGCGGGCCGGCCCGAACGTGGCGTAGCCCGCGATCGCATCGTCCACGTCGGCCACCAGCACGCGCGTCTCGAACCCGGCGATCGCCTCGGCGATCCGCGTGCCGTCGACGGCCGGCCACGCGAACCCGTCGGGCAGGAGCGGTCCGAATCCCGCCCGGGCGGAGCGGGTCCATAGCTGGGCCAGCGCCGGCGCCTCGGTCGCGTCGGCCGTGCGTACGGAGGCGGTGCTAGGCGCAGCCACCGGCCATGGCCGGCAGGATCACGAGCGTGTCGGAGTCCTTGACCCCGGTCTCAAGGCCATCGAGCACGCGCACGTCCTCGTCGTTCAAGTAGACGTTGACGTAGCGATTGAGCGAGCCGTCGTCGCCGAACAGCTGGCCCTTGGTCTCGGGGTGCGAGTCCGCCAGCGCGTTGAGGACGGCGCCGACGTCCGAGCCGTCGGCGCTCACCTCTTTCTCGCCACCCGTGGAGGGCCGCAGCACCGGTGGGATCTTGATCGTTGCCATGTTGGCGAGAATCTAGCCCGCGGCGGCGCAGAACGCCTCGTAGTCGGGGAACACGCCCATCTCGTCGTCGGAGATGTCCTCGGGATCGCGCGAGCAGATGGGGCAGTCCGGATCGCGGCGCAGCTTGAGATTGGTGAACGTGGTGCCTAGCGCCTCGTAGAGCAGCAGGCGTCCGATCAGCGGCTCGCCGGCGCCGGTCACGAGCTTCACCACCTCGATTGCCTGGAGCACGCCCATGATGCCCGGAAGGGCGCCGAGCACGCCGTTGGCCCCGCACGATGGCGCCAGCTCAGCGGGCGGCGGCGTCGGGTAGAGGCAGCGGTAGCACGGGCCCTGGTAGGGCGCGAACACCGAGAGCTGGCCGTCGAAGCCGAGGATCGATGCCGAGACCACGGGGATCTGCAGCCGCACGCTTGCGTCGTTGAGCAGATACCGCGTCGAGAAGTTGTCGACGCCATCGACGATGATGTCGTAGCCCTCGATGATCTCCATGATGTTTGAGGCGTCGAGCCGGGTCTGGTACTTCACCACGTCGATCCCGGGGTTCAGATCGTGGATCGCGCGCTCCGCGGAATCGACCTTCGGCGTGTCGATGCTGTCGGTGGTGTGGATGACCTGGCGCTGAAGGTTGGAGAGGTCCACCACGTCGTCGTCCACGATTCCGATCGTGCCCACGCCGGCAGCGGCGAGGTAGAGCGCGGTGGGGGCGCCCAGGCCTCCGGCGCCGAGCAGCAGCACCTTGGCGTCGAGCAGCTTCATCTGACCCTCGATGCCGATCTCGGGCACCAGCAGGTGCCGGGAGTAGCGCTCCCGCTGTTCGTCGGTGAGCGCGCGCGGGACCTCGACGTCGTAGCCGCGGTCCTTCCACAGGGTGATCCCGCCCGTCATGGACTCGACGTTCTCGTAGCCGAGCTCCTCCTGGAGCGTCTTGGCCGCCAGCGCCGAGCGATTGCCCGACGCGCAATAGAGAACGACGTGGCTGTCGGGCTTTGCGGCGCCCTCGATGCGCGACTCGAGGTGCCCACGCGGGACGTGCTTGGCCCCGGGAATGTGGGACTGCTCGAACTCCTGCTGCTCGCGCACGTCGACAATCACGGCGCCGCCTGTGCCCGCATGCGTATTGCCATTGCCGATCAGGTCGTGGATCGCCTTGGGATCCACCTCGCTGATCTGCTCCTTCGCCCTACGGATCAACTCTGCGCCGCTTGCCATCGTTCTCCTAAAGCCGGTCGGGATTAAAGGATAGCGACTCCCGCGCCCTCCC
>JBBPXW010000016.1:0-13321 GCA_038200525.1 Solirubrobacterales bacterium | reverse complement strand
TGGCGGTGACGAGTCACGACTTGACGTCGGTATGCGGCGTCAAGTCATCACTCGGCCCGGAAAGTGTGACAACGACGTCACGAGCGCGACCGAACAACCCGCCTACCCAGCCGCCGTACACGCCCGCAGTCGTGGAACCACACATCTAGTCGGCGCGTCAACTAGCTCGCAGCTGCCGCGGCCGGTCGCTCGACCACCTCGGCAGTCGCGGCGGCACCGTCGCCGGCCTGCTCCTCGCCCGGCTCCGCGCGCGGGCGATCGGCCCACTCCTCGTCGAACTCGACCTTCCAGCGTCCGGGGTGCTCCTCGCCGCGCGGCTCGATCCGCAGCTTGGCGCGGAAGGTGCGACCGGAGCGGCCCCGGAACCCGGTGACCTGCTTCTCGGTGCGCCCGATCGCCGGCTCGTCGCCACGCTCGAGCGACTCCTTGAGCTTGGCCATCAGCTCCTTGGCCACCGCGACGGGCAGGTTCTTGTTGGCCTTCTTCTTCCAGATCACGAAGCCGCAGCCGGGATCCTCCTTGGTCCAGCAGGAGTAGCCCTTGCGGTTCTCGTGCACCTCGCGGCCACATATCGGACACGGGCCGAGCTTCGCGCGCTCGATCTGGACGCCCTTGAGCTTGTCCAGCTCGGCGACGGTCTCCTCGATGAACTTGCCGATGTCCTTCATGAACGCCGGCCGGGAATCTTCGCCGCGCTCGATCAACGCGAGGCGACGCTCCCAGTCGCCGGTCAGCTCCGGCGACGTCAGCGGATGCGATCCGAGCAGGCGGATGACCTGGATGCCCTTCTCGGTGGCGATCAGCGCGCGGCCGTCGCGCTCGATGTACTCGCGGCCGAGCAACAGCTCGATCGTCGCGGCACGGGTTGCGGGGGTGCCGATGCCCGAGTCGCGCATGGCGTCGCGCAACTCGGCGTCGTCGATCTCCTTGCCGGCCCCCTCCATCGCGGAGAGCAGCGAGGCCTCGGTGAAGCGACGCGGCGGCTGGGTCTCCTTGCGCAGCGAGTCGACCTCGCGCGTCTCTGCATCCTCTCCCTGGTCGAGCTTCGGCAGGTTCTGGTTGCCGCCGGAGTCCTCGTCGGCCGCTCCGTGGGGATCGACCTCCTCGCCGTAGACCGAGCGCCAGCCGGCCTCGACCAGCACGCGCCCGCTGGTGCGGAACACATGCTCTGAGACGGTGGTCTCGACCCGCGTGCGCTCGAACTTCGCGTCGGGGTGGAAGATGGCCAGGAAGCGCTTGGTCACCAGGTCGTAGACCTTCAGCTCGTCCGCGCCCATCTTCGACAGGTTGTGCTGATTGTCAGAGCGGGTGGGGATGATCGCGTGATGGTCCTCGACCTTGTCGTCGTCGATCACCTTGTGCAGCGGCAGCTTGTCCAGCGCCTGGACGTACTCCGAGGCCTTGCGGTACTGGCCGTTCTCGCCCACCAGGCCGGCAATCGGCTTGATCTCGTCGACCATGTCGGTGGTCAAAAAGCGCGAGTTGGTACGCGGATAGGTGAGCGCCTTGTGCTCCTCGTAGAGCTTCTGCGCGGCCGACAGCGTGCGCCGGGCCGAGAAGCCGTGCAGCGTGTTGGCGTGGCGCTGCAGCGAGGTCAGGTCGTACAGCTGCGCCGCCTTCTCGGTCTCCTCCTTCTTCTCGAGCTTTGTGATCGTGCCGGTCTGGCCCTTGCAGTCGGCCACGATCGCCGCGGCCTCATTCTCTGCGATCCGCTTGCCGCCCATGTAACGACCGGCATAGAGCCGCTCACCGGAGGCGGCGAACTTCGCCTCCACCAGCCAGTAGGGCTCGGGCTTAAAGGCGCGGATCTCCTCCTCGCGGCGGGCGACGAGCGCCAGCGTCGGCGTCTGCACGCGTCCGAGCGACACGGCGCCGTCGAACGCCGCACGCAGCCGGATCGATGCGGCGCGGGTGGCATTCATGCCCACGATCCAGTCGGCCTCCGAGCGCGAGCGGGCCGCGTTCTCGAGCGGCTGCATCTCTTCGCCCGGGCGCAGCTTCTCGAACGCGTCGGCGATCGCCTTCTTGGTCATCGACGACAGCCACAGGCGCTGTACCGGCTTCTGCTCCTTGGCGGTCTCGTAGACGTAGGCGAAGATCAGCTCGCCCTCGCGGCCGGCGTCGCAGGCGTTGACGACCGTGTCCACATCCTCGCGTGCCATCTGCTTGTGGATGGCGTTCAGCTGCTTCTTGGCGCGGTCGTCGTTGGGCTGCAGCTTGAACTTGTCGGGGACGATCGGAAGGTCGGCGTAGCGCCACTTCTTCAGCTTGGGGTCGTAGGCGTCCGGCTCGGCCAGGCCGACCAGGTGGCCCACGGCCCAGGTGACCACGTGGTCCTCACCCTCGAGGCTCGTCTTGTCCTTGCTCTGCTGAAACGATCCGGGCAGCACCGCCGCGAGATCGCGGGCGACTGAAGGCTTCTCGGCTACGACGAGGGACTTGGACATCGAGTGTTCACCTTAGGCATGACGGGGAGACGATGGTAGGGCGTCGCACGAGCGGCCCCACGGGGTGTTCTGTGACTGGCGAGGTTCTCCCCCCAGCCCTCAGTAGTACCCGCCGCTCCCCGGACTCGTCGCATCCGGCGCCCTGCGCGACGCCGTCGGGCACCGCTGAGGACCCTTGCGAAACGGCAACCGCACCACGACCGTCGACGAGTTGTTGGACTCGTTGGACTCGTAGATGCCGTTTCGCGGGTCCACGGTCTCCACGTAGGCAAAGCAGCCGCGCAGGCCCGTGACGTCGATCCACTGCTCCGGGTATGCCGGCGGGTACACGTCTGACCACCCCACCGACGTGCCGAGCGTCACCTTTTGCGTCCTGGGGCTCATGTTGCAGGCCGGATAGACGAACGTGCGCGGCGAGCGTGCGCGGCCGGGCCGCGAGTGGACGAGGTCGCGCAGGCAGTAGCTGACCTTGGGCCCGCGACGCGCCCGACCGACGCGGCGCCCTCTGGAGTCGAGGCGGTAGAGGTCGAACTGCGCAGCGTGCAGGAACTTCCAATAGCTCCCCCGTTGGGGCACGAACTTGAAAGTGAGCTGTGCGCCCGTGCTCACCCCCAGCCGACCGCCGCGCTTTCGATAGATCCGCTGGCGGGCCTTCATCGTGCGCGCCCCCGACCGCACCCCGAACAGCTCCGCGGGGCCGGTGCCGACGTTGTCGATCGAGTTGCCGGCGCGCAGAAGCGCGTGCCCGGGCCGCGTGAGCGGGTCGAGCTGGAAGCCGAACGGCCGCTTCATGATCAGGTCGGGGCAGTGCAGCTGCTTGCGCTGCACGACATCGAGGCACGGGTTGGCGGGCCTCGCAGCCGAGACGGGGACCGCGAGTGCGGCGAGCACCGTCGCGGATGCGCTCACGGCGAGCAGCAGGGTCTGGAAGGGGTGGCGCACCGGGTCATTCATAGCGAGTCAGCGCGAGCAGGGACCGGTGTCGACGGTGGACCCGGTGTCGGCGAGCGCCCGGCGGACCACCGAGTCCGGCACGCCGTACCCGCTGCCGCTGCCGGAACGTCGCGTCGCGGCGAAGATCGTGGTCACGACCCTCCCCTGCGAGTCGACCATCGGACCGCCCGAGTTGCCCGACCGAACCAGGCCGCGCACCGCCGTGATCGGCCGCTGGATCGGGCCGCGACCGTACGCATCCTGGCTGAGCACTTTGCGGGTCGGGCCGAGCCGCGCCGGCTCGATGTCGAGCGGCCCATTCTCGGGGAAGCCCAGCACCGCGGCGCTCAAGCCGGCCCGCGCCGACTCGTTCAACCTCAGCGCAGGGACAGCCGACGTGGCCGGAACCCGGAGGACGGCGAGATCGTTGCGACTGTCGAAGTGCACGGGCTGTGCGTCGAGGCGGTCGCCCTTCCCGCCGATCTGGACCGAGGTGTCGTCCTGGCCGGCGACGACATGGGCGTTGGTGACCACGAGCCCGTCGCCGGCCACCCAGCCCGATCCCTGCACACCCAGACCACACGCGGTGCCGAGCACGCGCACCACACTGCGTGAGGCCGCCCGCACCTGGGGGTCCGAAGCGATCGCCGAGCTGGGCGCCCGCACGCCCGGTTTCGGCCCGGCGATGGTCGGCAGCGGGTCGAACCGGGCCAGCGCCTGGAGCAGCGGCCCGGAGGGAGGAAAAGCCGCGTTCAGCTTCGAGAGGATCGCCGACTGCTGGATCGGCTGACGCCATTGCGAGGTGGCGGGGGTCTGCAGCGCGACGGCGCCCCCCACCCATGCGAGCGCCAGGCCGAGTGCCGCCACCAGACCCGCGCCGCCGAGCCCGTCGACCACGCCGAGGCTCTCCCCGATACGACCACGCAACCGGAAGCCGAGCAGCTCGAGCCCCGATGCGAGGATCCCCCCGACCAGCAGGGCGCCGACCAGCGCGACCAGCGGCGCATAGGGAGAGCGCGAGCCCTCCGCGAGCAGCGCCGGCGCCACCCGCGACCCGACGATCGCGCCGACGGCGAATCCCGCGAGGGAGAGAAACCCGACGATCAGCCCCTGCATGTAGCCCCACACGGCCATCAACAGGGTGAAGCCCACTATGCCCCAGTCGACGGCCGTCACGAGACGTCACGGTAGCCTGAAAGGGGATTGGCCTCTGAGAACTCGCATGAGCGCCGGCGGCGCATGACCCACCGAGCCATCCCGGCACTCGGGCTGTTGGCCTTCGGCGCGCTCGGCATCGGCCTCGCCCTCGGGTCCGGCGCAGACAGCGCCGCGCAACGCACGGGCAGGGCCTTCACCGTCGCCTGGAGACAGACCGACTACTTAAAGATGCACGCGCTCCTCTCTGACGACGCCCGGAAGCGCTACCCCCTGCCGGAGTTCCGACGCGCCTACGAACAGGCGGCCGCGACCGCCACCGCCACGCAGGTCCTCCCGGGCAAGGTCGACGGCCACGGCTCGTCCGTGCGGGTCGCAGTCATGGTTCGCACTGCCATCTTCGGCACCCTCACGCTGCCGCTCGTGCTCCCGTTGGCCGGCGACGGCGCGGCAGTCGACTGGACGCCCGACCTCGCGTTTGCAGGGGTTCGGCGCGGTGAGCAGCTCACCCGGAGGTCCAAGGCACCCGACCGCGGCACCATCGTGTCCGTCGACAACAAGGTGATGGCCCGAGGGCCAGCCGTCGCGCGGACATCGCCGCTCGGCGCGGTGGCCTCGTCGATCGCGGGCACGGTCGAGCCGAGCCAGGACGCGTCGGAGCGCAAGGCCATCTACGCGCGGGGATTCGCGCCCGGCACACCGATCGGGAAGACGGGCCTCGAACGTGCGCTCGAGCAGCAGGTCCGGGGCCGCCCCGGGGGCACGCTGCTCGCCGGCCGGCGGGTGCTGGCGCGCGCCGCGCCCAAGCCCGCAGGGCGGGTGCGCACCACGATCGACACCCGGCTGCAGCAGTCGGCGGTGACTGCACTCGGCTCCCGCCTCGGCGGCGTAGCGGCCATGGACCCGCAGACGGGCGCGGTGCGAGCGCTCGCGGGCATCGCATTCTCCTCACCCCAGCCACCCGGGTCGACGTTCAAGATCATCACCACCACCGCCGCCCTGGAGGCCGGCCTGGTCAAGCCGTCCGACAAGTTCCCGGTGCAGACCAAGGCCGTCATCGACGGTGTGGACCTCGAGAACGCCAACGGCGAGTCGTGCGGCGGCACGTTCGCGGAGAGCTTCGCCCGCTCGTGCAACTCGGTGTTCGCTCCGCTCGGGGACAAGGTCGGCGCCAAGCGCCTGGTGGCCACCGCCGAGCGGTTCGGCTTCAACGAGAAGCCCGCTCTGCCGGGCGCTCAGCCGAGCACCCTGCCCAAGGCGAGCGGGATAAAGACCCCGCTCGAGATCGGCTCGGCGGCCATCGGCCAGTTCACCGTGCTCGCCACGCCGCTCGAGATGGCCTCGGTGGCCCAAACCATCGCCAACGACGGCGTGCGCATCCCGCCCTCGCTGTCCACCCGGACGCGACAGCTGCCGGTGCGCGTGACCTCCAAGCGGGTGGCCGACACCGTCGAGGGCCTGATGCTCGGCGTCGTGCGCTACGGCACCGGCACGGCCGCGCAGATACCCGGCGTGAAGGTGGCGGGCAAGACCGGCACCGCGGAGCTTGGCGACACGCGCGGCCAGGACGCAGAGACCGCCGGCGGCGACCCGTCGAACACCGACGCCTGGTTCACCTCCTACGCGCCCGCCGCAAAGCCCAAGATAGTGGTGGCGGTCCTGCTGGTGCGAAACGGCGCAGGCGGATCGACGGCGGCACCGGTGGCGCGCCAGGTCTTGGGCACCGCGCTGGGGAAGTAGGGGCTCCTACAGGTCGAGGTCGATGCGCTTGCTCTCCGGCGTGAGCGCCGCCGCCCCGGGCGGGTTGATGATCAGCTGCAGCGGCCGGTTCTCGGTGTTGGTGAGCGGGAACTCGAAGAGCAGCATCGCGCCGGCGGAGGGACCGAGCTGGGCCACGCTGCCCGACTGCGGGATGCAGTGGTTCTTTGTAAGCGGACGCGGGTTGTAGGCAAAGGAGTTGGTCTTCGGAAGTGTGCGCGGCAGAAACCGGTTGCCCTGGTTGTCCTCGACCACGAAGTTGTCAGTGGCGTCGGCTCGCTTGCCGATCCCGCATGCCTGGAGGAACACGCCGTAGAGGACCATCCCGGGCTTGGCCGGCGGACCCTCGTAGTACGCCTTGTCCGGGGGTATGCGGAGGTTGAGCTCGCGCGTGATGAAGACGTTGTAGTCCACCCCGGCGACCTCGACGGCGAGGCCCTCGCGAGCGGGGCTGGACTCGGTGCCCGACTCACCCTTGCCGCAGGCCGCTAGGCCAGTGGCAAGAGCGAGTGCCGCGATGCCAGCGGCGACGAACCGTGGGAGACGCATCTGAGCCATCGGGGCGGGCAGTCTACCCGTCGGCCGGAGCGGGCTTGCGTTCGATCGGGATGTGCGCACCGAAGCGTGGCGCCTTGACCGACTCGTAGCCGGCGACCGTGACCCGCTTGATCTCGTGGCGACCGGGCTCCTCGAAGATCGCCTTCAGTCGCTCGAGCGACTTCTTCGACTGTCTGCGGACCCAGCGGTGGACACCCCGCTGCTTCAGCCGGTCGACCCAGATGCCCGGCTCGCTGTAGGTGGTCAGGGCCACGCGCGTGCCGCCACCCGCCACGGGGGACAGGTCGTAGATGGCAACCATCCGCGACCGGCCGCGGCGGCCCACGCCGCCCTCCTCGACCATCCGCCGCGGACGCTCGAGCTCGACCACGGTGAGCCCACCGCGCTCGCTGAAGATACGGGTGTCCAGCAGGAAGCGGGACGAGGCGCCGACGCCGACGGGCTTTGCTCCAGCGAGGCGGAAGTCCTTCAAGTAGTGGTCGGTGAACGACGGGCGCAGCGAGAGGTCGGCGATGAAGTCGAAGATCTCCTCCCGAGGGGCCGAGATCACCGTGTCAACCGTTACCTGACGCATCGCGCCACGAGTGTACGAGAGCGCCCGCGGAGGGCGGGACTACGCGGCGCGGGGAGCGACCGAAAGGTGCTTCTCGCTCGCATGGATGCGCTCGCTGCGCACCCCGTCGCGATCGCCTTCGGGCACGAGGTCGACGCAGAGGTCACAGAAGCGGCGGCCCCCGTCGGTCTCGTGCAGCCGCTCGCCGATCAGCGGCGTGCGGTGGCACTTCGAACACCGTGCGCGCCCGCTGTCGAGAGCGCCGACGCTGCGTCTGAGGAGGAGACCGGCCAGGTCGGGCATGGGGACGATCTTCGCCATCGTGGTCGCCGTTCCTTCACACGAGCACCGGCCGCTCAGCGCAGGGCGAAGCGGCGCGGCTGCTGGCCGGGCACCTGCACGCTGCCCGCCTTCGTGCCTCCGAGATACCGCCCGAGCGCAACCCGCTGGGGCTGTGCGGCGGTGGCGGCGTTCACGGCGATGTCCGACTGGGGCAGCACGGGTGCCATCGCGACGATCACGTCGCGGAGGCGTGCTCCCACGTCCTCGAAGCCGCGCACCCGCAGCTGGGCGGCCACCCGGCTGCCGTCCCTGCGCACGGCCGCCGCCTGCACGCCGGGCACGCGCACGGCCGCGATCTGTGCACGCTCGAGCCGGGGCTCTCTACGCAGGTTCACGCTCGACAGGAGCAGCGCCAGATCGCGCCCCTGGCGAGCGGCTGCCATGGAGGTGGCGCGACAGGTGATCGCGACGCCGGAGCCCGCTGAGGCAAAGATCGCCGAGCGCGCCTCCTGACCGCGGCCGACGACCCGCACCAGCGCGCCCGAGACGTTCTGACCGCGAATCGACTCGACCGTGATCTTCGTGCGCTTGGCCGCGCGCCGAGCCGCGGTCTGACGGGCGAAGGCGAGCAGCTTGCGGCCCCGCACGTCGCCGAGTACGCCGGCCTGGCCGATCACGCACCCCTGCCCTGCGCCGCCGAGCGGCACGGGCTGACCGGGCGTGCGCTCCCCCGGGAAGGTCCACCCGAAGGGCATGAGCAGCGAGTACCCGATCGCGGCGTCGGTCAGCCGGCGGGCGGAAGCGCCGCCGTCGGGCCCCGGTGGCGGACCCGTGTCCGCCTTCTCGGCGTCGCCCCCGGAGCCGCCGCACCCCTGGAGCAGCACCAGCGCGAGCACGACGATCGTGGCCCGCGTCCCCATGGCGGAGCACGATAGGGCGCTCGTCCGGGTGCGCGCAGACACCGTCCGTGCAGGGCAGCTATCGTCGCCCGATCGTGGCCACCACCATCACCATCCTGTCCCAGAAGGGCGGCACCGGCAAGACCACCACGACGCGCACCCTCACTGACGTATTCCGGCGCGTGGGGCTGTCGGTGCTAGCGGTCGATCTCGACCCCCAGGGCAACCTCTCCGACTACTTCGACATCCCGGCTGATGCCGATCCCACGGTGGCCGACGTGCTCACCGGCACGGCCAAGGCGATGGACGCGATCCACGACGATGTGCTGCCCGCCAACCTCGGCCTGGCAGAGGCCGAGCTGGTGCTCGGCGGCAAGATGGGCCGCGAGATGACGCTGCGGCGTGCGCTGCGCGAGCCGGGAAAGCACTACGACATGATCCTGATCGACTGCCCGCCGTCGCTCGGCCTGCTCACCGTCAACGCGCTCGTGGCGGGTGATCGCGCGCTGATCACCAGCGAGGCCGAGTACTTCTCCCTCCAGGGCGTGGAGCAGGCGCTCGAGGTGGTGGAGCTGGCCAAGGACAGCCTCAACCCGGACCTCGAGTGGCTCGGGGTGGTGCTGAACATCGCCGACATGCGGCTCACGCACGCGAAGGAGGCGCTCAAGCAGCTGCGCGAACGCTTCGGCGACAAGCTGTTCGATGCCGTGATCAAGCGCTCGGTTGCCTATGCGGAGTCGGCCGAGCGCGGCGTGTCGATCGTCGACCGCCGTCCGGACCTCGCGTCGGACTACCTCGACCTCGCCGCCGAGGTGCTTGACCGGCTGGGACTGCCGGATCAGCGCAAGGCGGTTGCAAAGCTCCGCGCGTAGTGGACGACCGACCCGGTTAGGGTCGCGCGCATGACCGAACTTCTCCGCAGGCCGGCCGTCGAGCTGGCCAAGCTCGTCCGCTCCGGCGAGATCTCGTCCCGCGAGCTGACCCAGGCCTCGCTGGACCGGATCCAGGCCACAGAAGCGCTGAACCACTGGACGCTCGTCGATGCCGAGGGTGCCCTGGCCGCGGCCGATGCGGTCAAGTCAGGCGACGAGCGGCCGTTCGCCGGCGTGCCAATCGGGTTGAAGGACCTCTTCCTGGCGGTCGCGGGCATGCGGATGACCCAGGGCTCTGACCTCCTCGGCGACTTCACGCCTGACTACGACGCCGCGCTCGTGCGCCGGTTCCGCGACGCCGGATTCGTGTTCATGGGCCGCACGCAGACGCCGGAGTTCGGAATCCTGCCGGTGACCGAGCCGCGTCGCTTCGGCCCGGCTCGCAACCCGTGGGATCCGGAGCGCACCACGGGCGGCTCGAGCGGCGGCTCGGGCGGTGCGGTCTCGTCCGGCGCGGTGCCGGTGGCGCACTCAAGCGACGGCGGCGGCTCGATCCGGATCCCGGCCGCGTGCTGCGGTCTGGTGGGCCTCAAGCCGAGCCGCGGCCGGATCTCCCGCGCGCCTGATCTCGGCGACCACATGCTGTCCACCGACGGCGCCCTCACCCGCTCGGTGGCCGACGCCGCGGCGATGCTCGACCTGATGTCGGGCTACGAGGTCGGCGACGCCACGTGGGCTCCGCCACCCGAGGCGCCGTTCGCAGACCTGGCCAAGCGCGACCCGGGGGCTCTCCGCATCGGGATGACCTTCGACCTCCCCGTCGAGGGCGAGCTCGATCCCCAATGCGAGCAGGCCGCACGTGACACGGCGGCCCTGCTCGAGGAGCTCGGCCACCACGTCGAGGAGGTGGATGCCCCGTGGAAGGGCGCGGATCTGCTGCCGACGTTCTCCGTGCTGTGGGCCGCCAACGTGAGCACCAGCGTCACGCACGGGCAGCTGGTGACCGGCACCGAGCCCTCGCCCGAGAACATCGAGCCGCTGTCGATGTGGCTGTATGAGACGGGCCGGTCGATCACCGCTCCGCAGTACGTGATGGCCGTGGCTCAGCTCCAGGCGTTCGCGCGAGGCGTGGTCAGCTTCTGGAACGACTTCGACATCCTGCTCACGCCCGCGCTCGGCAAGCTTCCTGTCAAGCACGGCGAGGTCGACCCCTGTGGCGAGAACCCGGCGTATGAGTTCAAGAAGTCCGGCGAGTTCACGCCGTTCACCGCGGGTGTGAACGTGACCGGTCAGCCCGCGATCTCCATCCCCCTCGGTCAGAGCACCGAGGGCCTCCCGCTGGGCACGCAGCTGATCGGCGCGCCGCTGCACGAGGGCACTCTGCTCGCGGTGGCGCGGCAACTCGAGGAGGCCCGCCCCTGGGGCGATCGGCTGCCACCGGAACCTACGGCCCAGCGGCGTGTTCGTTGCTAGGTTGCCCCCGTCGGCGCGGCGGGCTCCGAACCATGCCATCTCTTCATGCCCATACACGGCTGCGCACCTTCGCGGTGCTCGGATGCCTGGCGCTCCTCGCGAGCGTCGGCGCGACGGCGCAGGCACAGACGTCTCGCCAGACCACCGCAGGCGGCACGCTCGTGCCGGGCGGCGACTTGGACCCGGCCAAGCCGGGGTTCCTCGGGCTCACCACCGGTCCACCGTCGAAGCTGGCGGTGCGCCAGCTCCCGAGCGCCGAGGCGCAGTCGGGGCGCCTGAAGCGGCGGATGTCGCTCAGCTACTTCGCATATCTGACCGACATCCACGTGGCAGACGAGGAGTCACCGGCGCGCTTTGACTCGCTCGGGCCCGCGCAGGTGAACAGCAGCGCGTGGCGGCCGCAGGAGGCGCTTCAGCCCCAGACCGTCAACGCGGAGATTCGCCATCTCAACGCGTTCGCGGCGGCGAGCCCGAACGTCGGAGCCCGGGGACGCCGGGCGGCGATGGACCTGGCGCTGCTCGGCGGTGACCAGGCCGACAACCAGCAGGCGAACGAGCTCACCTGGGTGCGCCAGCTGCTCGAGGGCGGCCAGGTCGTCGATCCCAACAGCGGCATCTCCGACTACAGCTCGTGCACGTCGGACCAGCAACGGGAACTCAGGTTAAAGCCGCTCGACGAAGCCGCCCGGTATACGGGCATCCAGGACTACAGCGACTACAACGACGGCCGGGGCGACCCCAACATCTATGACCCCGACCGTCCGAGCGGAGCGTTCTCGGCGTGGCCGCAGTACGCCGGCCTGATGGACTTCGCCCAGAAGCCCTTCTTCGCAACCGGGCTGCGCAACGGGACCACGCCAGTGCCGACGTATCTGACGGCCGGCAACCACGACAGCGACGCTCAGGGCTACTTTCCGTCCACCGCGCCAACTGCTCAGCTGGCGACCGGCTGCTCCAAGCCCTATATGAACGCGACGCTGGCACCCCCGACGACTGGATCGTCCTATGCCGTGCCTCCGGATCCGCGGCGGCGCTTCGTCGGACCCAACGAGGCCAAGCGAATCTTCGCCGCGGGTGGTCAGTCCGACGCCCACGGCTTCGGCTTCGTCGACGCCGCCCAGGACGCCGCCGCCGCCGGCTCTGCGTCCTACTACGCCTGGAGCCCCAAGCCCCGCCTGCGCTTCATCTCCCTCGACACGGTGGCGGAGGGCAACGCGGTCAAGGGCGGCGCCGAGGGCAACATCGACGAGCCGCAATATCAGTGGCTCCGGGGGGAGCTGCGCAGGGCAAAGGCGGCCAAGCAGGTGGTTGTCGTGTTCGGTCACCACCCGATCAGGCGGCTGCTCGTCAAGACCTCCGACGAGGCGGCCGGGCCGTGCTCGAGCGTCACGACCGGCTGTGACTCCGATCCCCGCCGCTCCACGCCGATCCGCCTCGGCGCCGACCTGGTCAAGCTGTTCAACGCGAACGCCAACGTGGTGGCCTACCTGGCCGGCCATACCCACACCAACCGCATCCGTCCCTGCGCGTCCCGGTGCTCGAAGACGGGCAACTGGTGGGCGATCGAGACCACCTCCTCGAGCGACTTCCCCCAGCAGCAGCGGCTGATGGAGGTCATGGACAACCGCGACGGAACGCTGTCGGTGCTCGGCACGCCGGTCGATCACGCCGGCAGCATCCGACCTCCCGCTCCAACCGCGGATCCTGGCGCCACGGGCGCGTTCACCGTCGACCAGCTCGCGGGCCTCAGCCGCACGCTCTCTGCCAACGACCCACGCCGCTACCGCAACCCCGCCGGTGGCGCCGGGGACCGCAACGTCGAGTTGATCGTGCGCGACCCGCGCGCGGGCAAGGGCGCGGGCCTGTGCGCCGTCGCCGTAAATCGCGTGTCGGGTCACACGGCCGACCGCTCCGTCCTCGGTCGCAAGCGCACCCTCAACCGCAAGGCCTATCCCAAGGCGAGCCTCAAGGCAAAGAGCGCGGCGATCGACCGCTTCTGCCTCGTGGGTGGCGCCAATGCGCGCAGCGGGTATCCGACCACCGGTCTGCTCGAGTCGCTCACCCGCGGCGAGCGCCGGCGTGTCTCGGGCCGGGCGGTGCTCTCGGTGACCTCGGCGAAGACCACCAAGGTTCAGGGCATCAAGGTGGGCTCCCCCATCAGCAGCGTGGCCAAGCGACTGCGCAACGAGAAGCGCTACACGGTGGGAACGTCGGTCTTCTTCCTCGCCCCAGCCTCGAAGTCCCGCATCCTCATACAGGTCCGACGTGGCAAGGTCGTCCAGCTCGGCTTGGCCGACAAGAAGCTCACCGCAGGCGCCGAGGGGGCGAAGCGGTACCTGAGCGCGTTGTTCTAGTCGGCGGAGGCGCCGCTGGGGGCAGCCACGTCGCTGT
>JBBPXW010000015.1:0-7052 GCA_038200525.1 Solirubrobacterales bacterium | reverse complement strand
GCCGTCGCGGGCGAGGTGCTCGGCGGCAAGTGCCTGCAGCGCAAAGCTCACGTCCATGACGGCAGCCGGGTGTCCCTCCCCCGCGGCGAGGTTCACCACGCGTCCCGAGGCGATCAGATTGACGTGGCGGCCACCGACTTCGAAACGTTCGACAAGTGGCAGCACGTGGCGCGGCGAGCCGTCGGCTGCGGCGCGTAGGTCGTCCAGGGAGATCTCGACATCGAAATGCCCGGCGTTCGCCAGCACAGCACCGCTCTTCATCCGCTCGAAGTGCTCGCGGCGCAACACCGACCGCGAGCCGGTGACCGTCACGAACAGGTCGCCGCGCTCGGCAGCCTCAAGCGAGGTCATGACCTCGTAGCCCTCCATCCGAGCCTCGAGCGCACGCAGCGCGTCGACCTCGCACACCACCACCGCCGCGCCCGCGCCTCGGGCGCGCTGAGCGATCCCGCGGCCGGCATAGCCATAGCCGAACAGGACGAGCGTGTTTCCGGCGAGCAGCAGGTTCGCGGCCCGGAGGATGCCGTCAAGCGCCGACTGGCCCGTGCCGTAGCGATCGTTCAGGGTGCGCTCGGACATCGCCTCGTTCACCGCGAGCACCGGGCGGCGCAGCCCGCCCTGGCGCTCGAGCCGGCGTAGGCGCAGGATCCCCGTGGCCGTCTCCTCCGTGCCGCCGATCAGGCCATCGAGCGAGTCGGCGGCGTGGGCGAAGGAGATCAGGTCGGCCCCGTCGTCGAGCGTGACATTGGGCTTTGCGGCAATGACCGCCGCGACGTGCGCGGCGTAGTCGTCCATCGACTCGCCCCGGGAGGCGTAGACGTCGGAGCCCTCGCCTGCCAAAGCGGCGGCCACATCATCCTGGGCCGAGAGCGGGTTGGCCGAGCACAACGAGGCCTCCGCCCCGCCCGCCCGCAGCGTGCGCACGAGACACGCGGTCTCGGCGGTCACATGTAGGCACGCCGCCACCCGCAACCCCGCCAGCGGTTGCTCGCGCTCGAACCGCTCGCGGATCTGGCCGAGCACGGGCATCTGTCCCCCGGCCCACGCGATGCGGGCCCCGCCCTGCTCGGCGAGGCCCGCATCGGCGATCTGGGAGTCAGACATACGGCATCAGCGCATCAGCGCTGGACCTGACTAGTACCGGTAATGCGCCGGCTTGTACGGACCCTCCACCTTGACGCCTATGTAGGCGGCCTGCTCTTCGCTCAGCTCGGTGAGCCGAACGTTGAGGGCTTCGAGGTGAAGGCGCGCGACCTTCTCGTCGAGCTCCTTGGAGAGCACCCGGACGATGTTGTCCTTGTCGCCCTTGTTCTTCCACAGGTCGATCTGGGCCAGCGTCTGGTTGGTGAAGGAGTTGCTCATCACGAACGACGGGTGGCCGGTGGCGTTGCCGAGGTTGAGCAGGCGGCCCTCGGAGAGCACGATCACCGACTTGCCCTCCTTGAAGCGCCACTCGTGCACCTGCGGCTTGACCTCGATGCGCTCGATGCCGTCGATCTTGCTCAGACCTGCGATGTCGATCTCGTTGTCGAAGTGGCCGATGTTGCCCACGATGGCCTGGTGCTTCATCTTGGCGATGTCCGACGCCTTGATGATGTCCTTGTTGCCAGTGGTTGTGATGAAGATGTCGGCCGTCTCGACGATGTCCTCCAGCCTGACCACCTGGTAGCCCTCCATCGACGCCTGCAGCGCACAGATCGGGTCGATCTCGGTGATCACCACGCGCGCACCCTGGCCGCGCAGCGACTCCGCGGAGCCCTTGCCGACGTCGCCGTAGCCGAAGATGACGGCGGTCTTTCCGGCGATCATCGTGTCCGTGCCGCGGTTGATCCCGTCGATCAGCGAGTGCCTGCAGCCGTAGAGGTTGTCGAACTTGCTCTTGGTGACGGAGTCGTTGACGTTGACTGCCGGGAACAGCAGGTCACCCGTCTCTGCAAGCTGGTAGAGGCGGTGCACACCGGTGGTGGTCTCCTCGGAGACGCCCACGATGCTGTCGGCGATCTTGGTGTAGCGGTCGGGGTGCTCCTCGACCGACTTCTGCAGGAGGCCGAGGAAGATCTCGAACTCCTCCGACTCGGCGTCGGCCGGGTTCGGCACCGCGGCGGCCTTCTCGTACTCGACGCCCTTGTGGACGAGCATCGTGGCGTCGCCGCCGTCGTCGAGGATCAGGTTGGCGGTCTTGCCCTCGGGCCAGTTGACCACCTGCTCGGTGCACCACCAGTACTCCTCGAGCGTCTCGCCCTTCCAGGCATAGACGGGGATGCCCTGCGGGTCCTCGGGCGTGCCCTCGGGTCCGACCGCGACGGCCGCGGCTGCGGCGTCATCGGTCGAGAAGATGTTGCAGGAGCACCAGCGGACCTCGGCGCCGAGCGCGGTCAGCGTCTCGATCAGCACGGCCGTCTGGGTGGTCATGTGCAGCGAGCCGGTGATGCGCGCGCCCTCAAGCGGCTGCTCGGCGGCGTACTCCGCGCGAGTCTGCATCAGACCTGGCATCTCGTGCTCGGCAAGGTCGATCTGCTTGCGGCCGGAGGCGGCCAGGCTGAGATCGGCGACCTTGTAGTCCTGCGTGGTGTCGGTGGCGCTCATGGGTCCTCTCGTCAGTGTGTGGTCGTGATCAGGCGCGCCTCGGCGAGGAGACGCTCGTGCTTGTCCTGCTCGAAGCGCAGCCAGTCGGACGCCTCGACGTCGTCGGGACGGCGGGGCCGGGCCGCAAGCCAGCCGTCGACGGCGCTCTTCAGCGCCCCGTCGCGACTAAGCCGAAGCACGAACCCCACCTCGCCGAGGCTCACCTCGTGATCGGCGAGCAGCTCGCGCAAGGTGCGCAGCCGCTGGAGCTCCTCGGGGCCGTACAGGCGATAGCCCGAGTCCGAGCGACGCGGAGCGATCAGGCCCTCGCGCTCGACGTAGCGAAGCATCCGCGAGGACCAACCGGTCGTCGTGGCTGCCTCGTTGATCGTGAGGCCGTCCATTCGGTCACAAACCTTACCACGATCGTGTCAAGGTTGGGACAGGGGTGCGGTGCTAGTGCAACGCAGCCTTGAAGCCCTGGATCGCCTCGATCGCATCGGGATCGACGCCGAGCAGCTCGGCCAGGCGAACGCTCACGAGGTCGCCGAGACAGACCAGCGACATCACGTTGGCGATCCGGTCGTCCCCAAGTGCCCGGGCCCACACCACCGGGGCCCCGGTCGCGGCGATGCTGTCGGCCAGCACCTCGAGCCGACGTCTGTTGCGCTCATGGCTGCCCGGCGAGCTGAGCAGGACGGCGGCAAGCGGTGCCTGCTCACTGCCGCTGCGCCACCCCTCGATCTCGTTGTGACAGACCTCCGGGACCTCGCCGGCGAACGACGTGAGCTTCGTGTTCTCGTTGAACTGGTTCTTCCACCGTCGCGCGGGGGCGGCATCGCCGGCGGCGCCGTAGATCACCGGCAGCGTGCCGCGCAGCTGCTCGGCGAGCGTGTCGACCGTGTCGGTGTCGGCCAACACCTGCTCGAGCGTCGCGGCGGCTGCCTCGATCCGGCCGCGAACCTCGGGCGCGGCGCCGCAAGCCGCGGCGCACTGCAGCGCGGCGACCGTCATGTAGACGACCGCGGCCCGCGGTTGCATGCCCGATGGCACGCCGATCACCGGCACGCCCTCGGAACGGGCCCGCTCGGCGAGCTCGCCCCCGGTGGTGAGCACCACCCGGTTGGCACCGGCCCCACCCGCGGCGGCAAAGCAGGACAGGGTCTCCTCGGTAGAGCCGGAGTGGCTCGCGCACAGGACGAGGTGGTCTGGCCCGATCCACGGCGAGAGCTCATAGCCCCGTGCCGTCACGACCGGCCGGGCGGCGTCGCCTGCCAGCGCGGACGCCGCCAGGTCGCCTCCTACCGCGGATCCGCCCATCCCGCAGACCACGAGCCCGCCGGCCAGGTCGCGAGGCGGGATCTCGGCGGCGTCGACCCGCCACAGGGCGTCGTTGATCTGGTGCGGCTGGGCGCGAACGTCCTCGAGCATTCCCACTCAGCCGTCCACGTTCGTGCCGGGCTCGATGCGGGCGTCGGCAGCCACCACGGCGCCGTCTGCCACTATGGCGCCGGCTCCAACGAGCGCCCCCGGCTCCACGCGGGCTCCGGCACCGACGCGAACGCCTTCGGCAAGAACGCAGTCCCTGAGCACGCAGTCGGGCCCGACCACGACCCCGTCGTGGAGCACCGATCGCTCGACGGTGCTATCGCTCCCCACCGAGCAGTGGTGACCGAGCACGGACTGGGGGCCGACGTTGGCTCCGGCGGTGAGGCAGTCATCCCCGATCAGAGAGCCGGTCTCATCGCGCGGCGGGAGGCTTGACTCGGGCCTGCCCGACAGCAGGTCCCAAGTGGCCTCCATGTAGCGCGCGGGGGTGCCGATGTCGATCCAGTAGCCCTGGGCAGGGAAGCCGTAGAGCCCTGCGCCGACGAGCGATGGGAACACCTCACGCTCGAACGAGACGTTGCGCCCGGACGGCACGAGCTCCTCGATCACGCTGCTGTCGATCACGTAGGCCCCGGCGTTGATGCGGTTGGTCGGCGCGGGGCCGTCGGACTTCTCCAGGAACTCGCTCACGCGGCCCTCGCCGTCGGTGGGCACCACGCCGTAGCCGGCCGTGTCGTCGACCTCGATCAGCGCGAGGGTCGCGCGCGCGCCCTTCTCGGCGTGCCACGCCAGCTGGGCGGTGAGGTCCATGTCGTTCAACACGTCGCCGTTGAGCACGAACAGGGTGTCGTGCAGGAGTCCCTCGTCGAGGGCCAGGCGGAGCGGGCCGGCGGTGCCGAGCGGCTCGTCCTCGATCGCATAGCGCAGGCGCATGCCCCCGTAGACATCGCCGAGCACGTCTCGCACGCCGTCGGACATGAAGCCACACGACAGGATCACCTCGGTCACGCCGTGGCCGCGCAGCCAGTCCAGCATGAAGGTCAGGAAGGGGCGGCCGGCAAGCGGCATCACGGGCTTGGGCGTGGTGTAGGTGAGCGGGCGCAGGCGCGTGCCCTGCCCGCCCGCGAGGACCAGGGCCTGCACTACCTGCCGATGCCCTCGTAGCTGTAGCCGGCCGCGCGCAGCGCCTCGCGATCGAGGAAGTTGCGGCCGTCCACGAGCACGGGAGTGGCCATCGCGTCCTTGACCGCTCCCGCCCAGTCGAGATCGGCGAACTCCTGCCACTCGGTCACCACCACGGCGGCGTCGGCGCCGTCGAGCGCCTCCAGCGCGGTCTGACACACCCGCGCGCCGCCGAGCTTGCCGTTGGCGTTTGCGCTGGCCACCGGGTCATAGACCCGGACGCTCGCCCCTTCGCCCGCCAGCCGCGCGGCCAGCACGAGACTGGTGGCCTCGCGCACGTCGTCGGTGTCCGGCTTGAAGGCCACGCCGAGCAGCGCGATCTCCTTGCCGACGAGCGAGCCCAGGTGCTTCTGCAGCTTGCCGATCGTGCGCCGCTTCTGCAGCTCGTTGACCTCGATCACAGCCGTGAGCAGCTGGAAGTGGTAGCCCGAGTTGCCGGCCAGCTGCTTGAGGGCGGAGACATCTTTGGGAAAGCAGTTGTGCGCGATCAGGCCACCGGTGGTGACCACCGTGTGCGCTGCAGGCACCTCGAGCGAGTAGACCGGCCCGCGGTATGGGGTGCGCCTGAGCTTTGCGACCCGCGTCCATGCGGTCGCACCGTCGCGGAAGCGACGATAGCCAGTAGGGGCAATCCGCTTCTGCTGGCGGGCGATGCTGGCCAGCACTCCCGCGCGATCGCGCACGGGAACCAGCTCGATCGCCCTCTCGACCTGGTCGGCCCCGGCGATGCGCAGCCAGAAGGTGTCCGCCGTCGACTTGGCCGTGCGACCGATCCGCTGGGACGCCACGATCCCCAAGTCTCCGAGGAGCCTCATCGTGCCGTCGGCCAGCTCGCGACTGATCGTGCCCATTTCGATGATCACACTCGGACCGCCGTTGACGAGCGACCAGGAGCCATCCCCCTCGAAGAGGCCGGACAGCAGGGCACGCTTGAACTCCGCCGGCTGATCCCAGATGAGGTCGGGCAGCCGCTGCTCGTAGGAGCCTCGCCCGAGCCCGAGCACGCCGGTCCACCAGGTCGCCGCGATGCGCGACGAGAGCGCGACCGTGCGGGCGCTGCGGCTGTCATAGACCCGGCACTCGACGCCGTGGCGCTGCCAGAAGGAGACGACCTCATCGACGAGGTGCTCCTCGCGCGCCGGACGAAAGGACCACTGGATCCGGCGCCGGCCGCCGGCCTCGGTAGTGGTGTGGCCCTCGGCCAGATAGAGGCCGACCACTCTCCAGAGCGCGGCGTCGGCCGTGACTTCAGCGGCCACGAACTGCCCGTTACGTGCGGTGCCGAGCGAGGACGCGGCGGGACTGAGCCCCAGAAGCGCGAGCTCCTCGAGGCGCAGGGTGCCGTTCCGCTTGATGTCACCGGCACGGCTCGGGCCCACCCCGGCTCGGCGGCGGTCGGCGGCAGAGATCTCCGTGAACCGCTCGCGCTCGTCCTCAGAGGGACGAACCCGGACGAGCTGATCGCTCTCGACCGCGCTGAGCACGGACAGCAGCTCGGGTGCGTCGACGGGGCCATCGATGCCCTGGGCGAGCGGAATCCAGTCGTCTTCGGTGAGCTCCGCGGCCAGCCTCACGTCGAGGTTGGGTGAGCCCGTCCCGTCAGAGACGATCCACGGATGGTCGGCGGTGGTGCGGACGTGCCGGCCCATCTTCGTCTGGACCTCGATTACCTCGCCTTCGTAGTCGCGGCGGGTGACCACCGAGACCGGCAGGTAACGCGGCTTCGAGTCGCCCGCCACCCAGGACAGGACCTCGAGATCGTCCTCGCGCCAGTCCTCGTAGAGCCGCTCCAGCGTAAGCAGACGCGTCCGTCCGTGAATACGGGCGAGCACGGTCTCATCCGGAGCGAAGCACGAGCCCCCATAGCCGATTCCCGCCTGCAGGAACTTCGGGCCGATCCGGTCGTCGAGACCCATTCCCCGTGCGACCTCTTTGACGTCGGCCCCGAGCTCCTCCGAGACGTTGGCGATCTCGTT
>JBBPXW010000014.1:0-2807 GCA_038200525.1 Solirubrobacterales bacterium | reverse complement strand
GCGATCCGTCGCCCTGGGCGACCGGGCCCGCCTTCGCGAAGGCGTTGACCTGACGAATGGCCTGGTCGGTCATGAACGCCACCAGCGCCTCCTGCGGCCGCCAAGCGGCGCCGAAGGGGGTGTTCAGCGGCTCATCGGCGCTGGAGTCAAGGAACTCGACTCGCGCCGGAGACTCCTCGTCGGAAAGCTGGAAATCGGTCAGCTGCGCGAAGCTGACCAGCGAGCGACGGCGTCGTTCGCGGCCCTTGGCACCGGTCCCCAAGCCCTCCTCGCGCACCACGTAGGGCTCACCCGGCGCCGGCGACAGGGCGCCGAACACGCCGCTGCCGCGCTCGCCCCCCCGGATGGACTGCGAGACGGTGCTCTTGCCCAGCAGCGGTTGAGTGCCTGCCGTCTGCGCTTGGCCGACGTCCGCGGCGACGAACGCCACCGCACCGACGGCCACCCCGGCAGCCAACATGCCGCCCGCGCGCCGGCGACCGAGTGCGTGCAGCGCTCTCACGTTCACTGGCCCGAGGCTACCGTCGACGGCGTTTGCGCGCGCCGATCCCGGCAGCCGTCCCGGCTCTAGACTGCGGCCCCCATGACGCGCCTGACCCGCTACCTGCTGCCAACCGAGAAGGAGGCCCCGGCCGACGCCGAGGCCACCTCGCACAAGCTGATGGTGCGTGCGGGGCTGATCCGCCAGCTCGGAGCCGGCCTGTGGACCTGGCTGCCCGCGGGGCTGCGAGCGCACCGCAATGCCGAGCGAATCATTCGCGAGGAGATGGACGCCATCGGCACGCTCGAGCTGCTGATGCCCGTGCTGCAGCCGGCCGACCTGTGGCAACGCAGCGGCCGCTACGTGATCGACGAGCTGTTCAAGCTCCGCGACCGCCGCGAGGCTCCGCTGGTGCTCGCGATGACCCACGAGGAGGCGATCACGAGCCACATCGCGCGGATCGTGCGCTCCTACCGCGACCTGCCGCTGATGCTCTACCACATCCAGACCAAGGAGCGGGACGAGCCGCGGCCCCGTGCGGGCGTGCTCAGGACACGCGAGTTCACGATGAAGGACGCCTACAGCTTCGACCGCGACCGCGAGGGCCTCGACGCCGCCTACGACCTGCAGGCGAGCGCCTACGACAAGATCTTCGACCGCTCCGGCCTCGAGTGGTACCGAGTGGAGTCCGACGTCGGGGCGATGGGCGGTTTCGGCGCCCACGAGTACATGGCGCCGTGCGCGGCGGGGGAGAACGAGGTCGCGCTCTCCGACGCGGGCTATGCCGCGAACGTCGAGATCGCGAGCGCAACCCCGCAGGACGTGCAGGGCCTGCCCGCGGCTCTCGACGCGCCCGACGCCGTTGAGACCCCGGACGCCCGGACCGTGGAGCAGGTCTGCGCCGCGCTCGAAGTGCCATCGGGCGCGCTGATCAAGGCCATGCCGGTCATCGTCGACCCGGATGGCGATGGCGAGCCGCTGCTCGTGGTGATCCGAGGCGACCACCGCCTGAACGAGACCAAGCTCTCAAACGCGGTCGGTGGACCCGCACGCGCCGCCACCGAGGAGGAGATCCGAGACGTCTTCGGTGCCCCGCCGGGCTTCATCGGTCCGGTCGGAGCCGGCGTGCCCGTGCTGGCCGACGAGGCGCTCCGCGGGCTCTGCGGCCTCGTGGCCGGCGCGAACGAGCCGGATCGCCACCTGCGCGGGGTGGAGCCGGGCCGCGACTTCGACCCCCGCTGGGTGGACGTGCGCAACGTCGAGGCGGGCGACACCTGCGCTGCGGGCGCGACGATCCGGCTCGAGCCCGCGATCGAGGTCGCCAACATCTTCAAGCTCGGTACCCGTTACTCCGAGCCGCTCGGCGCGACCTACCTGGACGAGTCCGGCAACGCCCAGCTGATCTGGATGGGCAGCTACGGCATCGGCCCCGCGCGCATCGTCGCCGCCGCGGTCGAGCAGTTCGCAGACCAACAGGGCATCTCGTGGCCGCGGTCGCTCGCGCCCTTCGACGTCGAGCTGGTCACACTCGGCAAGGAAGGCGAAGAGGCCAGGACCGTCGCGGATGGCATCTACGAGGACCTCCGGCGCGCAGGAATGGACGTGCTCTACGACGATCGCGACCTGAACCCCGGCCAGAAGTTCGCCGACGCCGAGCTGCTCGGCTGCCCGCTGCGGCTGACGGTCGGGCGCAAGAGCATCGAGGCCGGTGAGATCGAGGCTCAGATCCGGCGCGGCCAGGAGAAGCGGGCATTGCCACTCGAGGGGGCCGCCGAGGCGGCGCAAGAGCTGTGGCGCGCCCTGCCATGAGCTTCCGGCGGCTGTCAGGTATGGACCGCTCCGGCGGCCCGCCGCCCCAGACGCAGAAGGGCGAGCCGCTGCGCCCTTTCACGATTCCAAACGCCGTGTCCTACGCCCGGCTGGCGCTCCTGCCGGTGTTCCTCGTCATCGCGCTCGGCTCCGACGACGGCCGCGAGACCACGGCGGCGGTGCTCTACTTCGTGATCGCGTGGGGCGACCAGCTCGACGGCCTGGCCGCGCGCCTGACCGGCCAGTACAGCCGTCTCGGAGCGCTGCTCGATCCGCTCACCGACCGCGCCCTCGTGCTGTGCGGCGTCATCGTCTGCTGGCACTTCGAGCTGCTTCCCCGATGGGCGCTGGGGGTGCTCGCGGGCCGCGAGCTGTTCATGCTGATCCTCTCGCAGGTGGGCCTGCGCAAGGGCATGGACCTGAAGATCAACATGGTCGGCCGGTGGGCGGTGTGGCCGGTGATGCTCGCCATCTTCCTGACGTTGATCGTCGACACGTGGGTTGCCGACGCCTCGCT
>JBBPXW010000013.1:0-21007 GCA_038200525.1 Solirubrobacterales bacterium | reverse complement strand
GGCAGCCCGCCCGCCTGGGAGCCTGTTGAAATATACGTCGGGGTCGGCTGCGGCCCCTCCGCGGCTGTGGATCGCCACCCAAATTCTCGACGATGCCACCGGCATCGCCTTCAAAATTTGTGTGACGCCCACAACCACGGATGAACCACCCCCGACCAACGACGAATATCCCAACACACTCCTAGTTTCGCTGCCGTTTCCCTCTAGCTCGTAGCCCATGAGCCGCCGCAACCGCACCATGCTCGTGCTGATCGTCGCTGTCATCGCGGCCGGCTATGCAAGCGGGCGGGTGGGAGGTGGCGATGCCGAAGGGGTGGATGGCCCAGGTGTGCCCGACGGTGCGCATAGCGCGGTCGTGGAACGAGTGGTCGACGGCGACACGGTGGTGCTCGCCGGCCGCGGCAAGGCGCGGCTGATCGGCGTGGACACGCCCGAGGTGTTCGGCAGCAGGGAGTGCTTCGGCCCGCAGGCCTCCGACTATGCGAAGCACACGTTGACCGGCCAGCCCGTGAAGTACACCGTCGGTCGTGAGCCGCGGGATCGCTACGGCAGGCTGCTCGTGTACGTGTGGCTGCCCGACGGGCGGTCGTTCAATGCGTTGCTTGCCGCTCGCGGCTACGCGCGCACCCTGACGATCGAGCCGAACGACCGCTACGCGCCCACGTTCGCGCGTCTGGCGCGTGACGCGCGAGCCGCCGACGCCGGGCTCTGGGGCGCGGGGTGCCCTGCCGCAGGCTGACTTGTCCGCGGTCGAGTCCACCCCGGCCCATCGAGAAGGCGCTGCGGACACTTCATCCTTCGCCGCTGGCGCGATGTCGGTAGCTAACCGGCCTCTGCGGCCAGGGTCCTACGCGGACGGGCGCAGTTGCGAAACGGGGACGAAGAGGATGCTGTCGACTGGGTCGAGCGTGGGCTCGGTTATCTCCACCATCGCGATGTCGGCGTGACGGAGTTCGAGCACCGCGCCTCGGGCGCCCGCCGGGACATCGTCGACGCGCTCCGACAGCTCGACCTTGTCAAAGGCCGTGATCTCGTGCCTAGTCGCCATAACTCTCACTCTAGGGTCTCGGGTAGGCCGTTACCAGCCGTGGGGGAGACTTCTCATCAGCGAGGTGCCACGCCGTAATGACGGTCGCGGCTCGTCCATCGATCTCAAGAGGTAGCCGAACCTCGCAGACGAGTCCGTGCCGTCCGCGGTCTCTGACCGCTGCCACCGGCGCTTCGTGGACAGCAAGCCGGAGCAGCTCCCATATTCGGTCCGCATCATCGGGACCGACTCGGAACACGGCCGCCCAGTCCCCGCCGTGTCCATGCGCCGCGAGGATCCAGCCCGTCCACTTCTCCCGATCAGCGACGGCGTCGCGAGCGCGAGGCAGCGGATGACGGACCTGCGGGATCGACACGTCGCGACAGTAAGCCCTCGCCGGGACGTCGGTCCAGCCGTGGCGAGCAGACGTGCTTCAGCCGACCAAGATCTGTGTCCCGAACCGTGTCCCCAAGTCGCAAATCTAACCCCACCGTACCTGACCTAACTGGCCGTACTCTGAGCCAGTTCGACGCACCAGCGCCGAGATCACGTCCGGATCGAGAACGGCGTGCAACGCTCAGCGGCGAGTCGTTTGATGCGCCTCGCCGGCGAGTGCGGTCGCCTCCTCTTCAGGCAGGTCGTCGCCGGCCCACAGCCGGTCGAGCAGGTCGAGCCCCAACTCGCGCCGCAGCGCCCGCTCGATCACCTCTCCCTCGCGGCTGCCGGAGCGCGCCCGCGCGCACCTTGACGGCGCGGGGCAGAGCATCCCGCCGCCTGGAGCTAAGCTCAACGGGTGGCCGTCCGGGCGCTCGTCTTCGACGTCTTCGGCACGCTGGTGGACTGGCGCACGGGTATCGCCGAGGCGTTTCGCACCAGCGGGTTGGCGAGCGATCCCGACGAGCTCGCCGATGACTGGCGCGGGCGCCTGGTGCCGATCCTCGGCGAGGTGAACGAAGGCTCTCGGCCGTGGGGAGACTTCGATGAGCTCCACCACGTCACCCTCGACGACCTTCTGACCGAGCGGGATGCGGACCTGCCGGCTGAGCGGCGGGCGACCCTGGTCGCCGCCTGGCATCGGCTCGACCCATGGCCCGACGTGCCTGAGGGCTTAAAGAGACTGCGCTCCGAGCGCGTGGTGGCAACGCTCTCCAACGGCCACATTCCCCTGCTCGTGGACCTGGCGCGTCACGGCGACCTGCGCTTTGACTGCATGTTCTCCGCCGAGCTGGCCGCCCGCTACAAGCCGGATCCCGAGATCTACCTCACCCCGGCACGTCTGCTCCACCTCCAGCCCGCGGAGCTGATGTTGGTGGCCTCGCATCCCTGGGACTTGGCGGGCGCCCGCAGGGCCGGCCTGCGCACGGCGCTGGTGGACCGGCCGCTCGAGTACGGCCGCGGCTCGAAGCCGCGCGCCGACCCCGACGCCGACGAGTCGGTGGGCGACCTGTTGGAGCTGGCCGAACGGTTGTGACCTAGCGAGCCCGCCGCGGTGGCCGGTCCAGGCCGGTGTCCTGCGCGGGCAGGCAACCGGTCGTGGTAGGTTCCCGCTGTGAGGAGGCTGATCGCCGTATGCGCGGCGCTCGCGAGCCTGGCCTGCGCGCCGGCCGCTGGTGCGGCGTCGTTGCCCGCCGTGAGCGCGGGCCAGCGCCCGGGTCCGCCGCTGCTCTACCAGCCCGCGCCCGACGCTCCGCCCTTGTCGGTCAAGGCGCCGTTTGCGGCCAAGCCGCTGCTGGTGTCGGGCACCGACGCCCTGCGCGGCGGTGAGTACCTCTACCAGGACTATCTGTTCGACGACCGCGGGGCCGACACTGTGCCCGGCGCGGGCAGCCGGGGCGCGGCCAACCCCGGCAGCGACATCGCCGCCAGCACCGCCGGCGACGTGCTCTACCCCAGCGCCGCCCGCTTCGCGGGCAACGCCGCCGACCTGGTGGAGCTGCGGATCAAGCCGACCGCCGACGCGATCGTCTACCGGGTCACGCTGAACTCGGTGACCGACGACGCCACGACCGTGGTGGGACTCGGTATCGACACCGACCGCTCGGGCGGAGCGCTGGTGGACTGGCCGCTGGGGGCGGGGGTGCGCTCTCCGGGCCTCGACAAGTTCATCACGGCGTGGGGGACCGGGGGCGAGCTGAGATCGCTGCCCGGCGGCGCGCCCACGCCGCTGCCCGCCGGGGCCGTGACGATCGACAAGGCGACCAACCAGATGACGATCCGCGTGCCGCGCTCGCTGCTCGACCCCGGCAGCGCCACATGGCGCTACGTGATGGGCACCGGCCTGTGGTCGGGCAGCGCCTGGCAGGGCGTGTCCACCGGCTCCTCGCCGGGGGCGGACACCCCGGCCTCGGGCAGTCCGCTCCAGGGTGCACCCGCTGTCTTCAACCTCGGCTTTCGCTTCTCCGAGCCCCAGAGCAAGTTTCCGCTTGCCCCCTACACCACCTTCCCGGGCATCGGCAACTGGTTCGAGGACCAGCAGTCGCGGGCGCTCGCCGCCGGGGTGACCGACTGCTCCTTCCCGGCGGCGCCGCCCGGCTGCAAGCCGTTCACGACCGACGTCGACTTCGCCAAGCTGGCGGCCGGAGCGGACGAGCAGCTGCACTCGCCGCCGGGTCGCGAGCAGGCGCGCATCGACCCCTCGAGCCTGGGCCTGCCCGAAGGCGTCAAGAGCTCGTTTCCCGCCTACGGCGGCCAGCTTCAGCCCTACATCCTCACCGTCCCGCCCGGCTATGACCCGGCCAAGCCCTCGGGGCTGACCTTCTCGCTGCACTCGCTCGGGGGCACCTACACCCAGTACGCCGTCTTCTCCCCCAACCAGCTGCGCCAGTTCGGCGACCAGCGCAACAACCTGGTGGTCACCACGCTCGGCCACGGGACCAACGGCTGGTACACCGACGAGGCGGAGTCTGACTTCTTCGAGGTCTGGGCCGATGTGGCGCGCCACTTCTCACTGGACTCCGAGCGCGTGGCGCTGTCGGGCTACTCGATGGGTGGCTATGGCACCTACAAGTTCGGCGTGGAGTACCCCGACCTGTTCGGGCGCGCTTTCACCACCGTCGGGCCGCCCGCGCGCGGCATCTGGGTCCCGCCCGCGGGGCCGCGAAACACCGACGGCCAGCCCGACCAGGACACCAACACGAACCCGCTGCTTGAGAACGTGCGCTGGATCCCTTTCCTGAACTGGAACGAGGTCACTGACGAGCTGGTCCCCTACGTCGGCCCGCGCGCCCAGCAGGCCCGCTTCGACGCACTCGGGCTGCGCAGCCAGCTGTGGTCGTTCACGCCCGGCGAGCACTTCACGCTGGCCATCCTCGACGGCTGGACCGCCGCGCGCGACTTCCTCGGCGAGTCGCGGGTAAAGCGCGACCCGGGGCGGGTGAACTACGCCTTCATGCCCGCGGCCGACCGGCCCAAGCTCGGTCTAATGCACGATCACGCCTACTGGGTCTCGGGCCTCAGGGCACGCGACCTCTCGGGCGATCCCGGTACCGACCCCGCGCGCGGGGAGATCGACGCGCGCAGCCTCGCCTTCGGCGAGGGCGACCCGCAGACCAAGAAGGTGAGCTCGGCGGGCACGGGCTCCGGCGCGCCGCAGGCCAACACGGTCGAGGGCACCGACTGGACCGGCATTCCCAAGGTGGCCGCCGAGAACGCCCTCGACCTCACGCTGGACAACGTCTCGGCCGCCACGCTCGCCGGCGCGCGGGCAAAGCTTCACGGCGACAAGCGCCTGCGCGTCAAGGTCAAGAGCGATGGCGCGGGCAAGCTGCGGCTGAACCTGGCGCTGCCCGCCGGCGCGCGGATCAGCAGGGTGGAGGGCGCCCCCGTGCCGGGCGCCGGAGGGACCGCAGCGGCGAGCGCCGGCGTCAAGGCCAGGGCGGCGGCCGCCGCTCCGGAGGCCACGCTCGATCGCTCCGGTGTGTCGCTGGCCACTGCGGCGGGGTCGCGCACCTACCTGATCGATCCGCCGGTGGCCCAGGGCGGGTCGAGTGCGCCCTCGCCGGGGTCGGGGCGCAAGAAGGCCTCGGGCCAGGGGGCGGGCGGCTCGGGCTCGGCGGGCGGCTCGGGCTCGGCGGGCGGCTCGGGCTCGGCGGCCGGCGCGTCGTCGACGGGGTCGCTGCCCTTCACCGGCCTTCAGGTCTTCCTGATGCTGGCGACCGGGCTCGCGGCGGCCGCCGCGGGGGTGGCGCTGCGCAGGCGCCTGGCGCGCTGAAGCGACGATCGGCTGAGCGCTACGGCCGCCGGACCCTGTGCCCCGAAGCTCCGCCTAGCCCAGTGCGGCCTCGATGTCGCGACGCGCCTGCTCGGCACTCTCGAACAGGACAGCGGTCATGCCGAGCTGCGTGGCCGCATCGCAGTTGACGGCGATGTCGTCGATGAACAGGCACTCCTCGGCGGAGAGGTCGTCGCCGAGGCGCTGCACGGTCAGCTCGTAGATGCCCGGCTCCGGCTTGCGCATGCCGACGAACGCCGAGTCCACGACCAGCTCGAAGATCTCGTCGATCTCGGGCAGCATCGGGCGCCAGTGGGGCTCCCACTCGCGCACGTTGTTGGTGAGCATCGCCATCCGCAGGCCGCGCTGCTTCAACTCAGCCATCAGTCCGATCGTCTCGGGGTTGCGCTCGAGGTGGCGCCACCACACGTCGAACATCCCGTCGAGGTCGTGCTCATCGCCGAGCTCGCTCTGCAGCTGCGCCAGGAACTGGATCTCTGAGAGCTCTCCACGCTCCATCAGGAACAGCGGATGCGCGCCGTGGCGCTCGGTGGCGGCAGCCATCGCCTTGCCGAGCTCCTCGAGTGGGACGCCCGACTCGGCCGACCACGCCGCGAACGCGTTCCCGAGGGGCGTGGTGAGCACACCGCCGAAGTCGCTGATCACCGCCCGGATCACGCCGCCTCCTCGGCGCGGCGCAGCCACAGCTCGTACGAGCCGGTCCCATCGCGATCGTCCAGGCGCCAGCGAAACGAAGCGGCATGCACGTCGACCTCGTCGAGCGCGAGCGACGTCCCGGCCACCACGGTGCCCGTGCCCCGTCGCGGATGGTCCTCGCCCGGGACCCAGAGCTCGAGGCCCGCGCTGCGCTGGCGTCCCTCGCCGTCATAGACGGTCGAGATGCGCGCCTCGGTCGTCTCGACCACCTCGCCCTCGGACAGCAGCCAGGCGCCCACCTCCTCTGCGTCGTGCCCGGCGGCGCCCCGCGGCCTGCGGAGGATGGCCACGAAGGCATTCGAGCGGTCGAGCACCGCCGACAGGCTGCGCACCAGATCGAGCTCCTCCCACGCGGGGGGCTCGATGGTCTCCGAGACCGTTCCGAGGCAGCGGGTCCTCTGCCCGCCGATTCGACCCACCATCGAGCACAGGTGCACGGTCACCCCACCGAGCTCGGCCGGCTCGGCGATCGGCTCGACCTTCACCGAGAAGTCGTCCCCGAGGGAGGCTTCCCAGCCCTTGCGGGTACCCGCGATCTCGGGTCCGTCCGGGCGCACCTGCGCCTCTCGTCCGCGGAAGATCAAAGTCGCGCCGGAGCGGGCGCTGATGCTCACGTCATGCTCGGGATCGAACACGGCGATCGAGAGAGCGGGGGCGCTCACCGCTCGATCCGCGGAGGATCGGTCGGCGGATACTCGGTGGCGGTGCCTTCGACGTCCGGGTCGCGGGGGGCGCCGCGGCCGCGGCGGATGACCACCTTCGCCAACACGAGCCGCGCCACCCAGCGGCTGCTGTAGCGAATCATGAGCGCGCGTGTGGGGGGAAGCAGCAGCGCGACACCGAGGATGTCCGTGAGGAAGCCGGGCGTGACCAGGAGGGCGCTGCCGAAGATCACGGCCACGCCTTCCTGGACCTCGCGGTGGGGCATGCGACCGACCGCGACGGCTTCGCTGAACCGATGCCACACGGCACGTCCCTGGGAGCGCAGCAGCAGCGTGCCCAGCACGGAGTCGGCGGCAAGGAGCCCCAGGGTCCACCAGATCCCGATCGCATCCCCGACCAGGTAGATCACGTAGAGCTCCGCGATCGGCAGCACGATGAAGAGGAGCAGGAGGGCGACCGCGGGCATCCGCCAACGATACCGGCGACTACCATCAGGACATGCCCGAAGAAGTCACAGTCGACGACGTCCGTGAGGCCCTTGAGAACGTGATCGACCCGGAGCTCGGGCTCGACTTCGTCGAGCTCGGGTTGGTGTACGACATCGCGGTGGAGGACAGCGAGGCGTTCATCACCTTCAGCCTCACCTCGCCGGGCTGCCCCATCGGCCCGCAGGTGTCGGAGCAGATGGAGGAGTTCGTGGGCGATCTCGAGGGGATCACCGTCGTGCACCCGAAGCTCGTGTTCACGCCGGCGTGGACGCCGGACCGCATGTCCGAAGACGCGAAGTTCGCGCTCGGCTACTGACGACGTTCAGGCGGCCACCTCGCGCAGCTTGCCCGTCTCGACCTCGTAGACGAACCCGCGGATCGCATCCTTCTTCGGGATGAAGGGGCTGTCCTGGATCCGGCCGATCGCCTTCTTCACGTCGCCCTCGAGGTCGGAGAAGGCCTCCGAGTCCCATTCGGGCCGCTCGCCGGTCGACTCTTCGAGCTGCTGCTGAAACTCGTCGTCGGTGAAGGTGAGCATGCCGCAGTCGGTGTGGTGGATCAGAATGATCTCCTCGGTGCCCAGCAGACGTTGGGAGATGGCGAGCGAGCGGATCTCGTCGTCGGTGATCACCCCGCCGGCGTTGCGGATCACGTGGGCGTCGCCCTCCTCGAGACCGAGCATGCGAGACGGCACCAGCCGTGCGTCCATGCAGGCCACCACGGCAACCTTTTTGGCGGGGGGAAGCGGCAGGTCGCCCTTGGCGAAGCTTGCGGCGTAGTCCTCGGCGTTGCTCAACAGCTCGTCGGTCGTGCTCATCGTCGCCTCCTTGATGGTGGGAAGGCCCAGATTCTAGACAACCCCGATCGGAATTAACCAATTCATACTCGAGGCATGCCCTGCCTGGCGTACATCACCGAGTCGTTCCCGGACGACCCGGCCTTCGACACTGCGATCGCACGGGCGCTCATGATGCGGGTTGCGGCGGGCGACCTGACCGACACCCTGCGCATCGCGCGACCGGGGTCGATCGTCGCATTTGGCAAGCGTGACGTGGTCGGGGTGGGCTACGCCGAGGCGGTGAGCGCCGCCCGAGCGGGTGGCTTCGAGGGCATCGAGCGTCTGGCGGGCGGCCGCGCGGCCGTGTTCCACAACCAGACCGTCTCGTTTGCCCATGCCATCGCTGACACCGACCCGCGCTCGCGCGTCGGCGAGCGCTTCGATGCCACCTCCGGGCTCATGGCGCGCGCCTTTGGCCGATTGGGCATCGACGCACGGGTGGGGGAGGTGCCAGGCGAGTACTGCCCCGGCGCCGACAGCGTGAATGCCCACGGCGAGCGAAAGCTGATGGGGGTCGGCCAGCGGCTCGTGTCGGGTGGAGTCCATGTAGGCGGCGTCGTAGTGGTCGACGACGCCGAGCGGGTCAACGACGTGCTCCTGCCCGTCTACGCCGCGCTCGGCCTGCGGTGGCGCCCGGAGGCCACGGGAGCCGTGGCCGACGAGGCGGCCGGCGTGACCTGGGACCACGTGGTCGAGGCCATCACCGCCGAGTACCGGGACAGCTACGAGCTCGTCGCGACCGAGCTCGACGACGCGACGCTCGGACTCGCGCGGCGGCTGGCGCCCGAGCACCTCTCGCCGCCGAGCTGAGCCCGAGAGCGCCCGGACGTCGTCAAGTAACGCCTCCGGGTCAGGAAGGCGAGGCGCTGACCAGTTCGGCCAGCGACGCCTGGAAGTACTCGGCCAGCCGGTCGAGGTCCGGCATCGCGTCGTAGTCGCCGAGCAGGCCGAAGTCGAGCTTGCCGTTGTAGCTCATGGCTGCGATCGCCAGCGCATGCCTGTCGGGCAGGAAGGCCACGGGCACGATCTGGCGCATCTCGCGACCCATCAGGAAGAGCGGGAACTGCGGCCCGGGCACATTGGTCACGATCAGGTTGAACAGGCGCGTCGAGAAGTTCAGCCGTGCGGCCATCGCCAGGATGGTCGGCGGGGCGAAGTCCTCGAGCCCTGAGATCACCTCTGCTCCAAGGGCCTGCTTTGACTCCTTGACCCCCTCCATGGCCTCGCGCACGATCTGCAGCCGCTCGACCGGATCCTCCGCGTACACCGGCAGTGGACCCCTGAGCGCGGCGATCTGGTTGCCGAGCTGGCCCTCCTGGCCCTTTGGGCGGATCGAGACCGGCACGAGACCGCGCAGCTCCATTCCCTCGGTGCGGATCCCGCGACTCTGCAGCCACTGGGCGAGCGCCCCGGCGACAGCGGCAAGGAACACGTCGTTCACGGTGCCGCCGAGGCCATTCTTTACGGCCTTCAGGTCCGCGAGCTCGCTCTCGGCCCAGTAGACCCGCCGGTGAGGCCCGATCGGCACGTTCAGCGGCACGTCCGGTGCCGGGTTGAGGCCCGCCCAGGCCACCTCGCTCACGCCCTCGACTGCTCCGCGGGCGAAGTCGAGCGCCCGGGTGGGGTCGCGTGCAGCCTCCAGCAGGCCCTCCCCGATGCGCGCTGGGGTGCGAATCAGGCTCTTGACCCCTTCGCCGATCAGCTCGGCCTGGGACGGCTCGGGGGCCGGCGTCCACGCGACATCGGGGCTTGGCGCCGGAGCCGTCGCGGCGGTCAGGTCGAAGAGCACGGTGGCGATGTCCACCCCCGACACACCGTCCACGAGCGCGTGGTGGGTCTTCGAGAGCAACGCAACGCGGTCGTCCTCGAGCCCCTGTACCAGCCAGATCTCCCACAGCGGCTTGGAGCGATCGAGGCGCTGGGAGAACACCCGGCCGGCGAGCTCACGCAGCTGACCGATGCCCCCCGGAGCGGGCAGCGCGCTGTGGCGCACGTGGTAGTCGAGATTGAACCGTGGATCGTCGATCCAGAACGGCCGGCCGGCCTGGAAGCGCGGGAACGACAGCTTCTGGCGGTAGCGGGGCACGAGATGCAGTCGGGACTCGAGGTGCTCGACGAACTCGTCCCGAGATGGCGGCGGGCCGTCGAGGATCACGACCGCACCGACATGCATGTGCGAGGACTCGCGCTCCTCGTGCAGGAAGGAGGCGTCGACCGCGCTGAGCCGGTCCTTGTGTCCCTGCGCCATTGCAGGACCCTATTGCGGTCGCGTCACAATGGGCGGCATGCGTTGGCTTGCAGGACTCCTCGTGGCGCAGGTCGCGCTGATGACGGTGCTCGTCGTGCTCGTGGCCACCGACCACGTGCCCTTCGTCGGAAACCTGCGCGACGACGGCGGCGACGGCGAGGCCGCGGCCTCGGTGCCAAAGGCGACGGCCGGTCGCTTCGACGGTGCCGCCGCCTATGCCTCGGTGCGCCGCCAGGTGGCGCTCGGTCCGCGTCCGGCGGGGTCGCCGGCCTCGCGTCGCCTGGCCGAGCGGCTGCGCCGGGCGCTGCCTGCCGGGCGCTTCCAGGCGGTCCCGGGCGGCTTGCGCAACGTGGTCGGCGTGGTGCCCGGCCGCGACCGCAGGCGACTGGTGGTGGTCGGCGCCCACTACGACACCAAGGATCAGAAGGGGTTTGTCGGCGCCGAGGACGGTGCGGGCGGTGCGGCCATCCTCACCCAGCTGGCAAGGACGGTGAAGCCGCGAACGCTTCGATCGACCGTCGTGTTCATCGCCTTCGACGGCGAGGAGGCGCCCGCGGGCACCGCCGACGTCGACTTCGAGCGGGTGGCGCTGCGCGGCAGCAAGGTCGCCGCCCACCGCTATTCCCGGGCGCGCAGCATGGTGCTGCTCGACTTCGTCGGTCAGAAGGGCCTGCGCATTCCGCGCGAGGCCAGCTCGAACGGCCCGCTGTGGGGTCGCCTGCGGGCTGCGTCGAAGCGCGCGGGGGTCGCTCGCGTGTTCCCGTCCGGCCGCACGCAGGGCGCCATCGTCGACGATCACACGCCGTTCCTGAGGGCCGGGGTGCCCGCGATCGACCTGATCGACTTCGACTACGCGTGCTTCCACCGCAGCTGCGACGACCTGTCGCAGATCTCCCAACGCAGCCTCGACGCTGTTGGCGAGACCATGCTGGAGCTCCTCCCTAGACTCTGACGAGATGGCCAATGCACCCGAGAAGCTGCTGCTTGCCGCCCCCCGCGGATACTGCGCGGGCGTGGATCGGGCCGTGCAGACCGTCGAGCGCGCACTTGAGCTCTACGGACCGCCTGTCTACGTGCGCAAGGAGATCGTGCACAACAAGCACGTCGTCGAGCAGCTGCGCGAGCGTGGCGCGATCTTCGTGGAGCAGGAGACAGAGGTGCCCGAGGGCGAGACGGTCGTCTTCTCCGCTCACGGCGTGGCTCCGTCGGTTCACCACAACGCCGCCAGCCGGCAGCTGAAGACGCTCGACGCCACCTGCCCGCTCGTGACGAAGGTGCACGTCGAGGCCAAGAAGTTCGCCGCCGAGGGCTACACGATCGTGATGATCGGCCACGACGGCCACGAGGAGGTCGAGGGCACGATGGGGGAGGCGCCCGACAACATCGTGCTGATCGAGACCGAGGAGGACGTCAACGCCCTTGTGGTCGACGACCCCGACCGGGTCGCCTTCATCTCCCAGACGACGCTCGCCGTCGACGAGACGCGTGCGATCATCCTGGCGCTCCGCGAGAAGTTTCCCAACATCACCGGACCGCGCACCGACGACATCTGTTACGCCACCACGAACCGCCAGATGGCCGTGCGTCAGATGGCGGCCGAGTGCGACCTCGTGCTGGTGATCGGCTCGCGCAACTCGTCGAACTCCAACCGGCTCGTCGAGGTGGCGCGCGACCACGGCTCGGACTCCCACCTGATCGACAACGAGTCACAGGTCGAGGAGGAGTGGCTCGTCGGCAAGCGCGTCGTCGGCATCTCCTCCGGCGCAAGCGCCCCCGAGGAGCTGGTGCAGCGCCTCGTCGAGTACTTCCGCGAACGTGGCACCAACGAGGTCTCGGAGTTCGAGGTCGTCCAGGAGGACGTGCGGTTCATGCTTCCCAAGGAGATCCGCCGCGCCCTAGCCGCGCGATAAGCGTCGTCTGCCGCTTCTCGCGCGGCTATGCGGCGGCGGGTGGAGCTGGTGTGAACTGAAATCCATGAAGCCGGACACCGGCCCGTTCGGCCGTCACTCGCCCGTCACTTTCGTGCAGACCCTGGCGCTCGACCGCTCCCGACAGGACCGCCCATGCCCCGCCGCCGTGCCAGGTTGCCGTCGCCGTCGCGCCGGCCGCGACCGCCTCCATGTAGTCCTCGCCCTCGATCCAGTCGCCGGTCAGCTCGAGCCGCTCGCGCTCAGCCGGCAGGGCCACGTCTGCGGTCTGGGGCTCAAGCACCACGCCGTCGGCGTCCTCGGGCCGCAGCGCCATCAACGGCTCCGGTGGCTCGAGGTCGATGTCGTCTAGCTCTGAGAGAGCTTCGACGATCGCCTCCTCTGTCTCGGCGTAGGCGCCCTCGCCGTAGTGGATGTGGCGCAGGATCCCGAGCTTGTCGAAGAGGTAGCGCCCGGGCCAGCCCTGGTTTCCGTACAGCTTCCAGACTCGGTAGTCGGGGTCGAGCAGCACTGGGTGGGTCACGCCCATCCGCGTGGCTGCCTCGCGCACCGGCTCGGTCTCGCGTCCGAAGGAGTAGCCGGGCGTATGGACGCCGATCACGCGCAGCCCGTGCTCGGCGTAGCGGGCATCCCAACCCTGGAGGTAGGGCAGAGTGCGATGCGAGTTGATACGGGCGGTGTCGAAGAACTCGATCAGCACGCATCGGCGATCGAGCATCCCGATCATCCGGAGGTACGCGACGTTCAGCCACTCCATCTTCGGTGGGAACTCGGGTGCATAGATCTGGGCTCCCTCGGGCGGTCGCACCGACACAGGATGGCGGAGCCACCGACACGGTGACGTATCGCCTCAAACGCCGGCGAGCGCGCGGATCAGACCAGGGGAGATCCACAGCTCCGTTGCCGCGGATGCGAGCAGCACGGGCACGGCGACCGCGACGCAGACGGCCGTTGCGGCAAGCAGGTGGTCCCACTCGCGGCGGCGGCTCGCGATCATCCACGCCGCCAGCGGCAGGAACAGCGCCACGAGCTCCGGAATCGCGTGGGGAACGAGGCCGAGGATCAGCAGCGCGGGGGAGATGCCCAGCTGGCCGGCCGTCGAGGAGGCGATGATGCCGATCGCGTACGCCTGCGTCGAAAGGGAGACCAGCGTCGCGAGGGACACGAAGGCGATGGCCAGAGGGCCCGCCTTCTGGTGCACCCAGCGGTCGATGCCACTTCGGTTTGCGGCGGACAGCGGCAGCGAGCTGCCGGCCATGAAGCCGGCCACGCACGCCATCGCGTGCAGCGCCAGCACGAGCGAGTTGCGATAGAGGATATGGACGTAGTCGATGCCCGTCGGGTCGTAGGTGATGCCGGCAAGTGGAAAGGGGGTGGGGTCGGCAGTGGTGGAGATCGCCACGACCCACACCGCGAACAGCAGCACGCAGGCGATCGCGAAGCTGAGCGCGAGCCATGGAGCGAGGGTGCGTGCGGGAGTCTGCCGGAACCGGTGCAGGGCGATCCTCGTGTCCTCCATGCCCTGGACCAGCACGAGGTCGCTCACGCTCACCAGGTCTCATCGGCATCCGCGCGCGCCGGGTTGAGTCGATCACCGTCTACAGTCGGCCCATGCTTGGCGCCGAGGACGTGATCCACACCGACTCGGCGCCCGAGGCGGTCGGTCCCTACAGCCAGGCGGTGCGCGCCGGCGACCTCGTGATGTGCTCTGGCCAGGTGCCGCTGGATGCTGTATCCGGCGAGCTCGTAGGACGGACGCCGGGCGAGCAGGCCACCCAGTGCCTGACCAATCTCACCGCCGTGGCCGAAGCGGCGGGCGCCACGCTCGCCGACGCGGTCAGGCTCACCGTCTACACCACCGACCTCGCGAGCTTCGCCGAGATCAACGAGGCCTATGCGGCGTTCTTCGGCCGGCACCCGCCCGCCCGGGCGGCGGTGGGCGTAGCCGCCCTTCCGAAGGGTGCGCAGGTGGAGATCGACGCGATCCTCCACGTGCCACGGAGCTGACTCCCTGCTGTTGAAGGTATGCCTGAACGGTGCCCGTCCTCCGGGGGCCCACCGCGCCGTGCCGATGAGCATCGACGAGTGCGTGCTCGACGCCACGCAGTGCGTCGATCGGGGCGCGGCCGCGGTGCACGTGCACCCGCGCGACTCAGCCGGACGCGAGACGCTTGACCCGCCGCTCGTGGACAGCACCGTGGTCGCCATACGGGAGGCGGCCGGCGTGCCGGTGGGAGTCAGCACCGGCGAATGGATCGAGCACGACCTGACTGCGCGCACGCTGGCCGTGCACAGCTGGACCGAGCCGGACTTCGCGTCGGTCAATCTCAGCGAGGAGGGCGCGCTCGAGGTGATGGCTGCGCTGACAGATCGCGGGATCGGCATCGAGGCGGGTCTCTTCTCCGTGGCCGATGTGGAACGAATGGTCGACGAGGGGATGGCCGAGGATCTGCTGCGCGTGCTGATCGAGCCGGAGTCCGAGAGCCCCGGCGAGGCGCTGGCCACGGCGCGGGCGGTGCACGAGGCGCTCGACGACGCGGGCGTCACGGCTCCCCGTCTCGCCCACGGGACGGGCGTTGCCACCTGGTCGGTGCTCGAGTGGGCGGCGGCCTCCGGCCTCGATCTGCGGGTAGGGCTGGAGGACACGCTCACGATGGCCGACGGCAGCGAGGCCGCCGACAACCCGGAGCTCGTGAGCGCGGCTGCGGCTCTCTTGGCCTAGGTCACGAGCTTCTTGGTCATCCGGTTGATTGCGACCCTCCATGCGACGAGCGCGAACAGCACGAGCGCGCCGAAGTGGTAGGCGTCGGCGGGGAAGTCGAAGCCGAACACAGCGTCGCGAACCAGCTGCACGCAGTGATAAAGCGGGTTGACGTTGGCTGCCACCTGTGCCCACTCGGGGAGGCCGCTGATCGGAAAGAACGTGCCGGCCACGAGGAACAGCGGCGTGATCACCGTGCTCGTCACGTAGCTGAAGTTGTCGATCGACTTCAGCACGGCGCTGATGATGATGCCGAACGACGCCCAGCCGAAGCCGGCCGTGAAGGCGATCAGCGGCACCACGAGCATGCCCCACGACGGGTCCAGTCCGAAGATCATCGACACGAGCAGCGGCGCACAGCCGAACACGCCCGCCCGCATGGCGATCCATAGCGCCTCGCCCGTGACCAGCTCCTCGGTGTCCACGGGGGCGGCGAGGATGGCGTCGTAGGTGTGCTGGAACTGGTACTTGATGAAGGTCCCGAACATGGCCGGGAACACGGACGAGACCAGCACCGCGGTCGCCACCGTCCCAGTGCCGACGAACTCCACGTAGCTGCGTCCGCCCACGCTCGACACGAGCGTGCCGAAGCCGAAGCCGAACGCGAGCAGGTAGATCGTCGGCTCCACCGTCGAGGAGAACGTGGTGGCCCGCCAGTAGGAGGAGAAGTTGATGATCTCGCGCACCAGCACGCCCTGGAGCGCCGGGCGCTCGAGTCGGCCGAGCCGCCGCTTGCGGGGCGCCGGGCCCGGGGCGGCGCTCATGCGATCTCCTCGCCGGTGAGCAGCACGAAGACGTCCTCCAGGTTGGACTGACGGCGCACCCCCTCAGGTGGCGAGGCTCCGTTGGCGCGATCGAGCCCGAGCACCGCCACCGACGTTCCGGTGCGCCGCGTCGAGAAGCCGGCCTCCTTGGCGTCGTGTTCGGCCCGCCCAAGGTGGTCGGGCGGCCCGTAGACCTCGATCGCCTCGCCGCCGGCGTGCTTTGCGATCAGCTCGCGCGGGCTGCCGGTGGCCACGGCGGCGCCCTTGGAGACGATCGCGACGCTGTCTGCCAGGCGCTCGGCCTCCTCGATGTAGTGCGTCGACATCAGGATCGAGGTGCCCCTCGAGCGCAGGTTGTCGATCAGCGCCCACAGCTCTTGGCGCACCTGCGGGTCGAGGCCGACGGTGGGCTCGTCGAGCAGCAGCAGCCGCGGCTCGTGCACCAGGGCACGGGCGATCAGCAGCCGCCGGCGCATGCCGCCCGACAGCTCGTCCACCTTGGCGTCGCGCCGGTCCACGAGCTTCGCGACGTCGAGGGCACGATCGACGGCCGCCCGGCGCTCCGAGCGCGGCACGCGGTAGAGGTGGGAGAACACCACGAGGTTCTGCTCCACCGTGAGCGTGGTGTCGAGGTTGTCCAGCTGCGGCACCATCCCGCTCTCGGCTCGAGCTTGCTTGGACTCAGCCGGCAACCGGTAGCCGAGCACCTCGATCTCGCCTTCGTCGGCTATCACCTGGGCCGTGAGCATCTTCATCGTGGTCGACTTGCCCGCGCCGTTTGGGCCGAGCAGTCCGACGCACGTGCCGTTGCGCACCTCCAGATCGAGCCCGTTCACGGCGGTGACGGCCCCGTAGCGCTTGACCACGCCGGTCAGGCGCAGTGCCGGCGGCGGTGGGTGCTCGGGATCCACGCTCCCAGCGTATGGGCTTCGCCTGATGAGCAGCCACAATGACGCGATGCCCGTCCTCGCAGTCGACGACGACCGCTCGCTGCGCGATCGATCCGGACAGCGACGGCGGCTAGGCCGTCGCGAAGCGCGCCAGCGTGGCCTCGGGGCGGATCCCCTCGAGGTGCTGGGACCAGATGCGGAAGTAGGCCAGCTCCTCCTTGGTGCGAAACGGCGGGCTCACGCGGTCGCGCTCGGCCTCGAAGTCGTCGTCTGACACCGTGTCCTCCAGCGTGTGCGTGAGCACGTCGGCCGCACCGCTTCCGTCGCCGAACTGCTCCTTGTCGCGGTAGAGCAGCTCGTCTGGCAGCCAGCCCTCGAACGAGCGGCGAAGCAGCATCTTCTCCTGGGTGCCGGGAGGCGCGAGCTTCCACTGGGCCGGGAGTCGCAGCGCGAGTGCGATCACCTCCCGGTCGAGGAAGGGCACACGGGCCTCGAGGCCGTGGGCCATCGTCACGCGGTCGGCGCGCTGGAGGTTCAGGTTGTGCAGCCCCTCGACGGTCCGGACGATCTCGTCGTGGAGCTGCTCGGCGCCCTCCAGCTCTGACAGATACTCATAGCCGGCGAACAGCTCATCGGCGCCCTCCCCGGTGAGCACGACCTTGACGTGCTCGGCAGTCATCTTCGCCAGCAGGTAGTTCGGCACGGCCGAGCGCACCAGCGACGGGTCGAAGTGCTCGATCGAGCGCACGACGTCGGCCACCACGGACTCGGCCTCCTCGGCCGTGTAAACGTGCTCGTGGTGGTCGGTGTTCAGATGCTCGGCCGCTTGGCGGGCCGCAGCCAGATCGGACGAGCTCTCCGTGCCCACGGCGAACGTCTTCAGCTGCTGTCCACGCTCTTCCAGGTAGCGGGCGGCGATGGCGGCGATCAGAGTCGAGTCCAAGCCGCCGGAGAGGAACACCCCTACGGGCACGTCGCCCATCATCTGGCGGTGCACGGAGCCGATCAGCTCCTCTCGGGTCTCGTCGAGGTCCGCGTCGCTCGGCTCGGCATCAGGGTGTTCGTGGGCGCGGTCGCGCGGCACGGCGTCGGCAAAGCGCTCGAGGCCGCCGTCGGGCGTCCAGAAGTGCCCCGGGGGGAAGACCTCGACGAACGGGCGCCAGTCGGGCTCGAAGGAGTGCATCTCGGACGCGAACCGGTAGACGCCGTCGCTCTCGGCCCAGTAGAGCGGCTTGATGCCCACGGGGTCGCGAGCGGCGAGGAAGAAGCCATCCTGGCCCGCGATCAGGAACGCGAACATGCCCTCCAGCTCATCGAGGGCGTGCGGCCCCTTCTCCCGCACGAGGTGAAGCGCGACCTCGTTGTCGGACTTCGTGGCGTATGGGGTGTCGCGGTCGAGCCCGTCGCGCACGTGCTCGTGGTTGTAGACCTCGCCGTTGCCGACGAGCCACACGCGGTCGTCCTCGGTTCCGAGTGGCTGGTGTCCCGTCTGCACATCGACGATCGACAGTCGCGTGTGGCCGAGCCAGCTATCGCCCACCTGCGCCTCGCCTTTGTCGTCGGGCCCCCTGTGGGTGATCCGGTCGAGCATCCGGCGCCCCTCGTCAGGGCTCGGACCACCGTATTCGCCGACGATTCCGCACATGGGAGTCGAGTCTAAACCGCCGCCGCCGGGCGTCCCCGGCCCAGCTCGTAGGCAGAGGGACGGCGGTCGCCGAGGTGCCACAGCTCGTCCCGCGACCGGCCGATCGCGCCCAAGGTGTCCACCGATGCGACGGCGAGGCCACGCCGGCCGCCGGTCGCGGCCAGCACGCGGCCGTCCGGGTCGACCACCTTGGCGTGCCCCGGAAAGCGCAGGCGCCCGAAGCGGCCCGTCTGGTTGGCGGACACCCACACGACCTGGTTCTCGAGCGCGAGCCTGGTCGAGCAGGTCGAATTGCCGCACCTGCTTGTCGCGCCGGACGCGGGCAGCGGGAGTCAAGCGCGAGACCGGCCAGGCGGCCAGCGACGCGATGATGCCGGCGCCGTCGAGCGCGAGCTCCCGGGCCGACTCGGGGAAGACCTTGTCGTAACAGATCAGCATGCCCATCCGACCGATTGGCGTGTCGAAGGCTTCGAACCCCGATCCGGGCTCGAGCACGCCGACCTCGGCGGGCGGCAGGTGCACCTTGCGGTGGTGGCCGAGCACGCCGTCACCGTTGAGGCAGACGGCGCTCGAATGGCACCCGTCGGCCCCCTGCTCGGTATAGCCCACGCAGATGAGCGTCGGGCCGGCGATCGCCTGCAGCCGCGCCATCACCTCGCACTCCGCTGTCAGCGCCGGCGGGTCGGAGACGGGCGCGGTCACGCCGGCAACGTGCGGCTCGTAGACGTAGCCCCCGACGGCTGACTCGGGAAAGACCACAAGCTCGGCTCCGCGCGCTCGCGCCGAGTCGACCGACCGCCCGATGATGTCCAGGCAGGTGTCGAGGTTGCGCCCGAACGGCGCTGCCACAGCCGCCACCGCAGGCATCACCTTTCCTCGTCGCAAACGCATCGTGGGTCGAGTATCTCCGTCTGAGCAGGCAGTCCCAACGTACTTCGGTCCAACATTGCGTCGCTGTCCCTGTACATCGGGGCCAAATGAGGCGCGGATGACTCTTACGTTCATCTCATTGCGAAGCTGCGCAGGAGCCACGATGCAGATCGCGCGAAGGAGCAGGCGCGTGTGGCTGCCTCGGTCGCCAAGACGCTCGGCATCGATGAGTCGAAGGTGGTTGCGGCTCTCGCGGACGTCGGCCCGGGCTTGCACGGACCGCGTGGGAAGGGACCTCGGCCGCCCAAGGGGGCCTTGCGTCCACCTGGACGTGACAGACTCGGTGCCCACGGCCGCCCAGGCGAGGAGTTCGGCGCTGCTGCGAGGAAGCTGGGCGTGAGCGCAGCAAAGCTGCGTTCGGCACTCGACACGGCGCGCATGAGCGGCGCGGACGACCGGCCACGTAGATCGAGCCTGGTCGTCGTGCACGAGGACCCCGTCCATTTTTATCACTCACGATCTGATCACGCGTCGGCTCATCGGTGCGAGGGTAGAGGCCGCTCGTCAGCGGGTGTCAACGACCAAGGAGGACCGATGCGCGTATTCGTGGCGGGAGCGACCGGAGCGGTCGGAGTTCCCCTGGTCGAGCAACTTGTGGCCGACGGTCACGAGGTCGTGGGCATGACCCGCACGGCCTCGAAGCGTGCCGGTCTCGAAGCGCTCGGAGCGCGCGCCGTCGTGGTCGACGCGCTCGATGTGGAGACCGTGGGCGAGGCGGTGCGCAGCGCGCAGCCGGAGGTGGTGGTCAACCAGCTGACCGACCTGACGTCGATGGGCGCCAACACGCGTCGCTTCGACCGGTATTTCGAGCTCACCAACAGGCTCCGCACCGAGGGCAACGACAACCTGCTTTCCGCGGCAACCGCCGCGGGCGCCCGACGCTTCGTCGCCCAGAGCTTCATGGGCACGACCTATGCGCGAGAGGGCGGACCGGTCAAGAACGAGGACGACAGCTTAGACCCAGCCCCGCCAAAGGGCATGCGAGCCATCCATGCCGCCCTCCGCCGCCTGGAGTCGGCGACCACCGGCGCGACGGCCGTCGAGGGCGTCGTGCTGCGGTACGGCTTCTTCTACGGCGCCGGGACGTCCATCGCCTCCGGGCCCGGAGCAGCTCAGGTCGACGCGGTCAGAAAGCGTCGGCTGCCGATCATCGGCGACGGTGGCGGCGTGTGGTCGTTCACTCACGTGGAGGACGCCGCGGCGGCAGCGGTCGCCGCCCTGGACGGGGGAGCACCAGGGCTCTACAACGTGGTTGACGACGAGCCGGCTCCCGTCCGGGAATGGCTGCCGGCGCTCGCCGCCGCGGCGGGGGCGCCCGAGCCCCGACACCTTCCACGCTGGGTCGGCGCGCTCGCGGGCGGTCCGGCGGCGATGGCGGTCATGTGTGAAGCGCGCGGCGGCTCAAACGCCAAGGCCAAGGCCAAGGACGAGCTGGCCTGGGACCCCCTCTGGCCGAGCTGGCGGGAAGGCTTCCCGGCTGTGCTGCGCCGCTAGATGCCTTCGAGGCCCAGTGCGGCGGCCGCGACCGCGAGCGCGACCGCGGCCCGTGGCCGCAGCGACTCGACGAGCAGGAACTCATCCGGGTGGTGTGCGTCGCCTCCCCGCGGCCCGAGGCCGTCGACGGTGCACGGCACGGAGGTCGCGATGTGGCTCGCATCGCTGGCCCCGCCGCGTCCGTGCGCCACCACGGGCTCGCCCAAGAGCTCGGAGGCGCGACCCAGGAGCGGCGCAGTGGCCTCGGTGGCCTGCATGCCTGGCCACAGCCGCAGCGCCTCGGCATGCAGCTCGGCACCGGCGATCTCGACGGGGATCGAGGCCATTGCCGTCTCGATGGCCGCGAGTGAGTTCGCTCGCAGGTCGCAGATCAGCTCTCCGGTGGCGGGCACCACGTTTAGCGC
>JBBPXW010000012.1:0-5106 GCA_038200525.1 Solirubrobacterales bacterium | reverse complement strand
TCGATGGGCATGGTCTACCCCTTCACCGCCGTGTGGAACCTCACCGGCCAGCCGGCGGCATCGGTGCCGGCCGGGTTCAGCGCGAACGGCCTACCCCTGGCAGTTCAGCTGATCGGCCGCCCCGGAGACGAGCACACGCTGCTGTCGCTGGCCGCTCAGATCGAGGCCGAGCGGCCATGGGCGGATCGCCGCCCGCCGCTCTAGATGGTTGATTCCGCGGGGCCGTATGTGCGTGGACGGTCTGGGCTGTCATCCGCGCGTGCGTGCTCGTGGAATCAACCATCTAGCCTCCGGCTCGTGCGCGGCGTCCGCATCCACGACACCCTGTCCGGCGAGGTCCGTGCGCTCAAGCCGCGCGAGCCGGGCAAGGTTGGAATCTATGCCTGTGGCCCCACGGTGTACGCGCGCGTGCACGTTGGGAACGCGCGGCCGTTTGTGGTCTTCGCACTGCTCAAGCGGTTCCTCCAGCACGAGGGCTACGAGGTCACGCTCGTCGAGAACGTGACCGACGTGAACGACAAGATCTACGATGCCGCGCGGCGTGTGGGCGTCGGCAGCGAGCAGCTCGCCACCGAGATGGCCGAGCACTCCGTGGCCGCAACCGCGCGGCTCGAGCTCGGCCGCCCCGACCTTGCGCCGCGAGCCGCCGGCAGCGTCGAGGCGATCGTCGCCCTGATCGCCGACCTGATCGAGGGCGGGCACGCCTACACGGCCGACGGGGACGTGTACTTCCGCGTGGAGAGCTTCGGTGATTACGGCAAGCTGTCCAACCGGCCGCCGCTCGAGATGCGTCAGGGCGAGGGCGACGACGCCGCCCAGCGCAAGGAGAGTCCTCGCGACTTCGCGCTGTGGAAGGCCCACAAGGACGACGAGGACACCTCGTGGCCCGCGCCCTGGGGCGAGGGACGGCCGGGCTGGCACATCGAGTGCTCGGCCATGGCCGAGGAGCTGCTCGGCACCGACTTCGAGATCCACGGCGGTGGCTCCGACCTCGTGTTCCCCCACCACGAGAACGAGATCGCCCAGACCGAGGCCGCCCGTGGCCGGCCGCTCGCACGGATATGGATGCACAACGGCATGGTGCAGATGGGCACGGAGAAGATGGCCAAGTCGGTCGGCAACATCCACCTGCTCAATGAGGCGCTCGACCGGTATGGCCGCGACACGCTTGTCGCCTACTTCTCAAGCGGCCACTATCGCCAGCCGATCGGCTACTCCGCCGAGACGCTCGAGGAGTCCTCGCGTGCGGTGCAGCGGCTGCGAGATCTGATCGATCGGCTCGACCCCGACGCCCCGGCTTTCACCGATGTCGACCCCTACGCCGAGCGCTTCCTCGATCACCTGGCCGATGACTTCAACACCCCGGCGGCGCGCTCCGTGCTGTTCGAGTGGGTTGGCGAGGCCAATCGCAGGCTTGCTGCGGGCCAGACGCTCGGGGTGGGACGGCTGGCCGAGATGTTGTACCTGCTCGGGCTCGAGGGTCTGCTGACGAGGCCCGTCAACGGGCCCGATGCCGCGGCCGCCGCCCTGCTCGAGGCGCGCGACCGGGCCCGCGCGGAGCGCGACTTCGAGCGCGCGGATGCCCTCCGCGATGAGCTGTCCGCGCTCGGCTGGACCGTGCGCGACACGTCCGAGGGCGCCCGGCTCGTGCGCGGGACGTGATCCTCTACGGCCGAAACCCCGTTCGCGAGTCGCTGAGGGGGAAGCGCAGCGTGTCCAGGGTCTGGGCCACCGGCTCCGCACTCGCGACCGAGCCCTGGCTGGTCGAGGCCCCCTCTACGGCGGAGGTCGCGGGGCCGGCGCTCGAGGAGCTGTGTGGAACCCGCGACCATCAAGGTGTGTGCGCCGAGGTGGGGGAGTACCCCTACAGCGATGCCGATGCCTTCTGGGATGCCGACGACGCGCTCGTGCTCGTGCTCGACGAGATCCAGGACGTGCAGAATCTCGGGGCAGTCTGCCGGGTGGCGGAGTCGGCGGGCCTGGCCGGGGTGGTCATTCCGCGGCGGCGTGCGGCCGAGGTCACCCCGGCGGCCTGTAAGGCCTCGGCCGGAGCCGTCGAGCACATCGACATCGCGCGCGTACGCAACGTGGCCGACTGGCTCGGCCAGGCCAAGGAGCGCGAGGCGTGGGTCTACGGCGCCGCGACGGGCAGCGGGTCGGTGCCCTACACCGATCCGAACTACCGCGGCAGGGTCGCGCTGGTGCTCGGATCCGAGGGCAGGGGACTGCGCCCACGCGTTGCGGCAGCGTGCGATCAGCTGGTGGCCCTGCCCCAGCGTGGGCGGTTGGACTCGTTGAACGTGTCCACGGCGACGGCCGCTCTGGTGTACGGAATCCTGCAGTCCCGCCGCCAGGGACTTGACAAGGGTCCATAACTCTCAGATACTCGCCTCACATAAGGCTGGAGTGGAGGTTGAGACGAAGGGTCGAGACCAACCAACTCAGCATGAACGCGGCGCCAGGGGAGGTAGCGCGTCCATGAGCTTCAAGGGCAAGCGAGCTTGCGCCTGAGCCCGCATCGCGCGGTGGTCAGGCGGGGGGAGATGGCCCGGGAGGAGCAGCATGGCCGGACTCACCCAGGCAGGATCCGTAAAGCCTCAAGCTCAGGTTGAGCTAGAGGACAGTTATCTGATCGCGCTGGCCAAGCAGGGCCGGCCGGACGCCTACAACACGCTCCTGAAGCGCTATCACGGGTTTGTGCGTCTGAAGGCGAGCTCCTATTTCCTGATCGGCGGCGACTCCGACGACCTGATCCAAGAGGGTCTGGTCGGTCTCTACAAGGCGGTGCGCGACTACCGCACCGACCGCGAGTCGAGCTTCCGCAACTTCGCGGAGCTGTGCATCACGCGGCAGATCATCACCGCGGTCAAGACCTCGACGCGCCACAAGCACACGCCCCTGAACGAGTACGTCTCGTTCTCCCAGACGCCGGCCTCGTCGGGCAGCGACGGCGATCCGACGCTCGACGAGCTCCTCCCGGGCCCGACGGTGCACGATCCGGTCAATCAGGTCATCTCCACCGAGGAGCTTCAGAGCCTGGTGACCTGCCTCTCCAGCGTGCTCTCCGAGCTCGAGAGCTCCGTGCTCTCGCTCTACCTCGACGGGTACTCCTACGAGGTGATCGGCGAGCGTCTGGAGTGCGACACCAAGACCGTCGACAACGCGCTGCAGCGCGTGAAGCGAAAGGTTGGCTCGCACCTCGACTCGCGCGCGGTTCCTGCCTAGTGCTCGTGCACTCCGTTTGCGGGATTGACCCCTGGGGTAACCCGCACTGACCTTACTATCGACGTACAGGAGCTCAGATGATCATCCTCGGTCTCATCATTCTCATAATCGGCGTTGTCGCCAGCATCCCCATCCTGTATACGATCGGCGTCATCCTGATCGTGGTCGGCGTGATTCTCGAGGTCCTGGGCATGATGGGCAAGGCCGTCGGAGGCCGACGGCATTACTACTAGACGGAGGGGCTCGGCTGGCCCAAAGCCGGAGGTCGGACTCGAACCGACGACCTACGCTTTACAAGAGCGTTGCTCTACCAGCTGAGCTACTCCGGCGAAGGAGCAGTGTACGCCCGCAAAGCCCGCTGTCAGCGCCTCAGGAGGCGCTGGCGGCCAGCTCGATGTTGCCGTGACCGTTCGACGAAACCGGCACCTCGGTCGGCGGCTCGTCGGCATCCTCGGGGTTCAGCCTGCGTTCGACCTCGCCGAGCACGAGCCCGAACACGAGATGGCGCCAGGCGGCCTGCGCGAACGCACGGGAGTTTCCCGATAGCGACGTCAGCTCCTTGCGCGCGGGGTGGTAGCGGTCCGACAAGCCGACCAGGGGCCACAGGGCGACGTGCTCGATCATCGCCATCGTAACCGCGCGGGCCACGACGGGCCCGGGGAGGAAGGGACGCAGCTGGGAGTACACGGCGCCGAACAACGCGCCGTTCTGCAGGTGGATAACTGTGCCGGCGGCCTGCCAGCGGTGATCGCGAACCACGAGCTTTCCGAGCAGCTCGACGTCGTCGTATCCGGTCTCGAAGAGTCGCTTGTCGACGGGCTGCTGAGCAGCCCACGCCGCGGCGGCGACCGCCCCGGCGGCCGCTCCGTTGAGGCTGCGTCTCAGAGCTCCCATCGAGCCAGCGTAACGGCAGCAACGATCGTGGGTAGCTGAGGTCATGGGGTCTGAGGAGATCGAGGAGCTGTCCATCCACCACCGGCGCGTCCGCGAGCGTGGAGTCAATCGCCTCGTCTACTGGAGCTTCCGTGCGCTGGCCCAGCCGTTCATGATGGTCTACTTCCGACTGCGCCGCACCGGGCGCGAGCACGTGCCCGGCAAGGGCCCGGTCATCCTCGCCGCCAACCATCGCAGCTTCCTCGACCCGTTCGTGATCGGCTGCTGCGTGGGGCGCCCGATCTACTTCGTGGCCAAGAAGGAGCTCTTTCACCGCCGCCTGAACGGCTGGTTCCTCAACTGCCTCGGCGCGTTTCCCATCCGCCGCGGCGACTCCGACGAGGAGTCGACGGCCACCGCGCTCGCGTTGCTCCAGCGGGGCGAGGTGGTCGTGATCTTCCCGGAGGGCACCCGCCACCGCTCGGGCCCGCTGCACGCCCCCAAGCGTGGCGTCGGCAGACTCGCACTCGAGAGCGGCGCCCCGGTGGTGCCGATCGCGGTCAGGGGCACCGAGCGCGCCCGCAGGGGCTGGCGCATCCGCCCCGTCCGGGTGGACATGCGCTTCGGCCGACCGCTGACCTACCCGACGGTGGACGGCCCCTCCCAGCATCTCGCCAACGAGGTGACCGCCCGCATATGGCCGTGCGTCGAGCTGCAATGGGCGTGGCTCGGGGGCGAGATGCCGCTCGCGCGAGCGCCGGAGGACGTCGGCGAACGCGTCGCGGCGTGAGTAGCCATAGGCTCAATCGGTGCGCGAGAGCGGTGACAAGCGGCGCTTGGACGGCGAGTTCACCGAGCTTTACCGGGCCCATCTGCGCGATGTCTACAGCTACTCGTACTACCGGGTGGGCAACCACCACGATGCCGAGGACCTCACCGAGCAGACCTTCCTCCAGGCCTACCGCCACTTCGAGCGGGCGCAGCGGGAGTCAGACGGCAGACCGCTGC
>JBBPXW010000011.1:0-9315 GCA_038200525.1 Solirubrobacterales bacterium | reverse complement strand
GGCGCGGCAGAGGTCCTTGAGGTCGTCGAGGAAGGTCTCGGGCACGTGGCCGTCAACTTCGATGGTCAGGCGCTTGATCAGCAGCTGTGGCTCGGGCCGTGCGGCGGCAGCCTCGACCTCGGCAGGCGTGGGCGTGAACGGCGAGACGTCGTCGACCACGAGCTTTATGTCGCCGCCGTCCTTGTGCTCGACGCGGCCACGGACGAGGATCACGCCGTCGCTCTCGATCACCGGACCCGACTCCTCGACCGACTTGGCGAACACCACCATCTCGACCGCGCCCTCCAGGTCGTCAAGGGTGGCGAACATCATCGCGTCGCCCTTGCGGGTGCGGATCCGCTTGCACTCGGTGACCATTCCGCCCACGAGGACCTTCTGGCCGTCCCGCTTTCGGTCCGAGAGGTCGGCGATCGAGCAGTCGACCTTCTCGCGGAACACCGCGCGCACCTCCTTGAGCGGATGACTCGAGAGAAACAGGCCGAGCGACTCCTTCTCCCATGCGTTCAGCTGCGCGCGCTCGTCGGGCAGCGCCGGCACCGGCAGGTCCGGCACGGCGCTCGCGGCCGCCCCCGGCTCCTCGAGGTCGAAGATCGACCCCTGCCCCATCTGCGCATCCTGTTGCGCCTTCGAGCCGGCGGCCTGGGCCTGCTCCATCACCGAGGCCATGCCCGTGCGCGTGGCTCCCGTGGAGTCGAGTGCCCCGCACTTCACGAGCGCCTCGATCGCGCGCCTGTTCACCGCTTGGCAGTCCACACGCGCGCAGAAGTCCCATAGGGAGGTGAAGCGCCCACCCTCCTCGCGCGCCTGCATGATCTTGTCGACAGCCGCCGAGCCCACGTTCTTGACGGCATCGAGCCCGAACCGGATCGTGTCGCGCAGGCCGGTCTCTCCCGCGTGCACCGTGAAGTCGTGGGTGGACTCGTTGACGTCGGGCGGCAGCACGTTGATGCCCATGTCCTCGCAGCAGGTGACGAAGAACGGCACCTTGTCCTTGGTGGACATCACCGAGGAGATCAGCGCCGCCATGTACTCCGCCGGGTAGTTGGCGCGCAGCCAGGCGGTGCGGTAGGAGATCAGGCCGTAGCACGCGGCGTGTGAGCGGTTGAACGAGTAGTCGGCAGCGGCCTCGTTGGTGGCCCACAGCTCCTCGATCACGCTGTCGGAAGTGCCCGTCGCCCGCGCGCCCTCGTAGAAGCGCTGCTTGAGCGCGGCCATGGCCTCGCGGTTCTTCTTGCCGATCGCCTTGCGCAGATCGTCGGCCTCGGCGCCTGAGAAGCCCGCGACCGACTTGGCGATCTGCATCGACTGCTCCTGGTAGAGGATGACCGAGTAGGTCGCCTCCGTGATCGGGCGCAGCCGCTCGTCGATGTAGGAGATCGCATCGGGCTCGCGCTTGTTGCGGGCGTAGGTGTCGATGTGGCGCATCGCGCCCGGGCGATACAGGGCGTTCAGCGCGACGAGGTCCTCGAACTCCGACGGCTTGACCTTGCGCAGCGCTTCGCGCATGCCGTCTGACTCGAACTGGAAGACGCCGACCGAGTCGCCGCGCGCCATCATCTCGTAGGTCTTCGGATCGTCGAGCGGCAGGTTCGCCATGTCGGGGCGCGCCCCGCCGGCCTGCTCGATGATCTCGAGGCAGTCCTCGATCACGTCGAGGTTGCGCAGGCCGAGGAAGTCCATCTTGAGCAACCCGAGATCCTCGATCGGCTTCATCGAGTACTGGGTGATCACCTTGTAGACGCGCTCGCCGGGCGTTCCTCGTTCGCGACCACCGGTCGCTCCGTCAGGCGACACCGGGGCACGGTCCTCCATCAGCTGGAGCGGCACGATGTCGGTGAGCGGTCGGTCTGCGATCACCACCGCCGCCGCGTGCACCCCGGCGTTGCGGACGATGCCCTCAAGGCCGCGCGCGGTGTCGATCACCTCGCGCGCCTCGCCGTCGGTGTCGTAGGCCTTCTTGAACTCCGGCTCGTCCTTGAGATAGGTGTCGAGCGAGGAGGAACGCCCCATCACCGGCTCGGGGATGAGCTTTGCCAGCCGGTCGCCGAGCGCGTAGTCCTTGCCGAGCACCCGCGCGGCGTCGCGGGTGGCGTTGCGCGGCAGCATCTTGCCGAACGTGACGATCTGGGCGACTGACTCGCGGCCGTACTTGTTCTCGACGTAGCGCATCACGCGTGCGCGACCTTTGACGGAGAAGTCGATGTCGATGTCTGGCATTGACACCCGCTCGGGGTTTAGGAAACGCTCGAACAGCAGGCCGTAGGCGAGCGGATCGACCTCGGTGATGTCGAGGCAGTACGAGACGATGGAGCCGGCCGCCGAGCCGCGACCGGGACCGACGGCGATGCCGTTCTCCTTGGCGTACCTGACGAAGTCCCAGACGATCAGGAAGTACGCGTCAAAGCCCATCCGTCCGATCACCTCGAGCTCCATGTCCAGGCGCTCCATCGCATCGGACGGAATCGGGTCGCCGTAGCGCTCGCGCAGGCCGTCGATGGCCAGGTCGCGGAGGAGCTCGCCTTCGGGACGGCCGTCGGGCGTCGGGTAGGTCGGGATCAGCATCTTGCCGGTCTCGATCTCGACGTTGCAGCGCTCGGCGATCTCCATCGTGGTGGGCACCGCCTCCGGCCATTGGGAGAACGCGGCCGCCATCTCGCTGGAGTCCTTCAAATAGAACTCGTTGGTGTCGAATGACATCTTCGGCTCGGCCAGCGTGCTCTTGGTCTGCACGCACAACAGCGCGGCGTGGTTGTGGTGGTCCTCGCGGCCGAGGTAGTGCACGTCGGCGGTGCCGACGACGGGCCGCCCGACCTCGCGCGCGATCCGGGCGATGCCCTCGTTGCACTTGTCCTGGAGGTCGATCCCGTTCTTCTGCAGCTCGAAGTAGACGTTGTCGGGACCGAACACCTGCAGCAGGTCGTCGGCGTGGGCGCGAGCCTCGGCCGGGTTGTCAGCCGCCAGGCGCTGGCAGAAGCGCGACGCGAGGCAGCCGGTGAGCGCCATCACGCCGTCGGAGTGGCGCGCGAGCAGCTCCATGTCCACGTTCGCCTTGCCGCGCTTGTAGCCCTCCAGGAAGCCGGCGCTCGTGAGCTTGACCAGATTGCGGAAGCCCTTCTGGTCGCGCGCGAGCAGCGTCAGGTGGTTGCGCTCGTACTTGACCGCCTCGGTCTTGCGGTCATCGACGTAGTAGGCCTCGAGGCCGAGGATCGGCTTGATCCCGTGCCTGTGACAGGCCTTGTAGTGCTCCAGCGCGCCGTTCATCACGCCGTGGTCGGTCAGGCCGAGGGCGGGCTGACCGAACGACGCGGCCCGCTCCGCCAGCGCTTCGATCTTGCAGGCACCGTCGAGGAGCGAGTACTCGGAGTGGACGTGGAGGTGGGCGACGGACACGGGTTGGTGAATATAGGTCCGCGGTCGGATCGCTTCGGACCGGATTGTCGCAATCAGCGGTGTGAGCGGTCACGTCGCTGAGACGGTATAAAGGACGGGTGATGCGCGACGGCCCCATCCCACTGCTCGTCCACGGAATCATCGAGTACGTAGCCGGGGTCGCGTTCATCATCGCGCCCCTGCTGCTCCAGTACGACAGCGGCGCAGCCACGGCGATCTCGATCGCGATCGGCGTGATCATCCTCGGGCTCGCCGCGACCACCGATGGGCCGACGAGCCTGATCAACCAGGTGGCGTTATCCGCACACGTCGCGCTCGACTACGTGTTGGTCGTGGTGCTCATCGCGATGCCGTTCCTGGCCGGCTTCTCATCAGACACCGCGCCCACCGCCTTCTTCATCGTGCTCGGCGTGGCGCATCTGCTGATCACGATCGGGACGAAGTTCCGGTCGACCACCGGCGTCTGACACTCAGTCGTCGGCGTCGCCGGCCGCGACGAGGATGCCGCCGGCCACGACCAGCGCCACGGCCACGGCCGCTCCGAGCTTGCGCTTGTTCTGCGCTGCCTTGCGCTTTGCCAGGCGCGATCCGACCTGCCAGACGATCCAGCCGATGACGGTGTAGCCCTTGCTGTTCATGCGGGGAGAGGCTAGCCGGTGGATCTAGCGGCGATACTCACGCTCGACCGGGCGCTCCTCGACCACGACGTCGCCACGACGACGATTACCGGCCGCTGCGAGGAACAGGAACGAGGCGATCAGGCCGACGATGCCGACAACCATCAGGATCACGCCGGCTGTCTGGATGCTGAAGCCGGCAACCGTCGCCGTCACGGCGAACTTCAGGATGGCCCCGAGGGCGAACAGGAAGATTGAGGTGCCTATGTACATGGGTTTCCCATCGGCAGGTGTTGGCGATCGCTGAAGGCGGCCCCGCCGCTCACGACTGATCGCGGTTGCGCACAGCATAGGCCATTCGCGTCTGCAGGCTCCACAGCTCGATGAAGCCGGGGCTCGCCTCCTGGCTGAACAGGCCGCCCGACTCGCCGAAGCCGGCCAGCTCCTGGTCGTAGAGCGCGTTGGGCGAGCGGCGCGCCACGGCTCGCGCGCTGCCCTTGTACAGGCGGATCGTGATCTCGCCTGTCACCTGCTCGTTCACCGACTCCATGTACCCGTCGAGGTCTGTGCGCAACGGCTCGTTCCAGAGCCCCGCATAGACCAGGTAGGCCCACTTGCGGTCGAGGATGTGCTTGAACTCGTTCTGGTGGATCGTGCAGACGAGCTTCTCGAGCTCCTGGTGCGCGGTGAGCAGGATCTCTGCGGCCGGCACCTCGTACAGGTCGCGCACCTTGAGCCCGACGATGCGGTCCTCGATGTGGTCGAGGATGCCGACGCCGTGGCGGCGCCCGGCGGCGGCGCAGGCGTCGAGCAGCTCGACGAGCGACAGCGCCTCGCCGTCGAGGCTGACCGGCACACCGCCCTCGAAGCCGACGACGAGGTCCTGCGCCTCGTCGGGGGCATCCCGCGGATCGCTGACCAGCTCGAACACGTCATCGCGCGGCGGCTCTGCGAGATCCTCGATGGCGCCGCCCTCGGATGAGCGACCCCAGATGTTGTCGTCGATCGAGTACGGGGGCGCCTCGCTGCCGCCCTTGACCGGGATCCCGTTCTCGCGCGCGTAGGCGATCTCCTCCTCGCGTCCCATGCTCCAGTTGCGAACCGGCGCCACGATCTTCAGCTCGGGGCCGAGCGTGAGCACCGTGCTGTCGATCCGCACCTGGTCGTTGCCCTTGCCGGTGCAGCCGTGGGCCACGGCTCCGCAGCCGTGCTGGCGCGCCTTCTCGACGGCGAGCTTGGCGATCAGCGGGCGGCCGAGAGCGGTGAACAGGGGATAGCCACCGCCGTAGCGGGCGTTGGCCTTGATCGCCGGAAGCACGTAGTCGCGTGCGAACTCCTCGCGGGCATCGAGCACCTCGCACTCCAGCGCGCCGAGATCGAGTGCCTTGCCGCGCACCACGTCGAAGTCCTCGTCGGGCTGACCAAGGTTCACACACAGCGCCACCACCTCGGCGTCGTACTCGTCCTGGATCCACTTGAGCATCACGCTCGTGTCGAGCCCGCCCGAGTAGAGCAGCAGCACACGCGACACGTCGCCGGGGGCGGCCTCGTAGGAGCCCAGCTTGCGGGGGGTTTGGTCGTCGGCCATGGGCGGGGCAAGCTAGCAGCGCGCGATGCGGCGGACGGCCTCGTCGATCTCGTCGTCAGACACCGTCAGCGGCGGCAGCAGCCTGATGGTGTCCGGGCCTGTCGCGTTGACGACAAGTCGCTGCTCGAGCAGCAGGCGGCGGGCTCGGTCCGGGGCCTCATCGCGGGCGATGGCAAGCATCAGCCCCCGCCCGCGAACGTCGAAGCCGGCGTCGGCCAAGCCGTGGGCCAGCCGCTCACCCTTGGCCGCAACCGCCTCGATGAACCCCGGCGCCTCGACCACGTCGAGCACCGCGGTGGCCGCAGCCGCGGCCACCGGGCCGCCGGCGAAGGTCGACCCGTGGTCGCCGGGCTGGAGCACGTCGGAGCAGTCTGGCGAGGCGAGGCACGCGCCGATCGGCAGCCCGCCGCCAAGGCCCTTGGCAACGGTCATCACGTCGGGCCTCACCCCGGAGTCCTGCCACCCCCACATCCGACCGGTGCGGCCCATGCCGCACTGGATCTCGTCGAAGATCAGCAGCGCTCCGTGCGCGTCACAGGCGGCACGGGCGGCCTTGAGCGTCTCCGGGGAGAGCGGATGGATGCCACCCTCCCCCTGGATCGGCTCGAGCAGCACGGCAGCGGTCTGGTCGTTCACAACTGCCTTCAGCGCCTCGCCGTCGTCGCGCGGCACCACGGTGAACCCGGGCACGAGCGGCGCGAAGGGCGCCTGCTTGGCCTCCTGCGGCGTCGCCGACAGCGCACCCATCGTGCGGCCGTGAAAGCCGCCCTGCATGACCACGAACCCGCCCTGTGGCCGGTTGCGGCGGGCCAGCTTGAGCGCGCACTCGATCGCCTCGGCCCCGGAGTTGGTGAAGAACGCGCGCCCACCGAGCGACAGATCCGACAGCCGCGCTGCGAGCCGCATGATCGGCTCGGTGTAGTAGAGGTTGCCCACGTGCATGAGCTGCCGCGCCTGCGCGGTCACGGCCTCCACGACGGCGGGATGGCAGTGGCCGACCTGCACCACCGAGATTCCGGCGAGGAAGTCGAGGTACTCGTTGCCGTCTGAGTCCCACAGGCGGGTGCCCTCGCCGCGCACGAACTCGACGGGGTTGCGCAGGTAGGTGCCCATCACGCCCTCGGCCTCCCACTCACGTAGTTGAGCTAGGGCCATAGCTTGGTGCCGATGCCCTCGTCGGTGAACAGCTCGAGCAGCAGCGCGTGGGGCCGGCGGCCGTCGATGATGTAGGCGTTGCGCGCCCCGCCTTCCAGCGCCTGCACGCACGCCTCGAGCTTCGGCCGCATCCCGCCCGACACGCCGGGCAGCGCGGCACGCACCTCGTCGGCAGTGCTCTGGGATATCAGCGAGTCCGCGTCGGCGGGGTCGGCCAGCCAGCCCACGACGTCTGTGAGGAAGATGCACTTGTAGGCGCCGAGCGCGCTTGCCACCGCCGCAGCGGCGGCATCGGCGTTGACGTTGTAGGACTGGCCCTCGGCGTCGGCGCCCACAGATGCGATCACCGGGATGTAGTCCTCGGCGATGTGGTGCAGCACTCCGGCGTTCACCCGCTCGATCTCGCCGACGAAGCCGATGTCGCGGCCCCCGGACGCGAGCTGCTTGCGCACCTGGAAGAGCATGCCGTCGTCGCCGCAGAGGCCGACGGCGGGCTGGCCGTGGCGGCCGAGCAGCAGCACGATGTCCTTGTTCTGCTTGCCGACGAGCACCATCTTCGCCACCTCCACGGTGGCCTCATCGGACACGCGAAGGCCGTCGACGAACTCGATGTCCATGCCCAGACGCTCCATGTACCCGCTGATGGCCGGGCCGCCGCCGTGCACCACCACGGGGTTCAGCCCGACGTACTTGAGCAGCACCACGTCGCGCGCGAACTGCTCGCGCAGCGCCGGATCGGTCATCGCCGCCCCGCCGTACTTGATCACCACGGTGCGCCCGTGGAAGTCCCTTATGTAGGGGAGTGCCTCGAGGAGGGTCTCGACGTCTCTCATGTCGTGTACTCGGCGTTGAAGCTCACGTACTCCTGCGACAGGTCGCTGAAGAACACCTCGGCCTCGCCGCCCTCGCCGGGCAGGATGAGGGTCATGTCCACCTCGGCACCGTGCATCTTGTCCTGCACGTCGGCCAGTCCCGCCGCGTCCAGGACCACCACGTCGCCACCGGTCACCAGCCGGACGCCCTCGATCTCCAGGTCGGCGGTGAAGCCGTCGCCGGGGTCCATGACCGCGCCTGCGGCCTGGAGGATCCGTCCGTAGTTGGGGTCGGCCCCGTGCAGCGCAGTCTTGACGAGGGGCGAGTCGGCCACCGCGCGCGCCACCCGGCCGGCCTGCGCCGGGCTTCCCCGGACCACGATCCGCCCGACCCGGTCACAGCCCTCGCCGTCGGCCACGATCTCGATGGCGAGCTGTCGCATCAGGGCGTCGAGCGCTCCGCCGAGCAACAGCTCGTCCTCGCTCTCGGGCTGGACTCGCACCCCCGACGCCCCGCTGGCCTGCAGGAACACCGTGTCGCTGGTGGACAGCTGGCCGTCCACCGAGATGCGATCGAACGACCGCTTCACGCAGACCCCTGTGAGCAGGTCGGTCGTCGCGGCGGCCAGGCCGGCGTCGGTCTGGACGAAGCAGAACATGGTCGCGAACCGGGGCGAGATCATGCCGGCGCCCTTGGCCTGGGCGCTGAGGCGGACCGTGCCGCCCGGCAACGCCACCTCGAGCGCCGCGTGCTTGGGTCCCGCGTCGCTGGTCAGGATGGCCCGCGCGGCCGGGCCGGCGTCCGGTCCCAGGGCGTCCCGCGCGGCGCCGAGCCCGTCCAGCACGGTCTGGCGCGGCAGCTCGCTTCCGATCACGCCGGTGGAGGCCACGCCGACCTGCTCGGGCTCGAGCCCAAGCAGCTCGGCGGCCCGCGCCTGCATCGCGGCCGCGGTCTCGTCTCCGCGCGCGCCGTCACCCGTGTTCGAGCCGCCGGAGTTGGCCACCACGGCCCGCAGACCGTGGAGCCGCGCACGCCGCGAGAGCGCCACCGGGGCCCCTACCCGGGCGTTGGTGGTGAAGCGCGCCGCCGAGGTCGTCTCGGGCTCGTCTGAGTGGATCAGGGCTAGGTCCAGCTGTCCCCCGGGCTTCAGCCCGCAGGCCACGCCGGCAGCCTGGAAGCCGGCCGGCAGCGCGCCCGACTCGATTTCGGTCACGTACTCGGGGCGGTCCACCCAGCGAGACCGAAAGAACCCGCTCACCGCTCCAGCCCCTCCGTCTCGTCGAGGCCGAGCATCAGGTTCAGGTCCTGGACGGCCTGACCGGCGGCGCCCTTCCACAGGTTGTCGATGGCCGACTCGATAAGCACGCGGTTTCCGCTCACGGTGCCATAGACCCGGGCACGGTTGGTGCCGCGCACGTCTGCCGTGCGCGGAGGGGACTCAACCACCTCGACGAACGGCTCACCGTCGTAGGCCTCGTGAAGCAGCTCACGGACCTGTGCGCGGGTGAGGTCTTCGTCGGTGATCGCGTAGCAGCTGGCGAGCAGCCCCTGGTCGACTGGGATCAGGTGCGGAACGAAGGTGACGGCCACGCCGTCGGGAAGCTCCTGCTCCAGCTCGGCGCTGTGGCGGTGGCCCTCGGTCTTGTACGCGTTCACGTTGTCGGCGGCCGATACGTAGTGGGTCTCGTTGGTGGCCTCGCGACCGGCACCGGACACTCCGGTCTTTATGTCAACCACCACGTCGCGCAGGTG
>JBBPXW010000010.1:0-42080 GCA_038200525.1 Solirubrobacterales bacterium | reverse complement strand
CGACCTCGGCGACGAAGCGGCGCTGCTCCCACTCACCGCAGCGGTCGCGCTGTGCGACGTGCTCGAGCCCTGGCTCGACCACGTGGCGATCAAGTGGCCGAACGACGTCTGGGTGGCAGGGCGAAAGGTGGCCGGGATCCTGGTGGAGGGCAGGCCGCAGGAGGACTGGGCCGTGCTCGGCATGGGGGTCAACGTGCTCACGCCGCCGGAAGAGCTGCCCGAGCACGCCACGTCCGTCACGGCGGCGGGCGCAACGGCGGCGACGGTCGAGGAAACGCTCACGGCGCTCCTAAGCGCGCTCGAAGGCCGACTGGCCCAGCCGCCCGGCGAGATGCTCGCGGCCTGGCGCGAGCGCGACGCCCTCCTCGGCTGCACCGTCACCTGGGGCGAAGGCTCGGGCACCGCCGCCGGGGTCGATGGCGACGGCTCCCTGCTGGTCGACGTGCCCGGCGGCGCCCGGCTCGCCCTGGACGCCGGCGAGGTGCACCTGGGGTCCGCGATCGCGCCGCCCGGGTAGCGCTGCCTGATCAGGCCGCGTCGCGCTCTTCGCTGTCGGAGTCGCTGTTGCGCCCGCCGCGGGAGCCGCGCTTGCGCTTGGCGTTGCCGCTGCCGTCGCGCTTCGTGGACTGGGAGTCGACATCGACCTCCTCGCCCTCGCCACCACCCTTGCCGCGCCCGCGGCGACGCCGTCCACCGCGGCGGCGGCGCGCCTTCGGGAAGTTCTTGAGCAGCTCGCGCGCGAGCGCGCTGGGCTTGCGCGCCATGCGCATCCGCGCGCCGTCGAGCACCTGTTGGGCCTCGGGCGTGTGGGCAAGGGCTGCTGCGAGCAGGGCTGCCGAGAGCCGGCGATCCTCCTTCTTCGAGGCCTGCACCAAACGCCGGGCGTTGCGCGCGTGCGCGCCTCCGGAGGAGTTCACAAGCAGCCCAAGCAGGCGCTTGGTCTCGGGCCAGCGCGACACCGCGTACTCCTCGTGTACCTCGCGGCTGTACTCCGCCAGGTGCCAGAGCCAGCGCGAGGCCTGATCGCGGCGGCCCATCGGCTTCTCGGCCAGTGCCAGGAGCAGCACCTTCACGCCCTCGCGGCGCTCGTCGCGCGACCAGCCGCCCACCAGCTCGACGGCCTCGTCGAAGGCCTCGGGATCCTTGAGCGCACCGACCTCCTGAAGCGCCCGCAGGCGCAGCTGGGTGTTGCGGTTTCGCTGCAGGCAGGTGACCAGGTAGCGCCTGCGCAGCTCGCCGGTGGCGTCGAAGTGGAGCATCGCCTTGGCGCGGCGCCAGTTGTTGGAAGCCACCCGCGCGCCCGCGAGCGCCGACCACGCGTGCTGCTCACCCCACGAGAGGTGCTCGACGGCGATCCGCCACAGCTCGCGCTCGAACACCTGCGCGCGGCGCTCCTCGTCGGAGGTCACCGGCACGACGCGCCGCTCGACGCGCAGCCTGCGCCCACGGCCGCGGCGCACGGGGCCGACGACGATCGCGCCGCCGCGATAGACGTCGCGGTCGAGCAGCGAGTGCAGCGTGACCACGGGGTCGTCGTTGGTGGTGGCGGGGTGGACGAAGTCCACGACGATGCCCGCCTCCTTGCCGGGCTGGCGGCGGGTCACGCGGCCGACCCGCTGCTGATAGATGCGCCGCGACGCCGTAGGCGCCAGGTGCATGCAGACGGTGGCGCGCGGCGAGTTCCAGCCCTCGGCCAGCAGCTGGGCGTTGCAGAGCACGTCGATCTCGCCGCGCTCGTAGGCGGCCAGCTGGCGCGTCAGCTCGCGCTTGGGCGTCTCGCCCGACACCGCGACCGCCTTCATGCCCTGCTCCCGGAACGCGGCGGCCACGTTGTGGGCGTGGCGCACGCCGGCGGTGTAGACCACCCCGGGCAGATCCTTGAAGCGGGTCTTGTAAAGGTCGGCGATGGCCACGTTGAATGGCGTCTGGTCGAGCAGCGCGGCCAGCTCCTCCTGATCGAAGTCCTGGTCGACCTCTCCCTTTCGCAGCGGCACCTTGGAGATCGAGCGGACGCCGACACCGGGCGGGATCCGCACGCAGCGCAGCGGCGCGATCACGGCGCGGCGGGCGGCCTGGGCCAGGTCGAACCGCGACGTCTGGGTGGGGAACAGATCGGTCACGTGACGGGCGATCAGCGCCCCTGTGGCGGTCATGCCCACGTAGATCGGGCCCTGCCACTCCCGGATCGACGCCGAGGTCTTCTCCCCGAGCGCCGTATGGGCCTCGTCGCAGATGACGATCGTGTAGGCGTCGGAGATCTTGCCGACGTTGCGCACGAACCACTGATAGGTCTCGACCGTCACGGGGCCCTCGACATTTGCGCCCTTGTCCTTGCCGGTCATGATCGGGGCGCAGACACGCTTCTTGTAGCCGCGGTCGACCAGCTCGCCGTTGAACTGGTCCACGAGGTTGCGGCGGTGGGTGAGGATCAGCACCCCGCCGGTGCGCGAGGCCTCGACGAAGCCCAACGCGGCGACGGTCTTGCCGGCCCCCGTGGCGTGCTCGAACCAGAAGCGGCGGTTGGCACCCGGATCGTCGGAGGGCGCGGCGCCCTCGACGGCATCTGCCTCGTCGTCGTCACCGGAGTCGGCGTCCCAGTCCAGCGGCTCGTCCTCGTCGGAGATCTCGTCGTCGCCCTCGAGCTCGACCTCGCCGGACGGCAGCTCCTCGACCTCACCGGCCTTGTGGTGGCCGTTGGCCGACTCGCCTCGTTGGGCTGCGCCCTGGATCTCGGCGGTCAGCGCGATCAGCGTGCCCGAGAGGGCATCTACCTGGTGGGCCGACAGCGTGGTGCCGTCCACGAGCTTGGGCTCCTCCTCGGAGACCAGCCGCTCGAGGCCGAGCATCAGCGAGAACTCGCGCCGCCAATCCACAGACGGCTCGTCGACGCCGGCCTCGATCTCGGCCAATGCGGCATCGAGCGCGCGGCGGCGGGCGGTGCCCGGCGTCAGCGCGGTTTCGGCGTCCTCGCCCTCGAGCACGAATGGCTCGCGCGCAAACGCTTCGGCGCGTTTGAGATCGCCGCGGGAGACCGCCGCGCTTTCGACCAGGGAAGTGCTTTCAGCCATCAGGCCTCTGGATTCGTAAAAGGAGTTCGGGCCGCGCCGCGGTCCACTGGGGTGAAGAGACCTTCAGTGGAGGCAGCGGCTCTGCCCGGTTGGATCGGCGCCTCGGGCGTATCCCTCGAGCGCCGCGCGCAGCACATGCGGTGCAGCGACCTCCCAATTACAGCACACGCGGGCCCTAACGACGACAACCGGCTTCTGTCACCCTGCACCGGGTGAGCCGGAAGCTGATGTTCGTCGCTGTCGCCGTCGTGTTGGTCGGGGTCCTCGTTGCGGGCGTGCTCAACGCCCGCAAGAGCGAGCCCGCCACCGGGAGGGCGGCACCCGCGTCCCTGCCGCTCGCCAAGGCAAAGGCCCGGCTCGAGGGGTCGCCGCCGCCCCTCGCCGCCCTGCACGATCAGTCGTCGGAGCTGCTTGGCGGCGGGAGCACGGCATTTGTGAAGCGACTTCGCGCGCTGCGCGGATATCCGGTGGTCGTGAACAAGTGGGGCTCGTGGTGTCCGCCGTGCCGCGCCGAGTTTCCCCACTTCCAGCGCCAGGCCGCAAAGCGCGGCAAGCAGATCGCGTTCCTCGGGGTCGACGGCCAGGACAACGACAAGAGCGCCCGGAGGTTCCTCGCCAAGTTCCCGGTGGCCTATCCAAGCTACGTCGACGACGACCTGAAGATCGGCAAGTACCTCCAGGCGGTGAACGCGTTTCCGTCCACGGTCTTCTACGACCGCAAGGGCGGGGTCGCCTACATCAAGCAGGGCAGCTACCCGGATGAGCGCTCTCTGGCGCGCGACATCCGCCGTTACGCTCGCTGAATCGCCGACCACGACGACCGCGGGGTGGCCCGCGCCAACGGAGAAGCACCTTTGAGCGAGGCCGGGTCCGTGCCACAGCTGCGGATCGACCCCCTGTCGGGACTCCGCGTGCTCGTAGCCGACACCCGCGACGAACGGCCCGACGCGCGAACGGGGGCCGGCGAGCGGGAGGCCGTCGACCCCGCGACCGATCCGTTCCGCGAAGGGGCCGAGGATCAGACGCCGCCGGAGCTCTACGCCGTGCGCCCCGCCGGCAGCGCCGCCAACGGTCCCGGATGGCGCATACGGGTGGTGCCCAACAGGTACCCGGCGCTCGTGCCAGGGGACCGGCTGGTCCCCGACCCGCTCGCGCATGGACGGGGCGAGCCCGACCTGTTCGCGGCAAGCACGGCGGTCGGCGCGCACGAGGTGGTGATCAACTCCTGCGCCCCGGTGTCCACGCTCGTGGAGCTCGGCGCTGACGGCCTCGCCGAGGCGATGGACGTATGGCGACTGCGGATGCGGGCCCATGCCGGCGCCGCCTACGTGCATGTGATCGTCAACGAGGGCGCGTCCGCCGGCTCCTCGGTCGCCCACACCCACGCACAGCTGTTCGCGCTGCACTTCGTGCCGGCGGCCGTGGCGCGCGAGCGGGAGCGCTTCACCGCCTACTTCGATCGCACGCAGGGCCGCAACCTGCTGGCCGACGTGCTGCAGGAGGAGGTTCGCCGCCGCGACCGGATCGTGGCCGTCGGCCGTGACGCAGTGGCCATCTGCCCCTTCGCCTCCCGGGCGCCGTTTCATGTGCAGGTCATCCCGCGTGCTCCGCGGGCCCGATTCGAGGATGACGGCGACACCGGTGCCACGACCCTGTTCGACGTGCTGCGGCGCCTCCAGGCCTGCCTGGGCGCCTCGCCGGCACTGAACCTGTGGGTGCGCACCGCGCCAACCGGCGCGGGCGCGTTCTGTTGGCGTATCGACGTGGTCCCACGGCTGGCACAGCCGGCCGGTCTCGAGCTCGGGACCGGTGTGCAGCTGTGTGCGCTTGCGCCCGAGCACGCCGCGCAGCAGTTGCGCGAAGTCGCCCTGCCGTAATCCTGGTCGCCCCCGCATCGACGCTGTAGGTTCCGGGCGATGCCGGTTTCGTCACGACCAATACCGACCTTCGTCGCCGAGCCCCCGCAGGAGCCGATTCCCTACGGCCGCTGGGGCGAGGCGCTCACCGAGCACTTCCGGGCGGAGGCGCAGGGGATCGACTCGGAAGAGAAGCTCGGCGAGGCGGGTGACATCCGCTGGTTTCCCGACCGCACGTGGGGGGCTCGAACGTACGTGCCGGGCACGGCGACCACGTCGGAGGGCTACGAGCTGTTCGGATACGTGAGCTACACCCGCGAGCACGAGGGCGCGCAGGCCGCTGCGTTTCACGCCGTGGTCGACTACACCGACGAGACCGCCGAGGCAAACCCCGACTGGAGCCTCGACCTCTCCGACCAGGAGATCGGTCAGTGGCGCGGCCTCGACGGACGTCGTGGCGTGATCACGCTCGTCTGGGGCGTGTCGCTGGTGGAAAACGGTGCCGTCGCCACCGCCGAGCTCGGGCCCGAGACCACGGATCAATGCGTGCTGGTGGATGACCGGTTCACGCTGGTGAGCCTCGACGCCTTCGTCGGCGACTACCTCGACGTGCGCATGTTCGGCGCACGGGGCGCAGAGCTTGCCCGGGAGTCGCTGTACGAGGACGACGCCTGAGCCCGATGGCGGGCGAGCAGACGCGCGGTAGCCTCCGCCAGGGCGTCGCCCTGCCCCGATAGCTCAGCTGGATAGAGCGTCCCCCTCCTAAGGGGAAGGCCGCTGGTTCGAATCCAGCTCGGGGCACTCTCAGACCCGCCCGGCGAGCATCCGCGCCTTTCCCGGTAACCTTTTCCGAGCTGCCCGCAGACGGTTGCGCCCTGACACGGCAAACGCTGGCGCGTAGGCACTACGCCGTACCACAGACTTCCCGTGACCCATTGTTGAGCGGAATCCGGGAAGTCGGTGTCCTTTGCGAACAACCCTAGGAGGCAGGAACCCGAGTGACCGACTCTCCAAGCCGCCCCGCAGTGGCCACCGCCGAGAAACCTTTCGACATCACCTTTCCGCGCGGCAGGGAGGAGGACCGTGACCAGGACGAGGAGTTCTGCGAGGTCGCGGTCGACGGCGAGATTCGGAAGATCCGGTTTCACGACTACCACGAGATCTTCAAGCTGCCGGGGCTGTATGAGCAGTTGTTCTACGAGGAGCTCAAGTGCGACTCGCCGCGGACGGTCGCGGACCTGATCGGCGAGCAGCTCGACGGCGAGCAGCGGGCCGCGCTGCGGGTGCTGGACGTGGGCGCGGGCAACGGCATGGTGGGCGAGGAGCTCGACGAGCTCGGCGCCGGAACCATCGTGGGCGTCGACATCATCGAGGAGGCCGCCGAAGCGGCAGAGCGCGACCGTCCCGGGCTCTACGACGACTACTTCGTGGTCGACCTCACCGACATCCCGGCCGACGCGCGCACGGAGCTCGAGGCCAAGCGGTTCAACTGCCTGACCACGGTCGCAGCGCTCGGCTTCGGCGACATTCCGCCGGAGGCGTTCAGCGCCGCGTACAACCTGGTCGACGACGACGGCCTGATCGCCTTCAACATCAAGGAGAAGTTCGTCGAGGACGGCGACCGCAGCGGGTTCGAGCAGATGATCCAGACGGCCCTCGACGACGGGACCATGGAGCTGCAGGCCCAGCGACGCTACCGCCACCGGCTCGCGGTGTCGGGCGACCCCCTCTACTACATCGCGATCGTCGCCCGGAAGCGGTCAGACCTCTAGAAGTGTCTAGCGGTCCGGACGGTCCGGGTAGAGGTCGTCGATCGTCGATAGGGCGGTGTAGGGCGCTCCCGCCGCCGCCTCGATCGCCTCGCCCCCACCGGCGAGGCGATCGAGCACGCTGACCACCCCGACGATCTCGAGACCAACCTCTCGGATGCGCTCGATGGCCTTGATGGTCGAGCCGCCCGTGGTCACAACGTCCTCGACCACGAGGCAGCGCTCGCCCGGATCGAGCGGCGGGCCCTCGATCCACCGCTGCAGCCCGTGTGCCTTGCGGTCCTTGCGCACGAAGAAGGCCTTGACCGGGGCGCCGACGGCGAGGGCGGAGCATGCCACCGGATCAGCGCCCATCGTCAAGCCGCCGACGGCGGTCGCCCCGCGCGAGGCCGCCTCCTCTGCGATGAGCTCGCCAAGGGCGGCGAAGCCCTCCGGACGCAGGATCGCCCGCTTGGCATCGACGTAGTACTCGGCCTCCGCACCGCTCGAGAGCGTGACCTTGCCAATCACGAGGGCATGGGTGCGCAGCTCCTCGGTCAGGCGGCTTCCGGCATCGGTCACCTGACGGACACGGCGGGTGCGGGGCTCACGGTCTCCACGGCGGGTGCCGATGGTAGAGAACGAATGGGATCTCTCGTACGCCTCTGCGCGATCGTGGCCTCCGGCGCGGTGGTACTCAGCCTTGCGCTGTTCGTCGTCGAGGAATCCGGGGCGGGCAGCGAGAACCAGGTGCGCGCGATCGACAACCAGGCTTCCATCCAGAGCTCCTCCGACCTCGACCGTCCGAATCCGGGAGCGGCCGTCGAGCGGGTGCGGGAGCAGGCGCACTCAGCCACCCGCGAGAAGATCGATGACGCAAACGATGTCTTGCTGTCGCCGTTCACCGGCATCGCGGGCGACTCGGGCGTATGGGTGTCACGGCTCGTGCCGGGTGCGCTGGCGCTGCTGCTCTACGGCTTCGGCGGTCTCATGCTCGCCAACTTCTTCCCGGGCGGGGCGCGCGAGACCCGCGACTGGCGCGAGTCCCGGGCCTAGGAGCCGGTTGGGAGCGCTCAGCGGTAGATGAAGATCTGCTCGCCGAGGGACACGGCGTCGCGGATCGAGCGAGCATTCGGCACCGGCACCCGGATGCAGCCGTGGCTCGCCGGATAGGTGGGCACATCCTTGTAGCCGTGAATGGCATAGCCGCCGATGAAGTAGGCGGCATCGACCATCCCCAGGGCGTTGGTGCCCAGGTCGCGACGGTAGAACCGGAACCGCCCGAACACCGTGGGTGTCGAGGCCTTGCCGGAGGAGGCGTGGTAGGTACGGGTGGCCCTGCCGCTCTTGCCGATCAGGGCGAGCACCTGCCGGCTCCAGTCGAACTCGACATGGCGCCCCGCCTTGGGGTGGCGCACGTTGAACGCCCCGCGGTTGCGCAGGACGTCGCTGAAGACCGTCTTCGTGGCGTACCCACCGCGCCCGAGGCCGTTGACCTTTCGAAAGGCCAGCACGGCGCGCGAGGTGCCCGCGTCGTAGCGGCCCGTACGCGGTACCGCATAGCCCAGCTCGTAGAGGCCCCGCTGGAGCAGCAGCACCTTGAGCCCTCTGGAGCCCTGGCCGGCGCTTAGCCGCACAGCCTTGACCCGTACGCCGCGCGACGTGAATGCGACCTGGGCCGCGCTCGCCAGATGGCGCAGACGCACTTTGAGCACGCCCGATCGCGGGGCCCTGATCCGTGCGCTCAGGTGGCCCCTCCTGCCGACCTTGACGGACGTGCGCGCGATGGCCTTGCCCCTGCGGGTGACTTCCACGAGCACCTTCTGACCCGCGACGAAGGGCTTGACGGTGCCGCGGACGCGCACGGTGGCACCGGTTGCGACGTAGCGCAGCTTCCTGGTCGCCTGGCCGCCCGAGACCGCGATGGTGGCCCTGCCGGCCTGGGGCTTCGGAGCCGGGGCGGGGGCCGGCGTCTGCGCCGCGGCGGCTGCCGGCAGCAGAAGGAGGGCGGCGACAGCCGGGAGGAGTGTGCGTAAGCGCGTCATCGGAGGCTGACTCTACCTCTGTCAGGCGCTCGAGAGCCTCGGCGCACGCGGCAAGAGGCGCCCGGCGAGCACGACGGCCCCAAGCATGAGCGGCCCGACGACCACCGACACCTGCCACCCGCCGTCTGCCTGGGCCGCGAACGCGATCGTGTTGTTGACGGCGTGCATCCCGATCGGCGCCAGCAGCGTGCCCGTTCGCTCGTACACCAGGCAGAAGAGAAAGCCGAGCACAGCGAGCGGTGGCAGGATCAACAAGCCGTCGACACCGTTGCCCGGGTAGTGGATGCTGCCGAACAGCAGCCCGTCGATCACGGCCGCGATCGCCCACGAGAAACGGTTTCGCAGTGCCCGGTAGAAGAACCCGCGGAAGAAGAACTCCTCGACCACCGGCGCGACGGCGATCACCATCGTGCCGGCCACGATCAGCCCGAGCGTGCCCTGGTCCCCACCGAGCTGGTTGACGGTGTCCTGCTTGGCGTCGGGCTTCACGGCAAGGCCGTAGACGATCGTGAGCACGTAGAAGGTCGCGACGGCGAGCGCTGCCCAGCCGATCGTGGACCACAACGGCGCGCCGCGCAGGCCGAAGTGCCACGCCTTCGGCCTGGTCACTCGACTGGCGAAGAACAGCGCCGTGGCGCCGAAGGCAAGGCCCTGGAAGAGCGTTCCCACCACGACGAAGGCCGGCGAGTCGGACTTGCTGCCCGTGGCGGCCACGAGAACGCCGCCGACGATCGCTACCAGCAGCAACGTGCCCGCGACGCCGACGAAGAACCCCGCCAGGGCAAACCACCACGGCCACTCCGGCCGGCGCATGACTCCGTCGGGCAGCTCCGGCGGATCGGGCGGCGGGGGCGTCTCAACGGCGGTGGCCATCGCGCCTAGAGTAGGGAGGCGATCTCGTCGAGCGAGGTCACAGACTCCGGGCCCGCCGTCCGCGGCTCCCCGCGCGAGATGAGCACCGCCCGCACGCCGGCACCATGGGCAGCCGGCAGATCGCTCTCGGGCGAGTCGCCGACGAGCAGCGCGTCCCGCGGCTCGACTCCAGCCAGCTCGAGGCCTGCGAGCACCGGCGCGGGATCAGGCTTGGCCGCGCCGACCTCGGCCGACGACACCGTCGCATCGACGAGCTCGGCGATCCCTGCCGATGCCAACGCCCGCGGAAGCGAGCGATCCCAGTTGCTGACCACGACGATTTTCAGGCCGCGCCCGCGCAGGTCGCGCAGCGCCGGCGCGACGTCGTCAAACGCCGTGAAGCTGAGCGACTCGAGCATCGCCGCCCGCACGGCAGGGCGGCTGAGCCCCTCGACGCCGAGGGCGACGTGCAAGACCTCGGCGCAATCGTCGCGCAGGCGCTCGAGACCCTCGGCATCGCCGCCGCGCATGTGATTTGCCAGGTAGAAGGAGATCTCGGCCTCGAAGCCGCGCGCCGCGGCCTCCTCTCCCACGTCGATGCCCGCATGGCAGCCGAGCGCCTGGCGCAGTCGCGGCGCGGGCGGCTCGAGGCGGACGAGCGTGCCCAGGGCGTCGAAGAGCACAGCGCGCACGGGACAGGCCCCTAGGAGATGAAGTACCAGGTGGCGTACTGGGTCGTGAACAACCCGAGCCCGAGTGCCGACATGGCCGCCACCCGCTCGACGCTGCCCCTGCGCGCGCACGCCCACCCGAGCCACATGAAGATCGGGAACAGCACGACGAGGAAGCGCGGCAGCGACATCAGCGGCTGGGGAGTCACCGGATAGCTCAGGGGCAGCGCCAGCGCAGCCACCAGGTAGAGCCCGTAGGCGAACGGCAGGCGGCGCAGCACCCCAGCGGTGGCGGCCACCGCGAACGCCAGCGAGCCGAAGAGCATGATGTTGACCGCAGCGACGCGGAACGGATCGCCGCCGGCGGGCTCGAAGAAGACCGTGTCGCGAGAGCCCGACGCCAGCTGACGAAGACCCTGGAACGCCGCGACCATCCCGTCCCAGACGCCGACGAACGGCCCGGCGAAGTGGCGCGACCACAGCTCCTGCACGGACGAGAACGCCAGGGCGTCGCCGTGGGCGATGCCCAGATAGAGAGCGTAGGCACCCAGCCCAGCGGGCGCCAGAGCCAGCCAGGCCAGGTCGGACCGGATCGGGTACGCCGGCGCGAGTGCGCGCCACCGGCCCTGTCCGGACTCCGAGCGCAAACCCGGCCGTGGGCCGTAGAGGTAGAGCGCCACGAGCGGCACCAGCAGCAGGATTCCCGCGCTGCGCGTGCCGCTCGCAGCGCCAGCGGCCACCCCGGCCCACGCCCAGTTGCCGGTGCGCGCGGCGTAGAAGGCGCCGACCGAGGCCAGCAGGAAGAGGCTCTCGGAGTAGGGGGCGCCAAGGAAGAGCGCCGCCGGGAACAGGCAGAGCAGCAACACCGCGGGGCGAGCGGCGTCGGCACCGAGCTCGAGTGTCGTGAGCTTGTGCAGCAGCACCAATGCGCCGAGCAGGGCCCCGAGCGACACCACGTAGGCGGCCACGAGAGTGGCGCCGCGTGAGCCGCCTCCCAGCTCGCCGACGCCGCGGGCGAGCAGTGGGTACAGCGGGAAGAACGCGACCCTGGCCGACCCCGCCCCCTGGTAGCCGGAGTCGGCGATGTTGAGGAACCAGACCGAGTCCCAGCGTGCCAGCGGCGAGAGCAGCAGATCGCCGAGGCCCCCGAGCGGGTGGGTGAGCGCGGGGACGTCGAACCGCCGCGCGTTGCCCGCCGAGAGCCCCCCGGTGGCCGAGAGCGACGCGAACAGCGCGACCACGAACACGCCCAACCGGCTCCACCAGAAGCCGCGCCACGCGACGGCGAAGGCCTCCGAGGCGGCGAGCCGCGCTCGCAGATCCCCTGCGAAGGGCTTCAGCCCCCGGCGCCGCCGCCCGCGCCTCACCACCTGCCTGGAAGTAGCCTCGTAGCCCATGTCGTCGCACGATCTTCCCATGGCGGCCAGCTTCCTCGACGCGCATAAGGAAGTGATCACGGCGGTCGGCACCGTGGTGCTCGCCTTCGCGCTGGCCCAACTGGTCGACCGGGCGTTGCTGCGCCGCGGCCGCAAGCTCGGCGAGGTGGTCGCCGGGCGACCGCTGTCCGCGGTGGCCGACACCCGCCTGCAGCTCGTGAGACGGCTGATCTTCGCGCTGATCATCGTGCTTGGGATCGCACTTGCGCTCTCGCAGTTCCCCGCGGTCAAGCGGGTCGCCACGGGCCTGCTCGCCTCCTCCGCCCTGCTCGGCCTCGTGGTCGGGTTCGCCGCGCGTCAGACGCTTGCCAACGCGGTCGCCGGCGTCGTCCTCGCGATCACCCAGCCGATCCGGATCGGGGACCTCGTGACGTTCGAGGAGGAGACCGGCGAGGTCGAGGACATCCGCCTCGCCTACACCTACATCCGCCTCGACGACGGACAGCGTCTGATCGTGCCCAATGAGCGCCTGGCCGCCAGCTCTGTGCACAATCACACGGTCGTCGACCCCCGGATCCAGGTCGAGGTGTCCGTCTGGATTCCGCCGGGGGGCGATGCCTCCGCGGCGCTCGATCTGCTCGGCGCGGAGGAGGGCGTCGAGGCGCGCGTGGCCGAAATCGACGTCGAGGGAATTCGCCTCGCAGTGACCACATGGGCGCAAAGTGCTCGGGAGCGAGGAGGAGTGGCGGCGCGCCTGCGTAAAGAGAGCCTGCAACGACTCCGTGACGCTGGGCTATCCTCAGTGGCCGACGGGTAGGCATCGGCGCGCACGGGCGCGACCGCATCGAGGGCACCGCCCTCATCCACCCCAAGGCTCCTATGACCTATCGGCAGAGAAAGCAACGTCGCACACGAGGGCGCGGAGGCGCGGGCCGACGCGTGGGATTCGCAGTCGGCGTCGTGGGGCTGTTGATCGCTGTGGGGGTGCTCTCGGGGGGCGGGTACGTGCTCGCCGTGGCCGGCACGGCACCCAACCTCGCCGAGCTGAAGCCAGCCGACAAGGGCACCAACTCCGAGATCCTGGCCGCCGACGGGTCCCGGCTCGGCTACGTCCAGTCCGACGAGATCCGCACGCCGTTGCCCGCCAAGGAGATTCCCGACGCGCTGCGCCACGCCGTGGTGTCGATCGAGGACGAGCGCTTCTACAAGCACAGCGGGGTCGACTACGGCGCGATCGTCCGTGCCGGGGTGCGCAACCTCGAGTCGGGAAAGAACGTGCAGGGTGGCTCGACGATCACCCAACAGCTCGTGCGGGCGATCTACATCAAGGACCCGCAGCGCAACGTGCAGCGCAAGATCCGCGAGGCCAAGCTGGCCAGCGAGCTCGAGAAGAAGCACTCCAAGGCCTGGATCCTCGACAACTACTTGAACGACGTGCCCTTCGGGACGGTGGACGGCCGGACCGCGATCGGCGTCGAGGCCGCCGCCCAGACGTTCTTCAACAAGCATGCGATGGACCTGAGCCTGCCCCAGGCCGCGATGATCGCCGGCCTCCCCCAGGCGCCGTCGCAGTACAACCCGTTTCGCAATCCCAGCGCCGCGCTGCAACGACGGGCCGAGGTGTTGGACAGGATGGCCAAGAACAGGTACATCTCGAAGGCTCAGGCCGATGCCGCCAAGGCGTCCCCGCTGCGGCTCAAGCAGGGCACGCGCTACACCCAGCGCCGCGAGCCCTTCTTCTTCGACTACGTCCAGGAGAAGCTGATCGAGCACTACGGCGTCGGCGTCTACCGCCGCGGCGGACTGAAGGTCCAGACCACCATCAACCCCAAGCAGCAGGACGTGGCCCGTAACGCGATCAACCAGTTCTACGCCGATCCCAGCGGGCCGTCCTCGGCGATCGCCTCGATCGATCCGCACAACGGCGAGATCAGGGCGATGGCTTCGAGCGGCACGTACAAGGACCGCCGCTTCAATCTGGCCGCCCAGGGCCACCGCCAGCCGGGATCGGCGTTCAAGGTGATGGTGCTCACGGCCGCGGTTCGCGCGGGAATCGATCCGGCGAAGACCACCTACACCTCCAAGCCACTGAACCTCAACGTGCCCGGCTATGGCCCGTGGAAGGTCCAGACCTTCGACAAGAGCTACGGCGGCACGATGAACCTAGTCAAGGCCACGCTGAAGTCGGACAACTCGGTATATGCCCAGCTGGACATCGACGTCGGCCCAGAGAAGGTCTGCGAGACGGCCAGGCTGCTCGGCATCACAACCAAGCTCGACTGCCTGCCCGCCGAGGGTCTCGGCGGTCTGCGGCTTGGCGTGACCCCGCTGGAGATCGCCAACGCCTACGCCACGCTGGCCGCCGGCGGCGTGCGCCACACCCCCACGGGCATCCGCAAGGTCACCTTTCCCGATGGCAAGGCCGAGAACTTCGACAAGGCCAAGGGCAAGCGCGTGCTCACCGACGGCCAGGCCTACACGGTCACGAAGATCCTCGAGCAGAACGTCCAGTCGGGCACCGGCACGCGCGCCGCCTTCGGCTGCCCCGTCGCAGGCAAGACCGGCACCACCGACAGCTCCAAAGACGCCTGGTTCGTCGGCTACACCCCGGACCTCGCGAGCTCGGTCTGGGTCGGCTATCCCAATGCCAACATTGCGATGCCCAACGGCCAGGGCGGCACTCTGGCGGCACCGGTGTTCGGCGCCTACATGCGCGCGGCCCGCGGGAGCAAGTGCAACTCCTTCCCGCAGCCGAAGACCGCGGCGAGCTTCACGCCCTTCTTCAGCCGCAACTCCAAGACCGGTCTCGGCGGCAGCGGCGCTTCGCCCACCGGCTCGGACCCCACCGCGCCAACACCCGGGAGCACCAACGGCGCCAACCCCACCGGGGGCGGCAACGGCTACAGCCCGCGTCTGTACGAGGCTCCGCCCCAGCAGGCCCCCCAGACAGAGGCGCCCGCCCCAAAGCCCCAGGCACCGGCCGGCGGCGGGGGCGGGGGCGCAGCCGCCCCAGGCCAGTAGCCGGCCCGCGCCCGCCGCACTGCACGCGTGGCCGAGCTTGCCCTGATAGCGGCGATCAGGGAGCTGCTGCCACCCGCGGCGCCACGCACGGTCAGAGGCCCCGGCGACGATGCCGCCGTGGTGCGTGCGCGCCCGTTCGCCGTTACGTCGGTCGACACCCTCGTCGAGAACGTCCACTTTCGGCGTGCCACCCACTCCGCGGCGGACATCGGTCACAAGGCCATGGCAGCGGCGCTCTCGGATCTGGCCGCGATGGGCGCTGAGCCGGGCGAGGTCTACATGTCGCTCGCCCTTCCGGGCGACATGGCCGACGCCGAGGCGCTCACGCTCGCAGGCGCGGCCGCAGGGCTCGCCCGGGCGCACGACATGACGCTGGCCGGTGGTGACGTGGTCGCGGCGGCCACGCTCGTCGTCGGCGTGACCGTGGTGGGATGGGCCGAGTCCGAGGACCAGCTCGCCGGTCGCGACGGCGCGCGGCCCGGCCACGTGGTCGGCGTCACGGGCGCGCTCGGTGCCTCTGGCGCCGGCTTGGCGCTGCTCGAGCGCGGCGACCATTCAGACGGCGTGCTGCAGAGGGCCCACCGGCGTCCCGAGCCTCGGCTGCGACTCGGCCGGGCGTTGGCCGGCGCAGGTGTCTCGGCCATGATCGACGTGAGCGACGGCCTGGCCACCGACGCCGGGCATCTGGCAAGGAGCAGCGGCGTGAGGGTCAACGTGCAGCTCGACGCCGTGCCGGTGGCCGAGGGCGTAGTCGGGGTCGCCCACGGGGCCGGAGTCGACCCGTCCAGGTTCGCTGCCACGGCCGGGGAGGACTATGAGCTGCTGTTCTGCATCGACCCTCAGGGGTGGCAGGGGGCCGCGGAGGCCGCGGTGGGCACCGGCACGGTGGTCACGCGCCTAGGCGTGGTCGACGCGGGCGACGGCTGCGCGCTGATCGGGCCGTCCGGCCTCCCCGTGACGGATGCTCGCGGCTACGAGCACGGCTGAGGGACGGGCCGCGAGGAGCCGCTCGATCATGGCGGCTGCCACGAGTCGGGGATCGACCACGTAGTCCTCTGGCCGGATCCGTCCGGTCGGCAGCGTGTTCATGGGCTTCCTATCGTCGTCGGGGTGGCGCGAGCGCATGGGGTGGGCGCCCCACTCGTCAAATGGACGAGAAAGCCGCTCAACGGCGCATCGCCGAGTCGGTGCCGCCGAGCGATCCGGGCCCGGCGTAGCCGGCCGGCCCGCGCACGGTCGGCAGGATGCGCGCCGGCGGCGGAGCCTCCGGCGACCGGCTCAATGCGATCGACACGATCGACCCGAGCAGCGCGATGAACAGGCATCCGAGCAGCGCGCTGATCAGGCTCACCTGGCCGCCCGTCACCATGATCAGCAGGTACCAGGCGCCGCCAAGCGGGTTCACGGAGAGCACGGCGAGCTCGTAGACCACGAGCAGCAGCGGAAGCAGCAGCCCACCTGTCACCAACGCGATCCGCGCCCGTCGCGACGGCGCCGGCTCGATCAGGGCCGCGAGCATCCATAGATGCAGCGCTGGCACCATCACGAGAGCGGCGAAGGGATTGACGAGCCATAGGACGATCGTCGCGCCGACAAGCGCGAGCGAGACCACGACCGCCGCCCCCGGCGCCGCCTGGTCCCGGAGATCGGGATCGGCTGCCGCGGCCAGCCTTCTGAGCCCCAGCCATGCCAGGCCCGCCACGAGCGCCAGCCCGACCAGCGCGGCGATCGGTCCGGCGGTGGCCTGGAACAGGTCGGGGGCGACGGGGGCAGAGGGCGCGTCGATCGCCCCGACGAGCAGGAGGAGGTGGGCGAGCACGAGGGCCATCACCAGCGCCAGGACCGCGACGCCGAGCCACGCCACCCACACTAGGATCGCAGCGCGCCGGCGGCGCACGCGCGCGAACGCGTCGACGCTCGCCACCAGCGCCGGCAGTATCAGCGCGGCCCCGAGCACGACGAGCACCCAGCCGGGCACCACCTGACTCACCGCGGTCACGTAGGTGTCCGGTCCTTTCGCTCCTGTGCGGCTCTGGTCGAGCGCCGTGACCGTGCGCAGCACGGCCCGCCCAAGTGATCCGACGCGATCGGGGTCGATGGCGTCCGGCCGCGACCCGGAGGTGTCCCCGAGCTCGCCCGAGCCGGCCACCCGCACCGCGTCGTAGCCCTTCTCGAGCAGCACCCCCTGCGCCCCGATCCCAGTCGGGAAGGAGAGACGCGCGATCTGGCCCGAGGCGCTGGAGCCGCCGGCCACCCGTCCGGCCTCGGCTCGGACGGACCCGACAGCCGTGCGCTGCAGTCGCAGGCCCGTGCGGGCGGTGTCGTTGCTCCAGGGGATCACCGCAGGCGGCTCGGGTCCGCCGGACCCGAGGTCTGACATCGCGATCACGCCATCGACCAAGCCGGGATCGCCGAGCGACGAGGCCAGCCGCTTCGCGCCGACCTGCCCGAGCGTCGCGCCGTCGAGCGAGGCCAGCACCAGCGTCTTCTGCGAGGGCCTGCCCTGGAACACCCGCGCCAGCTGGAGCAGCGCCGCCGTGTCGGAGGCGCTGCCGGCCGCGTCCGGCACGCCCGTGGCGTCGCGGTCGGCAACCACCACGATCTGACGTCGCGTCTGGCCCGCGCGCCTGCCGACCACGTTCACCAGGGCGCGCTCGTGGCTCTCGAAGCGATCGACCTCGGTGGTGAAGCCGCGGTCGCGCAATGCCTTCGCGACCAACCCTGCCGCCCGGCGATCCCCGGGCTTGCCGGCGCGCCGGTCGGGCGCCGCGTCGAGGATCCGCCTCGCCTGGGCTCCGGCCGTGGGGCCCTCGAACACGACATCGGCGGCGAGTCCCTGCGGCAGTGGATTCGGGCGGCTCTGAAGCGAGAACATCACGAGCACGATCGCCAGCACGGCCGGCACGAAGGCCGCGCGATAGATGCGCGGCTCTATCAAGACGGGGGGCTCCTCACCCACCTCAACCTACAATCTCGGGAGGCATCGCTTCGAAGCCTTAAACGATGCCCTCCGCCAATGGCGAGCCCAGCCCCCCGCATCCTCCTCGTCGACGACGAGCTGTCGGTCCAGAAGCTGCTTGGCTACCCCCTGCGCAAGGACGGATACGAGGTCGTTCCGGCGCTCGACGGGCGCGAGGCGCTCGAGGCGGTTCGCGACAGCCCCTTCGACCTCGTGGTGCTCGACCTGATGCTGCCCCTGGTCGACGGCCTCGAGGTCTGCCGGCGGGTCCGCGCCACGAGCTCGGTGCCGATCATCATGCTGACGGCGCGTACTGAGGAGCTCGACAAGGTTCGGGGACTCGAGCTCGGCGCCGACGACTACATCACGAAGCCGTTCTCGCTCCGGGAGTTCCGGAGCCGGGTCAAGGCGGTGCTCCGCCGCGCCGAGCTGAGCCGCGGTGAGGAGCGCAGCGAGGAGGCCATCGTCGACGGCGACCTCCGGATCGACTTCGAGAAGCGGGTGGTGTCGCGCAACAGCGTCCCAGCCGCCCTCACCTACGTCGAGTTCGAGATCCTCGCGGCGCTGGCGCGCACCCCGGGCCGGGTCTACAGCCGCATGGTGCTGCTCGAGCGGGTCTGGGGCGACGCCTCCTACCGCGATCCCCGCACGATCGACGTGCACATCCGCCACCTCCGCGAGAAGCTCGAGTCCGACCCCAGGATCCCGGAGCTGATCGTGACCGTGCGAGGGGTCGGGTACCGCTTCCGCGAGCGATGAGACCTCGGCGACCCCACCTGAGGTCCCTGCGCAACAAGCTCGCCCTGCTCTTTCTCGGCATCACCGCCACGGGCTTCGGGGTCGTCTACTTCTTCGTGGTGCCCCAGCTGAAGTCGAGCCTCGAGCAGGCAAAGCTCGCGGAGCTCTCCCGGGTTGCAGCGGGCTCGCGGCCAGCTCTGGAGTCGCTGATGGGCAGCCGGTCAGCCACCGCCAAGACACTCGACAGCCGGGTGCGGGCAATCGCCGACGCCGCAGGCGCGCGCGTCACGCTGCTCGGGGTCCAGCAGTCGCGGGGCGCAGGCGACCGCACGCCCCGCTTCTTTGTCATCAGCGACTCCCGCGAGGAGCGCGCGGTGCCGGTCAACGACCCGCTCGTGCGCGAGGCCATCCGCACGGGCCGGGCCGCCCGCGGCCGGGGCCGGCTGGCGGGAGAGCCGCTCGGGGAGGTGGCCCAGCCACTGAAGTACCGCCGCCGCGCCGACTGGGTGGCGCTCTACTCGCGCAGCTTCGACGACGTGAACGAGACCGTCGTGTTCATCCGCAACCGGCTGCTGCTCGGCACCGGCGTTGCGCTGCTGGTCGCGCTGCTCGGCGGCTACCTGGTCGCCCAGGCGCTCACACGGCGCGTGCGACGCGTCGAGCAGGCCGCCCAGCAGGTGGCAGACGGCATGTTCATCGACCCGCTGCCCGTCGACTCCCGCGACGAGCTCGGCCAGCTCACGCGTGCGTTCAACGAGATGCAGGCCCAGCTGCGGCAGGTCGATGTGGCACGCAAGGAGTTCGTGGCCACCGCCTCGCACGAGCTGCGCACGCCGATCTTCTCGCTTGGCGGCTTTCTCGAGCTCCTCCGCGAGGAGGATCTCGACGAGGAGACCCGACGTGAGTTTCTCGACACCGCCGTCGAGCAGGTCGAGCGGCTGCAGAAGCTCGCGGTCGACCTCCTGGACCTGTCGCGTATCGATGCCGGATCGCTCGAGCTGGAACGCGCGGCGGTCGACCTGTCGGAGCTGGCGCGCGCGGTGATCGGCGAGTTCAGGCCGGCCGTCACGCGCCACGCGACCGAGCTGGAGCTGCGCCTTCCGGCCCGCGTGAGCGCCACCTGTGACCGTGAGCGGGTGGCCCAGATCGTGCGTATCCTGCTCGACAATGCGCTTCGCCACACGCCCGAGGGCACGCACGTGACCGTGTCCGCCGGCCGGGTGAACGGGTCGATAAGCCTCACGGTGGCCGACGAGGGTCCCGGGCTGCGCGACCGCTCGCAGGTCTTCGAGCGCTTCTACACCGGCGACGCGACACGGGGCGCGGGCCTCGGCCTGGCGATCGCCCGCGAGCTGGCCGAGCGAATGGACGGAAGCCTGCGCGCCGGACCCGCGACACGGGGCTCCTCGTTCACGCTCGAGCTTCCCGCACACGCGGGCCGCCGGCGGTGAACCGGGCGTTCGGACCGGTCGCTGCCGCGCTCGTCGCGGCAGCGGTGGCAGTCGCGCTCGGTGCCTGCACTGCCGGCGGGGACGATTCCTCGGTCGGCGACAGCTCGCCGCGCGACGTGAGAACCACGCGCGTACAAGTGGTCGAGGGCCTCGGCAGCAAGGGTGGGCTCGACGCCGCGGCGCTCTACGACCGGCTTTCGCCCGGCGTGGTCACGATCATCTCGATCTTCGACTCGGGCACCGGCTCGCGCAGCCGCGACGGCGGGGAGGGCGGCCAGGGGTCGGGGTTCGTGCTCGCCGACGACGGCACGATCGCGACGAATGCCCACGTGGTCACCGACGGGCAGCCCCCGGACACCAAGAAGGCGGACAAGGTCTACGTCGAGTTCTCCGACGGCAACCGCGTCCGGGCGCGTGTGGTGGGCTACGACCTGAACTCCGACGTCGCGCTGCTCAAGGTCGATCCTGCCGGCCTGTCAATCGCCCCGCTGCGTCTCGGGCACTCCGACGACCTCAGGGTGGGCGCGCCGGTCGCCGCCATCGGCAGCCCCTTCGGGGAGCGTCAGTCGCTGTCGGTCGGCGTGATCTCCGCGCTGGATCGCTCGATCGAGTCGCTCACGCAGTTCCAGATCGGCGACGCGATCCAGACCGACGCCGCCATCAACCCCGGCAACTCCGGCGGACCACTGCTCAACGCCAAGGGGCGGGTGCTTGGAATCAACTCCCAGATCAAGTCCACCAGCGGTGGCGGCGAGGGCGTCGGGTTCGCGATTCCCGTGGACACGGTGAGGCGTTCGCTGCGTTCGCTGCGCGCCGACGGCAGCGTCGACTACGGCTACCTCGGTGTGACCTCCCAGCCGCTCTACCCCCAGCTCGCGCGCAAGCTTGGCCTGCCGGTGACCGTCGGCGCGCTGGTGGTCGAGGTCCAGGACGGCAGCCCCGCCGCCGACGGCGGGCTCTCCAGCGGCAGCAACACGGTCGACTTCCAGGGCCAGCGCGACATCCCCTCCGACGGCGACGTGATCGTCGGGGTCGATGGTCACAAGCTCACCCGGCGCGACGACCTCGCCGACGTGATCGGCGCGCGGGACTCCGGCGACACCGTCAAGCTCGACGTGGTTCGCGGCGGCAAGCGCCGGACAGTGAAGGCGAAGCTCGGCGACCGGCCGCAGCGGCCGCCGAAGGGCAAGTGAGCCCATCGGCCCCGCCAGCGGTACGACGAATCGAATGAAGCATTGTGGTGGTCAGGACGACCACAATCCTTCACTCGTGGATGGCGGCACGCAGCGTCACAAACCGCGACAACCTGACGGCAAAGGCACGCACCCCATTCCCACCCAGCCAGCTCGCGCCCCCGACCAAGCGGTGCGCATCGTCGACCACGACCCGGCCTGGCCCGATCGCTTCGGAGCCGAACGCGGCCCGCTCGAGCCGATCCCGGCGCCGTGGGCGAGCGGTGGCATCCACCACGTGGGCAGCACCGCGGTGCCAGCCATGGCCGCGAAGCCCGTGCGCACGTGATCGACCTCGTCCGCGACCTCGCGGTGGCCCTGCGCGACCAGGTGCTCCCTCAGCTGGGCTCCCACGCGGGTCGCACACACCAAGAGGACGCACAGGCGGCTGGAGGCGACGTGACCTTTGCGATCGACGCTGCCGCGGAGCGCTTCCTGGAGGAGTTCCTGGCAGCGCGGGCTCCCGACGTGGCCTTTTACTCCGAGGACCGCGGGCTCGTCGAGCCCGCTGATCCCGCACGCGCGGTGCTTGTGGTCGACCCCATCGACGGCACCAGGCCGGCGCTGGCGGGCCTTGAGTCATGCTGCGTCTCTGTGGCCGCGGCGCCGCTTCACCGCGAGCCGACGATGGGCGACGTGTCGGTCGGATGCATCGTCGAGATCCCGTCAGGCGCCGTGTTCCTGGCCGAGCGTGGCCGGGGCGTGCTCGAGTCGCCTCCGGTGCGGCTCAGCTCGAACGAGCGGATCGAGCGCATGTTCTGGACCTACGGCTTTCGCGGCCGGCCCGCACGCGCCCTCACCGAGGTGATCGCCGAGCTGCTCGACGCGTCGTCGGTGGGAGGCGGCACGTTCGACCTCGGCTCGGCCGCGTTCGACATGACCCGGATCGTGACGGGCCAGATGGACTCCTACGTGGAGCCGGGGCCGCGCATGGTCGACGACGTCCCGGGGGTGCGTGCGGAGTTCGAGCGCGTCGGTTCCGGAGCCGTTCTCAACAACTCTCCCTACGACGTGGCCGCGGCGGCGCTCGTATGCCAGGAGGCCGGCGCGATCGTGACCGATGCCTACGGCCGCGCGCTCGACGACCGGCTGCTGCTCGGCTCCGGTGCCGAGTTCCAGATGTCGGTGGTCGCAACGGCCAACCGGCCGCTTCACGACGCCATCCTCGCCTCGCTCGACGCCGGCATCGCCCGGCTCGGCTCGGTAGATTCGTGGCGGGGATGAGCACCACCGAGAGCCGCGACGTCTCCCTTGCCATCCCGGCCAAGCCGGGCTTCCTGGTGCTTGCCCGGCTCGCGCTCGCGGCCGTATGCCGTCTTACCGCGCTGGGCCCGTCCGACATCGCCGATCTGAAGCTGGCGGTCACCGAGGCCGCGGGCGACTTCGTGGCCGAGAGCGATGGTGGCGCCGGCGTCGCCGATCGCGTGGACTTCTCGTTTCGGCTGCAGGACAGCCTGCTGATCATGGAGCTCTCTGGCAGCCCTGCCGAGGAGCCGGCAGTGGAGCAGGACTTGAGCCACGCGATCATCTCGGCCACGGTCGACGAGGTCACGTTCTCGTCGGGCCACACCGTGCTGGTCAAGCACCTCTGAGTGCGTAAGGTCATGGCGGTATGAGCTCTGACTCGCCACTCGTTCTCGTCTCCAACCGGGGGCCGGCGACCTTCGGGCGCAACGACGCCGGGGAGCTGGTCCCGAGTCGCGGCAGCGGCGGCCTCGTGACTGCGCTCACCGGGCTGGTGCACCACCGCGACGCGCTGTGGATCGCCTCGACGCTGTCCGACGACGACGCCGAGGCGGCTCAGGCCCACGACAACAAGGCGTTTGCCTGCGAGCTCGACGGCGTGACCTACGACATCCGCCTCGTCGAGTCAGACGCAGAGGCATACGACCGCTTCTATAACACCGTCGCCAACCCGATGCTGTGGTTCATCCAGCACTACCTGTGGGATCTCTCGAATGCGCCCGACATCCGTCAGTGGGAGGTCGAGTCCTACTGGGATGGCTATCGCGCCGTGAACCGGGACCTCGCCAATGCGGTGCTCGAGGAGATCGAGGGCGCCGAGGACCCTGTGGTCATGCTCCACGACTACCACCTCTACGCCGCGCCCCGCTTCATCCGCGAGGCGCGCCCGGACGTGTTCCTCCACCATTTCGTGCACATCCCGTGGACGCAGCCGGACGCGTGGCGGGTGCTGCCGCGCGACATCCGCGAGGACATCTTCCACGGGATCCTCTCCAACGACGTGGTCGCGTTTCACACCCGCGCGGACCGGCGTAACTTCCTGCTCTGCTGTCGCCATCTCTTCGACCTCGAGGTCGAAGAGGAGGACGGCATCGTGCACTTCGAGGGCCGCGAGATCTGGGTGCGCGCATACCCGTTGCCGATCTCTGCCGAGACGTTTCGCCACACCGCCCAGCGCGCGAAGGTGCACGATTACGAGCGCACCATCCTCCGCCGCCGGCGCGAGCACCTCATCCTGCGCGTCGATCGCGCCGACCTGTCCAAGAACGTGCTGCGTGGCTTCGCGGCGTTCGACCTCTTCCTCGAGCAGCACCCGGAGTTCGCCGAGCAGGTGACCTTCATCGCGCACCTGATCCCGTCTCGCCAGGACGTGGTCGAGTACGCCGAGTACCTCGAGCGGATCGAGGCGCTCGTCGCGGTTGTCAACCAGCGCCACGGCACCACCGACTGGATGCCGATCGACCTCCGTCTACGCGAGAACCTCGACGAGGCCATCGCCGCCTACAAGCACTACGACCTGCTGATGGTCAACGCGATGTTCGACGGCATGAACCTGATCGCCAAGGAGGGGCCGCTGGTGAACGAGCGTCACGGCGTCTCGCTGCTCTCGGAGAACACCGGCGCGCACGAGGAGCTCGCCGAGTTCGCGCTGTCGGTCAACCCATTCGACGTGCAGGAGCAGGCCGACGCCATCCACACTGCGCTCACGATGTCCTCCGACGAGCGTGCCCGCCGAGCCGAAGGACTGAAGCGGGTGGTCGAGGCGCGCGACCCCGGCGACTGGGTCGACGACCAGCTCGCCGACATCGAGTCAAAGCGCGGCGGCCGTGCGCCCGAGCGCGCGGCCGTGAATCCCTCCCGGGGCTGATCCCCGGGAGGCCGGGCACCGTTACCCGGTGGGCTCCGGCTCGGGGCCGAACTCGCCCGGCTGGGTGGGCGGAGTCGGGCGCGGCTCGGCGACCGGCCGCGGACAACGGGTCGGCGGTCGTGGTGGCGCTCTGGGGATGACGGGGCGGGTCACCGGCGCGGCAGGAGACCTGGCCGTCGGTTGGGGCACGCGATGCCTCGCCGAGTGGGTCGGCTTCGGCTTGAGCCGGGCGGTCCGTCGCGACCGCCCGGGCGCCCGCTGCCGTCCGGGGCGCTCCCGCGCCGAGGACCGCGCCGATCGCGCGCGACGTGCGGGCGCGGGCGGCGGGATCGCCGGCAGCCTCGGCGCCGGATCCCGCACCGCCGTCGGCCCCGGGGGCTCGGCGGGATCGTCACCACCCTGCAGAAGCGTGAAAGCCGCGGCACCCGAGATGGCCAGCACCGTCGCGAGCCGGGCGACGTTTGCCCACCGCACCCTGTGGAGCAGGCCGGGTGAGCTCGAAGGTCGTCGCGCCGCCATACCGACACAAGGCGGGAACGAGCCGTTCTCGCCCCTCCGGCGGCGGGCCCATTGCTATCGTCAGGCGGCTCATGCCCCATCTCTACGACCTCATGCTGCTCATCGACTCCAACGCCCCCGAGGAGCGTCGCCAGGCGATCTTGAGCGAGGTTCAGTCGATGATGGACTCCGGCGGCACGATCGAGAGCGTCCACGACTGGGGCCAGCGTCGCATCTCCTACGAGATCGACCATCGCGCCGAGGCCGCCTACCACCTGTTCCAGTTCACGGGCGACAACGACCTGCTCGACAAGCTGAATCACAACCTGCGGATCTCAGACGGCGTCCTGCGCTATCGCATCATCCGCCAGATCCCTGGCGGGCCTCCCGTTCCGCCCAGCCCGGAGCAGCCGCGGCCGCAGCGAGAGGAAGAGGCAGGAGCCGGACGTGTGGCCGCCCGGGCCGCCGCCGACGCTCCGCCGGACCAGCCCGCCGAGAGCGAGCCGGCACTCGCCGAATAGGCATGCCCGGCCCTCGCCGGGACCGTCTCGGCAGGATCGCGGCCACGCTCCCGGGGCCACTGCAGACCGTCGCTCGCCTCGCCTATGTGGCCACGCAGGTCACTCAAGGTCCCCGCAGCTTCCTCACCTACCTGCGGCTCAGCCGCATCGGCCACCACACGGGGTCCGAAGGTCGAGTCGTACGGGTTCGGCTCAAGCCGCTCGAGGGCCGCGCGCTGCTCATCCGACCCAGCACGTCGGACGTCGACACCATCTGGGGAACCTTCGCCGGGCGCTACCACCGGCCGCCGGCTGAGGCCGAAGGATCCGATCCGCGCCTGATCTGGGATCTCGGTGCCAACATCGGCCTGACCATGGCCGACCTCGCCTGCCGCCACCCCAAAGCACGCATCGTGGGTCTCGAGATGGACCCGGAGAACGCCGAGCTCGCGCGCCAGAACCTCGCGGCGTGGAGCGACCGCTGCGAGCTGATCGAAGCCGCCGCGTGGCCCCGCGACGGACAGCTGCGCTACGTGCGCCTCGCCGGTGCAACGGCCGGGCACCACGTCACCGACGCGCCGCTCGGTGAGGATCCGGCAGTGGCGGAGATCGATGCGCTCTCCCCGTTCTCGCTGCTCGCCCTGGAGGGGCCGGGCGCCCAGGTCGACTACGCCAAGATCGACGTCGAGGGCGCAGAGGCCGAGCTGCTTCGCGTGAACACAGGGTGGACAAGTCGCGTCCGCACGCTCGCAGTGGAGGTCCACGAGCCCTACACAGTCGAGGCGTGCGAGGCAGACCTTCGCGCGCTCGGCTACGAGACGCGGGTGGACCCGCGCCACTGGGCGTGCGTGATCGCCGTGCGCCCCGCTTGAGTCACAGACGGCGCACATTGCGCATGGCCGCGCGACAACTCTCGGAAAGAGCAGCATCAACGCGGGTCGGTCCGCCCATGGACGCCGACCGCCTCTTTAGTCTCGATCGTCCAAGTCCCTCCGCCTTCTCGATCTTCGGACAAGGAGCACCTCATGGCAGCGACCAACATCAACCGAGTCATCCTCACGGGCAACCTCACACGCGACCCCGATCTGCGGACGCTGCCCAACAGCGGCACCCAGGTGTGCGAGCTGCGGGTGGCCGTCAACAGCAGCCGCAAGGACGAGTCGGGCAACTGGGTGGACAAGCCCAACTACTTCGACGTCAAGGTCTGGGGTCGGCAGGGCGAGACAGCCGCCCAGTACCTCTCGAAGGGCCGCCCCGTGGCCATCGACGGGCGCCTGGACTGGCGCGAGTGGGAGGACAAGAGCGGCAACAAGCGCCAGTCGGTCGACATCGTCGCCGATCGCGTCCAGTTCCTCGGCTCACGTGATGGCGACGGCGGGGGCGGAAACGGAGGCGGAAACGGTTCGCGCTTCACCCCCCAGAGCGACGTGCCCGCCGACGCCTCGGACTTTAGCTCCGCGCCCGCCGGTGGCGGCGGCGGCAACGCAGACGACGACATCCCGTTCTGACCCACCAGACGTGCCCGGTCACTGCGACACCACGCCGCGGGCGGCCGGCCGCGGCGAACCGCTAGCATTGTCGACGCTCCAGGCGGTGCGGCTGCGGCCACCGCTCGGAGAACCGACTTATGGCTCAGGCAATCCTCCTCCAGCAGGTAGAGCAGCTCGGCGACTCCGGCGAGATAGTCGAAGTCGCACCGGGCTACCTGCGCAACTTCCTGGTGCCGCGCAAGCTCGCTCAGCCCGCCACGGCTGCCTCCATCGCGGCAGCCACGGCGCGCACCGAGGCAGCCAATCGCGCGGCTGCCACTCAGGTGGAGAAAGCGGAGGAGAGCGCCTCGCTGCTGCGAAAGACCGTGCTCACGATCTCGCACCAAGCCGGCGACGACGGCCGGCTGTTCGGCTCGGTCACGGCCCAGGAGATCGTCGATGCGGTACAGCAGGCCCGCGGCGTGAAGCTCGACAGGCGCCGCGTGCACCTCACCGAGCCCATCCGCACCACCGGCACGCACATGGTCTCGGTCGAGGTGTCGGACTCCGTCACCGCCGAGATCAAGACCATAATCACGGCCGAATAGGCAACGCCCAGCTGCGTCCTCGGCCACTCGCGTGCGTTCGCACGCGTCGCGGCCTGCGTCCTTGCTGGACGGGCCTCTACGGCCGTGATCCTTCTCCAGGCGTCTACCACCCGGCTCGCATCTGATGGCCGTCGCGGTTCCAGACTCCGCGATGGGTGGTGTTCCTCCCCAGAACGAGGAGGCCGAGGTTGCCGTGCTCGGCACCGTGCTGCTGAACGAGCAGGCGCTCGATCAGATCATGGTGGAGCTGCAGCTGTCGGCCGACGACTTCTACCGGCCGCGGCACCAACTGATCTATCGGACGATGATCCGGCTCAAGCAGAAGGCGCAGCCGGAGGCCATCGACGCGATCACGGTGTGTGACGACCTCGCTCGCGAGAACAAGCTCGAGGAGGCGGGCGGGCAGGCCTACGTGCACGCGCTCCCCACGCTCGTGCCGTCGGTTCACGCCGTCCGCGACTACGCCAAGATCGTTCGCGACCATGCGATCCTGCGGGCGCTGCTGGCATCCGCGCACGAGATCCAGCAGAAGGTGATGACCGACGGCGGCGATCCGCGAGCGCTCGTGGAACAGGCCGAGCAGTCGATCTTTCGGGCTGGGCACAACGAGGACTCGAGTCAGCTCCGGTCGATCGAGGATGTGCTCCACGAAGAGCTCGACAAGCTCGAGCGACTCTCCAAGGAGGGCCAGTCGCTCACGGGCACGCCATCGGGCTACCCCGACCTGGACGACATCACGGGTGGGTTTCAGCCGGGCAACCTGATCGTGCTCGCCGCCCGTCCGGCCATGGGCAAGTCGGCGCTCGCGACCAACATCGCCGAGAACGCCGCGGTCGACCACGGCAAGGCGGTGGCCCTGTTCTCGCTGGAGATGTCCGAGGGAGAGCTCGCCCAGCGCTTCATAGCGTCGCGGGCCAAGCTCAACGGCGAGTCACTGCGAAAGGGGCGCGTGAAGCCGGAACAGTGGCCCAAGGTGCTGAAGGCGACCGAGAGGCTGACCCAGTCGCCCCTGTTCATCGACGACTCGAGCGACCTCGGGGTGCTCGAGCTGCGGGCGAAGGCCCGTCGCCTTCACCAGCGCCACCCGCTCGGGCTGTTGATCATCGACTACCTGCAGCTCATGCGTCCCGAGGATCCCCGCGATGGCCGCGTCGAGCAGGTCGGCAAGATCTCGCGTGGGCTGAAGATCCTGGCGCGCGAGCTCAAGATCCCCGTGATCGCCATCTCCCAGCTCTCGCGCGCGGTCGAGTCGCGGCCCGACAAGCGGCCGATGATGGCCGACCTGCGCGAGTCCGGCAACATCGAGCAGGACGCCGACCTCGTGATGTTCGTCTACCGCGACGAGTACTACAACCCGGAGACCACCGAGAAGCCGGGGGTGGCCGAGGTGATCATCGGCAAGCACCGAAATGGTCCGGTGGGGTCGATCGAGCTGACCTTTCTCAGCCGCTACCCCAAGTTCGCGAGCATCGCGGGCGAAGGCGCCGGCCACGCCGCTGCGGCGTACGGGGGCTGACGGTGCTGCGCTCTGTACAGGGCTCGGGGCCCGACGAGTCCGACGACACCACGCATGCGTGCCTGCTCGGAGTCTGTGACGGCAGCGGCTGGATCCTGCGCGAAGATGACAGCGCAGAGCCGTGCGCCTGTCGCGAGCGGATGATCGGCCGGGCTCAGAGCAGGGGGATGGGCTCGGGGATTCCCAAGCGGTTCGTGGGGGTGTCGTTCGACCGAGAGCCGATCGTGGCCCTCGACCCGTTCGTGCTGCGCTATGTCCGCGCCTATATCGAGCAGCTGGAAGCCAAGATCGAGTCCGGACGGGGCTTGTGGTTCTTCGGGGATGTCGGGACAGGCAAGACGTCTCTGGCGATGCTGGTTGCCGATGCCGCCCACAAGCGCGGACTGTCGGTGGCCGTCTACTCGGTGCCGCGCCTGCTCGCCGACATCCGCTCGAGCTACGACCAAGACTCCGATCACACCTTCCTGGGACTGTTCAAGCGGCTCAGCGGGGTCGATCTTCTGGTGCTCGACGACCTCGGAGCACAGCGACAGACGGAGTGGGTGACCGAACAGCTCTATGCCCTGATCAATGAGCGGTGGCAGGATCGGTCGCCGATCATCGTCACGCACAACATCCCCCGCCCTCCCGAGTTCAAGCCGCTCCCGGAGCTTCAGAGGCAGATCGAGCGGCTCGCCGATGTGGGGCGCACTGCAGACGCGGCCGCGGACCCCATTCTCCGACGGCTGGAGGCAGTGGCCGCAGAGCTGCGCAAGCACGAGCTCGCGCCCCCAGGCCAGGACCCGTTCGAAGGCTTGCGGGAGCAGCTCGGCGCTCGAACCGTGTCTCGCCTCGCTGAGGTCTGCGGCGACCCGATTCCCGTCATGGGACCCGATCTGCGGATGGCCACGGCCCCCTCGTGAGCATGCCCGTGGCCTTCCGCGCCTAGAATCTCCTCACTCATGCCGGGACTGGTGATAGTGGGCGCTCAGTGGGGTGACGAGGGCAAGGGCAAGGTGGTCGACCTGATCGCCGAACGCGCCGATGCCGTCATTCGCTTCCAGGGCGGCAACAACGCCGGGCACACGATCGTGCGTGACGGCGAGACGTTCAAGTTCCACCTGATCCCCTCGGGCATCCTCTACCCGGGCAAGCACTGCGTGATCGGAAACGGCGTGGTCGTCGATCCCAAGGTGCTGATCGGCGAGATCGACGGGCTCCGCAAGCAGGGCATCGACCTGAGTGGCCTGCTGATCTCGGCCAACGCGCACCTGATCATGCCCTACCACCTGCTGCTCGACCAGGCCGGCGAGGCCAGGCTCGGCAAACGCGAGATCGGCACGACCAAGCGCGGGATTGGCCCGGCCTACGCGGACAAGGCTTCGCGACTTGGCATCCGCGTGCAGGACATGCTCGACGAGAAGATCCTGCGTCAGAAGATCGCCGCGGCGATGGAGCCCAAGGCCCCGCTGCTTCGCGACTTCGTAAAGGACCCGAGCCTCGACCTCCACCAGATGACCGAGGACTACCGGGCGTTCGGCGATCGGCTGGCCCCCTACATCGCCGATACACCACCGATCGCGTGGAAGGCCCTCGAAGAGGGACGCCTGGTTGTTCTCGAAGGAGCCCAGGGCACGCTGCTCGACATCGATCACGGCACCTATCCGTTCGTGACCTCCTCCAACACGGTGGCAGGGGCGGCGTGCGGCGGTGCAGGAATCGGGCCAGGATCCATCGACGAGGTGTGGGGGATCGCCAAGGCCTACTCCACCCGCGTCGGCTCTGGGCCGTTCCCAACCGAGCTGCACGGCGAGATGGGCGACCGCCTCCGCGATGCCGGTGGCGAGTACGGCACCACCACCGGCCGGCCGCGACGCTGCGGCTGGCTCGACCTCGTGGCGTTGCGCTACGCCGTGCGCATCAACGGACTCACGGGCCTCGTGCTCACCAAGCTCGACGTGCTCACCGGGATCGATCCGCTGCCGGTGGCCACCGGCTACTCCGGCCCCGAGGGAGCCAGCTTCGACTCCTTTCCATACCACCAGTCCGTGCTGCACCGCGCACGCGGCGAGCTGGTCGAGCTCCCCGGCTGGAGCGATGACATCACCGGCGCCCGTACGCTCGAGGAGCTTCCGGACAATGCCCGCGCCTACATCGACTTCATCGAGAGGGAGCTCGGCATCCCGGTGGTGACCATCGGCGTCGGCCCAGGGCGGGAGCAGATCATCTGGACCAAGGCGGCCGACGCGCTACGTCAGGTTGCGGCGGCCTGAACCGGCCGCTGCGCGCTCGCTCAGGCTCGCGTCACGTGACTCTTTACCACCATGTCGTGCAGAGCACGGTCCGAGTCGTCCCACAGCGGCCATAGGTAATTCAGGAGGAACGGGATCAGCGGGATGATCGAGGAGGCGATGCCCACGGCAAGCCCCTTGAGCACGATCTCGCGCAGTGCCGCCGATCCGAAGTCCCACGGCTGACCGTTGTCGCGAATCGCCCTGATGTCGACGACCTGCTTGCCGTAGGTCTGACCGTTGTGCTCGCCCTCGCGCGCCATGAGAAAGGGGGCGTAGCCAAACGCGCCGACGATCCAGGCGAGGCCGAGCAGGATGCCGACGACCACCGCCGCCGTGCCACTCGCGGCCGCCAAGATCGCGATCACGATTGCAATCACGATCAGCGGCACGAAGATGATCAGACCGTCGAGCACGGCAGCGCCGAAACGCGAGCCCCAGCCGGCGAGTTGCCCCGGCGCCGCCTGGAACTGCGTCTGGCTCACCGGCTGCTGCCAGCCTCCGGGCGGCGCGGGACCCCCGTAGGTCAGCGACTGTGGGCTGCCGGGTGGCGGTGGAGGCGATTGCGGGCCGGCCGACGAGCTCGCTGCCGGGGCGCTGGCTCCCGCGGGCGGAGCCCATAGCTGGCCCTCGGCCGGCTGGGGCGCCTGGGGTCCAGGTACGGGCCTTCCAGGCACGGGTGACTCGGGCTGATCGGGGTCGGGCTGATCGGGGTCGGGCGGGTCGGGGTCCGGCGGCTGGGGCGCCTGGGGGCCGGGCGGCGGCGTTGCCTCGGCGGGGCTCTGTGGCCCCTTGTCCTCGCCTTGCGCACCGCCCGGGCCACCGTGCCCCGGCGAGCCGGGGCCGAAGGGTTCGCGTGGGCTCTGTGGTCCGGATCCGGATTCCATGCCGCGACTCTATACCGGGCACACCAGCTCGACTCCTTCCCGCAGAGACGATCGCCACAAGGGCCAAGCGTCCCACCCTGGGGCGCTCGGGGTCAGGCGGCGAGCACGGCCTGCTCGCCACGGCGCAGGAAGCGCGCCGCCAGCGCGGTGGTGGCGAGCAGCGCCGCCACCGCGAGCGTGATCTGCACGCTGAGGATGCCTTCTTCCGACCAGTAGACGTCGTCCAGCTCGAGCAGGAGCGCGGACTCGTCGAGCGTCAAGCCGACACCGGCGCCGAACGGGACCGCCAGCCATGGCTCGAGGTGCTCGCTGCGGCTCACGATGGCGACGCCCCCGGAGGCGAAGGCCAGGACGATGCCCGGCACGAAGTGGTGGATGTGGCGGTGCCCCACGCGAACGTTTCGAAACGGCCCGAAGCTGCGGCGGGCCCGTAGCGTCCATGCGATCGAGCGGGCGACCACGAACGTGAGCACGAACGAGCCGAGCAGGTTGAAGAGCGCGTTCTCGCGATTCGAGCCGCCCCGGTAGCCCTCCCGCGCGACCTCGGCCGTCTCGGCTGCGGCCTCGGCAGCCGCACGCAGCGGATCGGCGGCCTCCGCCGGCAGCGGCGCGCTCCCACGGCGCCAGACGCGACTGAACTCGACAGCGGTGACCGCCCCCGTGGTCGCGGCCGCCACCACCGCAAGCGCGATGGTCGGGCGACCCGCCCGCAGCCCGCGCTTGCTCCGCCCAAGCGCCAAGGGGCCTAGCGCCACCGCTCCAGCACGTCCCCGTCGGGCACCGTGCGCACCTCACGGGCCGGCACGCCCATCACCACGGTGCGTGCGGGCACGTCGCGCGTGACGACCGCGCCCGCTGCCACGAACGCCTCCTCGCCGATCTCGATCCCGGGCACGAGCACCGCGCCTCCACCCACTCGGCACGCACGCCGCAGCGTGGCTCCCCGCAGCTGGTGGTCCGGTCCGTGGCGACCCATGGTGTGGTCGTTGGTCAACGTCACGCCTGGTGCGACGAACACATCGTCCTCGATCGTCGAGTGGGCGGTCAGGTAGCAGTTGCTCTGCACGCGAACACGGTCCCCGACGGTCACGTCGTTGTCGACGGCGGTGCCGCGCCCGATCACCGTGCGCTCGCCGATCACGGCGCGCTCTCGCACCTGCGACTGGTCCCCGATCACCGACCCCGCGCCGACGGTGGCTCCCGCGACGATCACCGCGCCGGCACACAGGGTGGACCCGTCGCCGATCTGGGTGAGCGGGCTCGGCTCCGCGGATGCGTTGGACTGCGGTCCTAGGGCCAACGGCTTGCCGATCACCACGCCGTCCTGCACCGACACGCCGTGGCCGAGCAGCACTCCGGCGTGCACCACCACGTGGCCGCCGATGTCGGCGATCCTCGGGATCTGCACGCCGTCGCCCAGGAGCAGCCCGGGCGCTCGGTCAGACGGGCTGAGCACGTCGACTCTCGTCCAGCGACCGCTGCAGCTTCTCGAGCACTCGCACCACGCGCAATCCGCTCTCGCCGTCCGAGCGCGGCGGTGTGCCGTCTCGGATGCGATCGACGAAATGCTGGCACTCGATCCTCAGCGGCTCCTGGTTGGGAATCCTCGGACTGTAGATGTCGCCCGAGCGGGTGATGTACTCGCCATAGGATGAGGCGTCCTGGTCAAAGCCCTTGTCATAGATCGTGAGCTTGCGCTCGAGCTCCATGTCGTCGAAGGTGGCCATCTTCTTTGAGCCGACCACCGTGAAGCGGCGCTCCTTGTGCGGATCGAGCCACGACAGATGCAGATGGGCGGCCAGCCCAGACGGGAAACGCAGGAAGCAGAACACCACGTCCTCGACACCGGGCCGCATGTAGGACTCACCGGTGGCCGTCAGCTCGTAAGGCTCCTCCCCAGCCAGGCGGAGGAGCACCGACACGTCGTGGGCGCCGAGACTCCAGAGGGCGTTTTCCTCGGCGCGCAGCTTGCCCAGGTTCAGTCGGTTGCCATAGACGTAGTGGATGTCTCCGAGCTGGCCGCTGGATGCGAGATCGTTCAACATCTCGAGACCCGGGTGGTACTCGAGCAGGTGCCCGACCATGAGCGTGCGCCCGGCCGACCTGGCGGCCTCGACCACCCGTTCGGCGTCCGCCGCCGACTGCGCCAGGGGCTTCTCGACGAAGCAGTGCTTGCCGGCGGCCAGCACGCGCTCTGCGAGCACCGCGTGCGTGGGCACGGGCGTGGCCACAGCGACGGCATCGAGATCGGCGTCACCGAGCAGCTCGTCGAGGTCGGAGGTCGCGCGCGCCTCGGGGACGGCCGCGCCGAGCTTGGTCCGCGTCTCATCGTCGGCGTCGCAGATCCAGGCCAGCTGGGCGTCTGGCAGCCGATCGAAGTTGCGTGCGAGGTTGGGCCCCCAGTAGCCGAGGCCGACGACCCCGATCCTCACCGCTGCGTTAGACACACTCACAGGCGGACCACGTGCGTCGACTTCATCCCCCGCGTGGCTCCTCTGAGGTCGACCACCGACGGCGCGCCGTCCACCACGGCCTGCACGTCGAGGCCCGGATGGGCGGTCACGATGACCGCGCAGTCGGCGTCCTGGAGCACCACGTCGAGTGGGTCGCTCTCCAGCTCGAAGTCGCTCAGCTCCGTCACGAAGTCATCGTGATAGACCAACTCGGCCCCCATCGCGTCGAGCATCTTCATGATCTTCAGGCCCGGCGACTCGCGCAGATCGCCGACGCCGGGCTTGTACGAGACGCCGAGGATCGCTATCCGCGAGCCTCGCACAGCCTTCGAGTGGTCGTTGAGCGCGTGGGCGATCAGCTCGACGCAGAACTCCGGCATGCGCTGGTTGACCTCGCCTGCCAGCTCGACGAACTCGGTGGGCTGTCCGTACTCGCGTGCCTTCCACGCGAGGTAGAAGGGATCCACGGGCAGGCAGTGGCCTCCCATGCCCGGGCCCGGACTGAACCGCATGAAGCCGTACGGCTTGGTCGCAGCCGCCTCCACCACCTCCCACACGTCGATGTCCATCCGCTCGCACAACATGGCGAGCTCGTTGACCAGCGCGATGTTCACCGAGCGGAAGACGTTCTCGAGCAGCTTGGACAGCTCGGCCGGCTCGGGACCCGAGACCTGGACGACGTCGTCGCACACGAGCTCGTACAGCGCCACCGCCCGTTCAAGGCACGCGTCGGTGAGGCCGCCCACCACCTTCGGGGTGTTGCGCATCGTGTAATCCGTGCGACCCGGATCGATCCGCTCGGGAGAGAAGGCCACATTGAAGTCCCGGCCCGCTGCAAGTCCCGACTCCTCGAGCAGCGGCACGAGCTGCTCGCGCGTGGTGCCCGGATAGGTGGTCGACTCGAGCACCACCAGCTGACCGGCGCGGAGCACGCCGGACAGCGAGGCGCCCGCCGAGAGGAGCGGACCGAGATCCGGCTCACGGTTGCGGGTCAGGGGCGTCGGCACAGCGATGAGCACGGCGTCGGCGTCGGCGAGCTCGGCGTAACGCGTTCCCGCACTGAAGCGATCGGCGATCGCAGCCAGCCGCTCGTTCGAGACGTCCTCGATGTAGCTCTCGGACGAGTTGAGCGCATCCGTCTTGCGCGCATCGGTATCCACGCCGACCACGGTGTGGCCCTCCTCCGCGAACGCGAGGGCGAGCGGAAGACCCACGTAGCCCATGCCGATGACTCCGACCTTCATCGGGCCACCCCTCTCGCCGACCGGCTCTGACGACTCATGGCCCGGCAGTGTAAGCCGAGATGGCCGCGACGATCCGCTCCGCTGCGTGGCCGCCACCGTAAAGCTCAGGCCGCTCCTGCGGCGGGCGTCTCGCGCCGAGCGCGGCGAGCGCGGCGGAGCGATCGAGGCCCACCAAGGTGTTCCAACCCGCCTCGACGGTCTCGACCCACTCCGTGGTCTCACGCAGGGTCACGCACGGCACGCCGAGCAGATAGGCCTCCTTCTGCACGCCGCCGGAGTCTGAGAGCACGGCGCGGGCGTCCATCGCAAGGCGCATGAAGTCGAGGTATCCGAGTGGTGGCAACAGCCGCAGGTGCGGAGCGGCGTCGAGCCGCGCGCGCAGATCGAACTCCGCGAGTCGCGCGGCGGTGCGCGGGTGCAGCGGGAGGACGCAGACCTCGGTGAGCGCCTCCAGCAGCTCCACGAGCAGCTCGAGACGGTCCGGCTCGTCCACATTGCCGGCACGGTGCGCGGTGGCCAGCAGGTACCCACCCGACTCGAGTCGAAGCTCGTCGAACACGGTGGAGCGCTCGCGCGCGATCGGGCCGAAGTGGAGCGAGACGTCGGCCATCACGTCACCGACCAGGTGGGTCTCGCCCGGCACGCTCTCGCGCTCGAGGTTGGTCACCGCAGTGTCGGTGGAGCACAGCAGCAGGTCGCTCGCGTGATCGGTCAGCACGCGGTTGAGCTCCTCGGGCATCGCGCGGTCGAAGGAGCGCATGCCCGCCTCCACGTGGGCGACGGGCACCCGTGCCTGGGCGGCGGCCAGGGCCCCCGCCAGCGTCGAGTTGGTGTCGCCGTACACCAGCAGCAGATCGGGCTGCACCTGGGCGATCATCGGCTCGAGGAGACCGAGAATGCGAGCCGTCTGCCTGGTGTTGGAGCCCCCTCCGGCATCGAGCTGGCGGTCGGGGGCGGGCACCTCGAGCTCGTCGAAGAACACGCGCGACAGCTCGTCGTCGTAGTGCTGGCCAGTGTGGACGAGGAACTCCTCCTGGCTCTCGCGCAGCAGGCGCGAGACGGCGGCCGCCTTGACGAACTGCGGTCGATTGCCGATGACGGTCAAGATACGCATGGTGGGAACCCTTAAGAAGCTATTGAGCGGCGCAGCCGCTGTGCTCGCAGCCGGCGGCGACGTCGTGGGTCACGCCCGCTGGTGGCTGCGCTACCAGATGGACGGCACGGCCAGGGACGAGCCCGGCGAGCCCTCGAGCTAGCAGCTAGGCCATCAGCGAGTCGGCGTGCGCACGAAACGCTGCAGCCGCCTTGCGCGTGACCTCTCCGGTCTCCGGGAACGCGATGTCCTCGATCGCCGCGATGGAATGCACCTCGCGCGTCGTGGACGCGATGAAGGCCTCGGGCACCTCGAGCAGCTGCTCGGAGGTGATCGTCCGCTCCTTCACCTCCAGAATGTCCATCAGGTGCGCGCGGGTGAGCGAGGCGAGTATGTGCTCGGACAGCGGCGTCGTGCACAACGACCCGTCGACGTCTGCCCAGAACAGCGACGACGTCGGTGCCTCCAACACCCGCCCATGCGGCGTGACCATCAGGGCCTCGTCGAAGCCGCGATCACGTGCGATCCGTGTACACAGCATGTTCGCCGCATAGGAGAGGGACTTCACGCCGTCGAGCACCCGCGTCGGCGCGTAGGTCACGTACGCCATGCGCAGACGCTCCGGCGGCCGGGGCAACGGCTCGGTCACCAGCAGCCGCCGGCCACCACGGGTGAGCACCAGGCGCAGGCAGCCGTCGAACCCCCCGCCATCGCGCTCGGCAAGCAGGGCATCGACCTCCCGAGTGATGATCCCCCGCGGCACGCCCCCCTCGAGGCGCAGGTTGGCCGCAGAGATCTCCATGCGATCGAGATGCTCCTCCAGCAGGAACGGGACCCCGCCATAGACGCGCATGACCTCGAACACGCCGTCGCCGCGGATGAACCCATCGTCGGTCACCGGCAGGAACGTCTCCGTCGCTGCGGCCACGGTCCCGTCCAGCATCGCCAGCTCGTCACTCACGGGAGCAATGGTGTCAGGCCGGCAGAGATTGCACGGTCAAGCTCCCACGATGGGCCGTGAAGGGCTCGAACCTTCGACCTTGAGATTAAGAGTCTCCTGCTCTACCAACTGAGCTAACGGCCCTGGATGATTCCGGGCCCGCATGCGGGCCCGCCGCGACATTGTAGGAGGTCGATGGGAAGCGGGCTAGTCGGCCGCCTCGGCCTTCATGGCGCCGAGCGCCTCTTCGCGGGTGGGGTGGATTCCGAACACGCGGTCGAGGCCGGTGATCTCGAAGATCTTCGTGATGTTCTGATCGGTGCAGACCAGCGCGAGGCCGCCGCCGGAGGGACGTAGGCGCTTGACCCCGCCCACGAGCACGCCGAGCGTGGTGGAGTCGATGAAGGTGGCTTCGGAGAGATCGACCACGATGTGATTCTTTCCTGCCTCGATGAGCTCGACCATGCGCTCCTTGAACTCGGGGGCCGTGTAGAGGTCGATCTCGCCGCCGAGCTGGATGACGTGGGTCTCCGCATCGATCTCCTCGTCCTGGATGTGGAAGTTCACTGCTCTCCTCTTCTCGTCGGGCGCCGAGATCCCCTCTCGCACGTTACCGGTCAAGCCCTGGGGCTATTGCGACGGCGCGGCTCCCTGGCCCTGACCGGCCGCCGGGGGCATCTTGAGCTGCTTGATCTGGGCCCGCACCTGCTTCTGCTGGGCCTTGGGGGCGAGATCCAGCGCCTTCTGACCCGCCAGGTCTGCCGTCCGCGTGTCGCTGTCGAGCGTCGCGTACTGCACGAGGGCGAGGTAGGCGGGCGCGTTGTTCTCGCGGGAGGCGATCAGCTGCGCCGTGTTCTTGGCCTCCTCGGTGCGATTGAGGGCGGCGGGGTCGTAGATCTGGAGGGCCAGCCGCGCCAGCGAGACGTCGGGCTTTGCTGGCTCGAGCGCTCGATAGGCCTGCCAGCTGGCGGCTGCCTTGCGCAAGTCCGCCTTCGCGTCGGCGGAGAAGGTGCCGTCCGCCGAGCCGCCGGCCACGGCCAGCTGGTAGTAGTCGCGCGTAAGGGTCTTGCGCAGCGCAGCACTCCTCGGATTCGCCTTGACCTTCTTCTCGTTTGCCTTGACGCGCTTCTCGATCAGGCTGTTGCCGCTGCTGGAGCCGCCGTTGCCGCCCTTGAAGGCGTCGAAGATCCCGCCTTGGACGTCGCCTCCGATGCCGGCGCCGACGAAGCCGACCACGAATATCACCGCCAGCAGGAGGAAGCTGACCTGAACGGTGCGACGGCGCTTGCCCTGAAGATCGAAAAGCATGGCGCCGGAGAGTAGCGGCCTGCGGGTGAAGCGCAGCCCGGGCACCGGCCGGGCGAGCACCGCACCGGCCCGGAGCGACCCTTATCCGCCCTCGGCTTCGGCGACCTCGGGCCCCGGCTTGACCATGTAGGCCGACAGCAGGATGCTGAACTCGTAGAGCAGCAGGAGCGGGATCATCTCGAGGATCAGGGTGACCGGGTCGATCGTCGGCAGGAATGCCGCCAGAATGGCGATCACGAGGATTGCGTAGCGGCGGTTATTGCGCAGCTTCTGGGGCGTGGTCAACCCGAGCTTGACCGCCGCGGTGATGGCCACGGGCACCTGAAAGCCGATGCCCATCGCAAGCATCGTCAACGTCGTGAAGCTGTAGTAGTCCTTCGCGCGGACCTGGGTGTTGAACTGGTCGCTGTTGAAGCTGAGCAGAAACTTGATCGCGCCCGGAAGCACCACGAAGTAGCAGAAGACCACGCCCATGATGAACAGCACGGGCACCATGAACAGCAGCGGCTTGGCCACGCTGCGTTCCTTCGGGCTGAACGCCGGGAGGATGAAGGCGTACAGCTGGTACAGGACGATCGGCAGCGAGATCAGGAGCGCGGCGTACGCCGAGTTGGTCAGCGTGGTCGTGAACTGCTCGGTGATCCCCAGGGTGATCGGCTTGTCGAGGTTGTCGGGCAGCGGCCTGTTGAGGATCGTCAGGACGACGTGGTTCTGCCATGAGGCAAGCGCGAACGCCACCAGGAACGCGGAGATCGCGATGATCAGCCGGGAGCGGAGCTCGCCGAGATGGTCGACGAGCGTCAGGCGCTCCTCGTGGTCGATGGGCCGAAAGCGCGGCACGCGCCCGCGGACTCCTGCTTCTGAGGCCGTGGGGGCCTAGCTGCTCTGGCCGCCTGGAGCCGGAGTCTTCTCCGACTTCTCGGCGTGCACGGGCTCGGGCTTTGCCTCGGCCTTGGAAAGCTTCTTGTCTCCGTCGTCGTCGTTGGTGACCGACTCCTTGAAGGACTTCATCCCGCTGCCGAGCGACTTGCCAAGCTCCGGAAGGCGCTTGGGGCCGAAGATGACGAGCGCGATGACGAGGACGATGATGATCTCTGGAAGACCTACTCCGAGCGGCATGATGTCTCCTGAATACGTCGGGGGCGCGACTCGCGCCTGAGAGGGAAAGGCCGGCCGCGAAGATGAACTCTAGCGTCGGTAGGTCTTCGCCAGGAAGCGCCCTGCGGATCAGTCTCGCTGGCGCGTTAGTCCTTGAAGTTCTCGTGGAAACGGCTCGGGGTGGGCTCGGCCTGGCCCTGGTACTTGCTCCCCGTGGCCGCCGATCCGTAGGCGTGCTCGACGGGGCCGTCCATCCGCATGAACGAGATCTGCCCGATGGGCATCCCCTCGTAGATCGTGATCGGCAGGTTGGCCACGTTCGAGAGCTCCAGCGTGAGGTTGCCGGAGAAGCCGCTGTCCACGAACCCGGCGGTCGAGTGGATGAGCAGGCCAAGCCGGCCGAGCGAGCTCTTGCCCTCGAGCCTTGCGACGAGGTCGTCGGGCAGGGTGACCTGCTCGAGCGTCTGACCGAGCACGAACTCGCCTGGATGGAGGATGAACGGGTCGCCGTCACGCACCTGGACGAGCTCGGTGAGGTCATCCATAGGCTTGCGCACGTCGATGTGGGTGTAGCGGGCGTTGTGGAACACGCGGAAGCGGCTGTCCACGCGAACGTCCACGCTCGAAGGCTGGACGAGCCCCGGGTCGAACGGATCGATGACTATGTGGCCGGATTCGACCTCTGCCCGGATCGTTCTGTCGCTGAGCACCACGGCGCCGCGGAGTCTACGTGGTCTCAAGTCCCCCGCGGGCGTGCCGATACCGACCTATGGACCCCGGTGAGCGGACGGACGAGCAGCACATCGAGAAGGTCGTCCTGCCCAGCGGCAAGACCATCGCGGTCGTGTACTTCGGCGAGGGCCGCGAGCACGCCGATGATGGGCATGCGCCCGTGCTCGACCCAGACCTCGACCTGCATGTATGCAGGGAGTGCGGCTCGCTCCTGGCCTACCCGACCGCATGGGAGGAGGCCGGAGAGGAGAGCTGGTCCGTCGAGATCCGCTGCCCGGAGTGCGAGACGATGCGCCAGGGCATATTCGCCCAGGACGTCGTCGAGGCCTTCGACGAGGCGCTCGACTCTGCAACCGAGGCCCTCACCGCGGACTACCGCCGTCTGATGCGGGCGAACATGGCTGCTGAGATCGATCGGTTCGCCGGGGCGCTGCGGGCCGGGGCCCTGTTGCCCGAGGACTTCTAGGCCCAGGTCACTAGGCGTAGCGCTCGACCACGCCGTCGGCCACGAGGCCGAGGGCTTCCAGTCGGTGGCCGGCGAGGCCGAGGCCCGACATCGCCGCCTTGGCCTCGGCCACGTGCATCAGCGCGCGCTCGCGGCTCTCACCGAGAGCGCCGGTCAGAGCGATCCGGTCACAGACGGCGTCCGCCTGCGCGGGCCCTGAGACGACTGCCCTGAGATCCATTGCGCAGAGCTGCGCATCGCGCTCGCGGGCGACGATCAGCGGCATGGTCACGGTCCCGTCGAGCAGGTCGGCACCGCGGTGCTTGCCGGTGCGCTCCGCCGGTCCGGACACGTCGAGCACGTCGTCGAGGATCTGGAACGCGAGGCCGATCCTGCGTCCGAAGCCCGCGAGCGCCTCGGCGTGCTCCGGGCAGTCGCCGAGCATGGCGCCCAGCCGGCACGACGCCGCGAACAGGCTTGCCGTCTTCAGCTCGCAGCGCTCGAGGTAGCGCTCCACGGTCACCGAGCCAGACCACGCGTCGGCGCGCTGCATCAGCTCACCACGGGCCAGGGCGGACGAGGCCTCCGACAGGGCGCCAACCGCATCGGCGCGCCCGGCGCCCGCAAGCTCGGCGAAGGCGCGCGAGAAGAGCAGGTCACCAGTGGCGGTGGCGGCACCGCGGCCGCCGACGGCAAAGACGGTCGACACGCCGCGACGCAGCTGCGCGCCATCGAGCACGTCGTCGTGCACGAGGGTGGCCATGTGCAGCAGCTCGACCGCGACCCCGGCCCTCGCGAGGCTCGCCCCGGTGCCCCCGCAGAGCGCGACGAGCATCGGCCGCAGGCGCTTTCCGCCGGCCGCCAGGGTGTCCGTTGCATGGGTGCCGAGG
>JBBPXW010000009.1:0-17590 GCA_038200525.1 Solirubrobacterales bacterium | reverse complement strand
GCTCCCCGACTGGACCGCGCGCTGGTTCGAGGTGGTGCCCACGGTCGAGACGATCGCCGTGCAGGTGCTGGCGGCCGTAGTGGTTGGGGGCTCCTACTTCCTGGCCGAGCACCTCAAGGTGCGCAGACCCAAGGCGCGCGGTGAGCGGCCCGCGGTCGTGGCCGAGGCTCCGCCCAAGGCGCTGTCGGCCTTCGCGCCCCAGGCGTAGCCCCCGCCCGTTGGTGGGCTCCCTGACACCGCGACTGCGTACGCGCAGGCAGAGCTGTTCGAAGTCCCGACCCAGATGACCGGGAAAGACGCGGCGCTACCCTGAAAGACGCGGCGCTACCCTATATGGAGCAGTGCCTTCCCGCCATCGCGGCGGGGATTCATTTCGACACCGAACGAGGTTCGAAACATGTCGGCTCAGACCACGCCCCCGGCGGGGCCAATGCCAGCCACGCTCGAGCTGGAGAACATCCCTGCGCTGAAACGTGAGGTGCGCGCCCTCGCCGAGGAGCGCGGCGCGGTGATCCTGGCTCACAACTATCAGGTGCCCGAGATCCAGGACGTGGCAGACATCGTCGGTGACTCGCTGGCGCTGTCGCGGCAGGCGGTCGATGCGGACGGTGACGTGATCGCGTTCTGCGGGGTGCACTTCATGGCCGAGAGCGCGGCGATCCTCTCCCCGGAGAAGACCGTGTTGCTGCCCGACCTCGATGCCGGGTGCTCCCTCGCCGACTCGATCACCGCCGATGACCTGCGCGCCTGGAAGGCGAAGCACCCGGGCGCGGTGGTGGTGATGTACGTGAACACGACCGCCGAGGTCAAGGCGGAGACCGACTACTGCTGCACCTCGTCCAACGCGGTGCAGGTGGTCGAACACATCTGGCGCGAGCATGGCGACGACACGGAGATCCTCGTCGGCCCCGACATGTTCCTTGGCGCCTACGTCGAGAAGATGACGGGCAGGCGCATGAACGTCTGGGACGGGGAGTGCCACGTGCACGCCGGCATTCGGCCCTCAGACATCGCGGAGGTGCGCGACCACAACCCCGGCGCTGCGCTGCTGATCCACCCCGAGTGCGGGTGCTCGACCTCGGTCATGGAGTACGTGGCGGCCGGTGACGTCGACGCCGAGAACACCCACATGCTCTCGACCGGCGGCATGCTCACGCACGCGCGCGACTCGGAGTCCGACCGCTTCATCGTGGCCACCGAGACCGGCATGCTCTACCCGCTCGAGCAGGAGAACCCCGGAAAGACCTTCATCGCGGCCAACCAGGCGGCGGTCTGCCAGTTCATGAAGATGATCACCCTGCCCAAACTGCGCGACGCCCTGCGAGACATGGGACCGGTGGTCACCGTGGCGCCCGAGATCGCCGAGCGCGCGCGCGTTCCGATCCAGCGGATGGTCGCGCTCGGTTAGTCCCACGCGTCGTGGGGGGTTCTAAGGGGTTAGAACCGGGTTAGGCGTAACGGGCTGCACTGTGGCCTGGACCCCGGTAGAGCGTTGACAGTTCGGCTGTGAGGATTTCGCCCGATGCGATCGTGTCCGGTGTGCCTCGCAGCATGGGCTTCCGTCCTGCGCGAGGCGCTCATCGGGCACGCGCGAGCACTCACTAGGGCGCTCGACCCCAAGCACGGTGCTTCGCTCCCAGCTCGAAAACGCGGCCCCCAGGCCACCGGAAAAGCCACCACTAGACGTTCGACGCCAACAGTGTCCGCCTAGCTACGGCGCGTACTTGGCTTCGTAGATGGTCTCATCACATCTTCTTAGAACCGAGAGGGCCAGACTCGCCCCCAGACACTTAGAGTTATACGCCCAGAAGGGACGGATCAAGCCCGTCGGGTCAGCTGTCGTCACGTCTGGCCGCACGTCTTGGGCTCACCCGGCGGCGAGCTCGTACCGGGCCAGCAGCTCGCCGACGTAGGCGCCCCCGGTCACGTCGCTGAGGTAGTGCCCCCCGCCGTAGAGGCGGGAGTAGTTGATCTCATTGACCATCCAGCGGTACTCGCCCGCCCGCTGGGGCTCGAAGTGGCGCAGCACGCGTGCCGCGGCCACCGCGATGACCGAGTGCTTGGAGGGGTAGGAGACCTTGCGCGCCCCCGAAAAGCGGCGCTGGTTGATGCCGCGGAGAGTCGGGTCCACCTGGTACGGCGCGGTGCGCGCGTAGTGCGCCTTTGCCGCGGTCGTCAGCTGCGTTGCGAGGGCGATCGTCTGCTTGAGCTGGGTCTTCGCCCTGTGCCCCGCTGCGTCTGGAGCCTGCGCGCGGTACTGCTTGGCGTACAGCTTCCAGATCGCCTTCTTGCCCTCCTGCTCAAGCCACAGCGAAGCGGTCGTGCCGCGGCGGTCGCGGTGAGCCCCGACTCGGTGCAGCTGGGCCAGCTCACGTCGGGTCACGGCTCCACCCGGGGGTGGACCGAGACTGGCCACGGCGAACTGCAGGAACGCGCGGTCGTCGCGGAGTGGATGGTGGGTCAGGTATCGCCCCACGTCACGGTCGGCCCGCCGGGTGGCTGCGCGAGTGGGAGCGTCGACGGCGACCAGGTCGCGGTCGGGGAACAGTCGCGCGAGCGTGCCGGAGGCCAGCGGGTCGGGCGCCTTTGCCTGGCCGTGACTGGTATTGAGCAGCACTGCGGTGGCGCCAAGGGCCACCAACAGGGCCGCGAGCAGAAGGCGCACATGGCCGCGCCGCAGGCGCCTCGCCCTAGGCACCGGCGGGCGCGAGGTAGTGGCGAACGGGGGCGAGCAAGCGGCCCGCATGGACGTCCGGCCGGTTTAGCCCGATGCCCAGGCAGTACTTGCTCACGCTCACCGGTCTGCTCCCGAGCGCCTTCAGCGCGGCCTCGGCCGGTCCGCGGCCGTGCGGGGACTTCGTCTCGATGATGGCGAACGCGGTGTCCAGGGCGGGCCTCCAGGCGCGGCCGGCCAGGTACTCCACCCCGAGGTCGCAAGTGACCCGTTCGCCCCCGCCGTCGGCCACGAGCGTGATGCGCTGGAAGCGACTATGCAGGGTCTGCTCCAGCGCCGGAATCTGCATCCCGTAGGCCGAGCCGAGTCGCTCGTCGAGGAATGCCCGCATGGCCGAGGTCAGCCGGCCGTGTTCGGCCTCGAGGATCGGCGAGCGCTCCTTGACCGTGCGCCCTCGGCCGTCCTTGAGCTTGAGCTCGAGCACGCAGTAACCCGTGTCTCGGTACAGCCGCGTTCGGGACTTATATCGCCGGCGCCGACCCTGCAGGTGAGCGTGGTAGGCCCCCAGCCGGGGCGAGTCGAAGTAGACCGTGTCGTAGCGCTGTACACGGGTGCCGGCGATCTCCAGGACCCGGTGGCTGGGTGCGATCCGGGTCAGCAACGCGTCCAGGGTGCCACGCGGGACGACGTATTTGCGGTCGGTGCGCTCCTGGAGCGCCGACTCCTCGAGTACCTCATCCAACGAGATCGGCGCGAGCGCCGGGAGATCCGGCGTCACGCGACCACCTCGCCGGGCTCGGGTACGCCGGCGGGCTGCAGGGTCCGGACGCTGACGCGCGTCATGTCGCGCACGTAGTCCACCTCGCGGATCACTACCTCGACCACCTCGACGCCCAGCCGCTCCTCCAGTTCGTCGTGGAGCCGACCGGGGTCCACCAAGACGCTGTCGAGCGTGACTTCGCGGCGCGCGGTCCGGCGGTACAGGGACGGGTGGTCGACCAGGTAGAGGACCGCCAAGAGTAGGGCGCTGCCTGCGGGACCCACCCATCCGTCGGTGAGCCGGATGCCGTTGGCCAGGGCCAGTACCAGCGCGGAGAAGAAGTAGGCCAGCTCGGCGTTTGCGAACGGCTCGCTGCGTAGCCGGACAATCGAGAGCATCGCGAAGAGAGCGAAGCCGACGGCAGGGCCGACGCGGTGGGAGGTGATCACCGTGACGACCACGAACAGGCCGACATTGAAGGTGGCGAACACCATGAACAGGCCCCGGCGCGGACGGCGCCACGCCACAATGGCGCACAACGCGGCCAGCGCGAGGCCGTCGCTGAAGGCGCGCAAAAGGAGATTGGCGGTGTCGACGTGGGCATTCATATTCACAGCATTTTTACGAGCGGAAGCCACCTTAGGATTTCCTGATGAGGCGAATCTGAGAAGCCATGCCCGCCCTTGATGCCGTCTCCGTCCTCCTCGTCGAGGACGACGAGCGGATGGCCGAGATCCTGCGCCGCGGTCTCGGTCGCGAGGGGGCGCAGGTGACGTGGGCCTCCACGGTCGCGGACGGGCTCGATGCTGCGGCGTCGGGCGCGCATGACGTGCTCGTCCTGGATGTGACGCTGCCCGACGACGACGGCTTTGAACTGGTCCGCACGTTGCGTGGACAGGGCCGATGGACCCCGGTGTTGATGCTCACCGCCCGGGACGAGCTCGAGGATCGGGTGGAGGGCTTCGAGGCGGGGGCCGACGACTACCTCGGCAAGCCGTTCCAGTTCGTGGAACTGCTCGCCCGGCTGCGTGCACTCGTTCGTCGCGACCGCCGTCCGCGGGACGGAGCGCTCGCGATTGGCGACCTGGCGCTCGACCCCGAGACCCACGTGGTTACCCGCGCGGGTGCGGCGATCGAGCTGAGCGCCCGGGAGTTTGACCTTCTGGAGGTCCTGATGCGCCACCGGGGGGAGGTCCTGTCGCGCTGGCAGCTGTTGGAAGAAGTCTGGCCGCGCGGAGTGCGGCACCCCCCCAACGTGGTGGACGTCTACGTGCGGTACCTGCGCGAGAAGATCGATCGCCCCTTCGGGCGGGAGACCCTCACGACGGTCCGGTCGCGCGGCTACCGGCTGACGGACGACCGCGGGTGAGGTCGCGCACCCGGGCGCTGCCCCTCCGCGCGAAGCTGACGCTCGTCTTTGCGATGGCGATGGCCGTCGTGTTTGCCGCGCTGGGGTGGTTCATGCAGCTGCGCGTGCGCGATGACATCGACGCAGGCGTTCGCCAGGCGCTGCACGCCCGAGCCGGGGCGCTATCGGGCTCGGTACGCGAACGCTGGCCCACCCACCGCGGCCTGATTCAGCCCGGCGAGCGTTACGCCCAGGTGTTCCTGGCCGACGGACGCCTAGTCGCGACGCGCCCGGAGGCCGACGGGCGCCTGCTCAGCCCGAGCGAGGTCACCGACCACCTTCACCGGACCGGGTTCATCGAACGCCCGGAGCACACCCGACTGCTCGCCCAACCGGTCACCGCCGGAGGACAGCGGCTGGTGATCGTCGTCGCCTCTTCGCTGGCCCAGCGCGAGTCGGCCGTGGAGGGGGTCGGAGGCGCCCTGGTAATCGGGGGCGCACTCGCACTAGCGCTCGCGTCGCTGAGCGCCTATGGGATCGCCACTGCCGCGCTGCGACCAGTAGAAAGCATGCGACGCAGAGCAGAACAGATCACCGCGGCCCAGCAGCAGACGCGGCTGCCGGTCCCTGCCTCGCGGGATGAGGTAGGACGCCTGGCCGACACACTGAACGCGATGCTGGGCCGGCTGGCCGACGCGGCCGAGCACGAGCGTTCGTTCTTGGCGAACGCCAGTCACGAGCTACGTACGCCGCTGGCCACGCTGCGCGCCGAGCTCGAGCTGGCGCTCCTCCACGACGACGGTCCCGAGGAACTGAGGCGGGCCGTGCGGGCAGCCCTTAAGGACACCGACCGGCTCGTCCGACTAGCCGAGGACCTGCTGGTGCTGGCCAAGGCCGACGCCGGGCGCCTACCTGTTCGCATCGTGGCGATCCCTGTCCCGGAGCTGCTGGATCGGGTGGTGCGTCTAGTCCCAGCCGACGGCCGGGTAGTCACGGTGGAGCGGCCCCTGCCGGCCCACGTGGCAGCCGACCCGGGACGCCTCGAGCAGGCCATGCGCAATCTGCTCGAAAACGCAGTGGCCCACGGGGCCGGCCCGATCCTGATCGGTGCGCGCGCCGATCCAGAGAGCGCCACGCTGTGGGTACACGATGACGGGCCGCACCTCCCGGCGGAGACCAGGGCCCGGGCCTTCGAGCGCTTCGCCACCCGAGACGGTCAGGCTGGTACGGGGCTGGGCCTGGCGATCGTCGCTGCGATCGCCCAGGTCCACGGGGGTACAGCCGGCCTCGAAAATGTCGAGGCCGGTGGCGTCACGGCCAGCATCACGATCCTCGGCTCACGCGGCGAAGCGGATGAGGCTGGTGGCACCCGCGATCAGTGAGTAGATGGCGAATTGGGGCCCAGGGTCCGGGTTTCGAAGTGGCGGACGAGGAAGCGGCCGGTGAAGGAGGCCGTGATTCCGCACAGCACCGAACCCGACGGCGAGCTGGTCGTGGATGTGGCCTGCTGATGCTCCTCGGGTACCAACCGAGTGTAAGGCCGAGGCGTACACAAAGAACCCACTTTTCGAGCATCCATTTCACTTGGGCAAACTGGCGCACATCCACAGTCGAAGCCCTAACCACCCATCGGAAGTTCCGCCCCAGACGTCCCGCAACAGGGTGGCGCGTTACTGCTTATCCGGTTTAACGCGCGGAGAACAACCCCCTACGCGTCGTGGGTTACCAGCACGGAGGGAGCGGCCGCCTGAGTCTTCACGACATCCGCACCACGATCTTGCCGGTGGCGCGGCGCTCGTCGATGTCGCGCAGCGCCTGCGCACCCTCGGCGAGCGGGTAGGTCGCGCTTACGATCGGGTCGATCAAGCCGCCCGCGGCAAGCCGTGCAAGGTCGTCGCCGATCGCGCGGGTGAGGCCGGGCTTGTCGGCCACGAAGGCGCCCCATGCCACGCCAACCACCGAGATGTTCTTGAGCAGCAGACGGTTTACGGCCACCGAGGGAATCTGGCCCTCGGTGAAGCCAACCACCAACAGTCGGCCCTCGGGGGCGAGCGCCCGCACGGAGTCGGCGAAGCGGTCGCCGCCGACCGGGTCGTAGAGCACGTCGACCCCACGGCCGTCGGTGAGCTCGCGCACCTGCTTGAGCCACTCGGAGTCGCAGCGCACGACCTCGTCGGCACCGGCGCGTCGGGCCACCTCCTCCTTGGTGTCGCTCGACACCACGCCGATCACGCGTGCCCCGGCCCCCTTGGCGATCTGCACGGCAGCGGTGCCAACGCCGCCGGCGGCGCCGTGCACGAGCACCGTCTCCCCCTCTGCGAGGCGCCCGCGATGGTGCAGCGCGAAGTGCGACGTGTGGTAGTTCATGATGAACCCGCCGGCCTGGTCGTCGTCGAAGGACTCGGGGGTCGCGAACACGAACTCGGGCCCGACGGCCAGACGCTCCGACGCCGCGCCGAAGGCAAACGCCATCACGCGCTCACCCGCCGCGAACTCGGAGGCCGCGTCGGCCTCGGCCACGGTGCCGGCCACCTCGACCCCGAGCGTGAACGGGGGATCGGGCTTGTACTGGTACAGGCCGCGGGTGAGCAGCACGTCGGGGAAGGCAAGGCCCGCGGCATGCACGTCGATCAACACCCCCGCCGAGGCGTCTGGCTCGGGCACGTCTAGGACGGCCACGCCGTCGGGACCGGTCAGCTCTGTCACCTGGAGGGCTCGCATGCAGGGCGCAACGCTACCGTGCCGGGATGCTTCTCGACCGCCTCTTTCCACGCCCCGGTCAGGTCGAGGCGGCCGAAGCGGTCGCGCACCTCGACCTCGGCTCGCGCGCGCCCGCGGACCGGCCGTATGTCGTCGTGAACATGGTGGCAACGCTCGACGGCAAGGCCGCCGTCGGGGGCACCACGCGGGGGCTGGGAGGCGAGGCCGACCGAACGCTCTTCCACGCACTGCGGACGCAGGCAGACGCGATTCTGGTCGGCGCGGGAACTGTGCGCGATGAGCGTTACGGGCGTGCCATAAAGGACCCTGAGCGACGGGCTCGGCGCGAGCGTGAGGGTCTCGAGCCGGAGCCGTTGATGGTGATCGTGAGCTCCCGGCTGAACCTTCCCGCTGATCTGCCGCTGCTCCAGGAGCCCGAGGCACGCGTGGTGATCGCGACCTCGTCGGAGAGGCAGCTGGCTGGGACCAAGGCGGACATCGCCTACCTGCCCATCAACGACGACCTGCCCGTGCTGATGGCCCGCCTGCGCACGGACCACGGCATCCGCTCGGTCCTGTGCGAGGGCGGCCCGACCCTGAACGCCCACCTGCTGCCCGCGGGCCTCGTCGACGAGCTGTTCATGAGCATCGACCCGCGGATCGTCGGCGGTGCCGGGGCGCTGACCATCGTCGGCGGCCGCCCACTGCTTAAACCCGTGCGCGGTGAGCTCGTAAGCCTGTTGCGCGGCGACGAGGGCTTGTTCGGGCGCTGGCGGCTGGGGTAGCGCCCGGAACGACCCACCTGCAAGAAACCCTGCAACGTGCAGGACCATGTGCACCCGCCCCCGACGGACCACGGGTCCGATATCCATGCTTGCTCATGGCCGGCATCGGAATACGCAAGCGCCCCCACGTCGCACGCCCGGTGGAGGCCACCGCCCCTGCGCGGGTGCGCCCCAGCGGGGTGCCCGTCGTCGAGTTCGACGACGTCTCGAAGGTCTACGACGGCGGCTCCGTCGGTCTCGAGCACGCGTCGATGAAGATCGGCAGGGGAGAGTTCGTGTTTCTCGTCGGGGCCACCGGCTGCGGCAAGTCGACGTGCATCCGTCTGCTGCAGAAGGAGCTCGAGGCCACGGCCGGTGAGATTCGGATCGCCGGCAAGCAGCTCTCCGACATGCCGCGGTCGCGCGTGCCGCAGCTTCGCCGCAACCTCGGCGTGGTCTTTCAGGACTACAAGCTGCTGCCGAACCGAACGATCTACGACAACGTCGCTTACTCGCTGCAGGTGATCGGCGAGCCGCGCGCCGAGATCCGGCGCAAGGTGCCAGACATCCTGCGCCTCGTGGGACTCTCGACCAAGCTGCACAGCTATCCGGACGAGCTGTCGGGCGGAGAGCAGCAGCGCGTCTCGATCGCGCGCGCTTTCGTCAACCACCCACCGCTGCTGCTCGCGGACGAGCCGACCGGCAACCTCGACCCCGAGACCTCGATCGGGATCATGCAGCTGATCTACCGGATCAACCGCACGGGCACCACCGTGGTCGTGGCCACCCACGACAAGGAGATGGTGGACAAGATGCGCCGCCGGGTGATCGAGCTGCGGGAGGGCCGGATCATCCGCGACGAGCTCTCTGGCCTCTACCGCCCCGACGAGTCGACCACCGAGTTCGCGATCCGCCTGCGCGGGGAGCTCGGCGTCGGCCACGAGGGCCACCCCAACTGATGAGGTTCGGCTTCTTCCTGCGTGAGGCCCTCCGCGGCCTCGGGCGCAACTCGGCGCCGGCGCTCGCTGCACTGCTCACAGTGGTGCTCACCGCGCTCGTGATCGGCGTGTTCATCCCGATCGTGCAGGCCACCACCGGCACCGCCAACTCGGTGCGCGACCGCGTGGTGGTCGACGTCTACGCCAAGAACGGGGCGACCGCCGCCGAGCGCCAGGAGGTCAGGCGCGCCATCGAGGGCACGGCCAACGTCAAGTCCGTGACCTTCATCTCCAAGGCCAAGGGGCTCGCGGATGCCACGAAGGCGAATCCCGAGGCGTTCAAGGACGGCGCCACGTTGCTGGGCGGCAATCCCCTGCCTGACACCTTCCGGGTGGTCCCCGACGATCCGGACAAGGTCTCGGCCATCGTCGATCGTCTCGCGCCCAAGGACGCCAGCGGTGCGCGCGTGCCCTCGCTCGCGGGCATCGACGAGGTGCGCAACAAGGAGGAGGACACCGCAAAGATCCTCTCCGCAACGGGCCTTGTGAAGATTCTCACTGCCGGCCTGGCCGCGTTGCTGATCTTTGCCTCGGTCGCGCTGATCGCAAACACGATTCGGCTCTCGATCTTCTCCCGACGGCGAGAGGTCGAGGTGATGAAGCTCGTGGGCGCCACCAACTGGTTCATCCGGTGGCCATTCGTCTTCGAGGGCGTGATCGTCGGGTTCATGGGCGGTGTGGTGGCCGTGCTGCTGCTCACCGTGGCGAAGGAGACCTTCATCGATCCCCTGCAGGCCCGCTTCGCGCTGCTGGCGGCCCCGAACACGATCAACTTCGGCCTGCTCATCGTGGTCCTCATGGCGTCGTGCGTGGCGGTCTCCGCAGCGGGCAGCGCACTCACGCTGCGGCGCTTCCTGCGCGTGTAGCGAGCAGCCCTCGGCAGCCCACTACTCTTCGCCGTCGGCCCGTGGGCCGCCTTCACAGATGAGCCCTCTTCGCCGAACCGTCCTCGCCGTCTCAGTCGGCATCCTGGTCCTCGCGGGGGGCGTCTGGCTGGGCGGCCACCCGGAGACGCTGCCCGGGCCCGTTCGTGACACCTTCGTGGCCGACGACCGCGGGCTGCGCGCCGAGCTGATCGAGGACATCAAGGACAATTTCTACAAGCCCGTGAAGCAGTCGAAGCTCGATGACGGCTCGCTGAAAGGGATCGTCGGGAGTCTCGACGACCCGTTCTCCAACTACCTCACCCCGAAGGAGACCAAGCAGCTGAGGGACTCCATCGGCGGCGAGTTCGAGGGCGTTGGCATGAGCGTCGAGCAGGACAAGCGCGGGCTGCGGGTGCTCAACGTGTTCGGCGGCTCGCCTGCGAAGAAAGCCGGCATCCAGAAGGGCGACTTCGTGACCGAGGTCGACGGCAAGTCGATCGCCGGCCTCTCCAGCAGCGCCGCCACCGCCAAGATCAAGGGCAAGGCCGGCTCGAAGGTGCGGCTGCAGATCGTCGACCCCAAGAAGGGCACGCCCCGCGAGCTGACGCTCGAGCGCAAGCGGATCGTCGTTCCGGTGGCCGAGGGACGGGTGATCAAGAGGTCCGGCAAGACTTACGGCGTGGTCAAGCTCCAGGGGTTCAGCTCGGGCGCCCACAGCCTGTTGCGCCAGCAGATCTCGAAGGTGCGCAAGCGCGGCGCCCAGGGCTTGGTGCTCGACCTCCGTGGCAACGGCGGCGGCCTGCTCAATGAGGGCGTGCTCGTTGCGTCGACCTTCATCGAAAATGGGCTGATCACCTATACCAAGGGCCGGACTTCGCCCCGACGCAACTTCAACGCCGAAGGCGATGCGATCCCCCGGAAGATCCCGGTGGTGGTGCTCGTCGACAGGGGCAGCGCGTCGGCTTCGGAAATCGTCACGGGAGCCCTGCGAGACACCGGCCGGGCGACGGTGGTGGGCACACGCACGTTTGGCAAGGGCGTGTTCCAGCAGGTCCTGCCGCTCTCGAACGATGGCGTGCTCGACATCACCGTCGGGGAGTACTTCCTGCCGAAGGGCTCGAACATTCAGGGCAAGGGCATCAAGCCGCAGGTCAAGGCGTCTGACGACCCGGACACCAAACGTGACGAGGCGCTTCCCATCGCGCTCGACACACTCTCCAAGAAGCTCTCGCGCAGGTGACCCCGCGGCCCCAGGGCCGCCCCGCCGGTCTCGACTTCCCGATGGTTGGCGTCCTGAGCCGGCGTGGCCGCTTCGTCGTGGCCGAGCCGCTCTTCGGGCCGAGGGGAGCGCGCGTGGCCGTGGCGGGCGGTGGTGGGTCGGCCGGCGACCTGGTGCTGGTCGGCGGGGGAAAGAAGGGCGCGCGGGTGATCCGCAAGATCGGCCGCCCCACGGTGGCTCGCGATGTGGTCGAGGGCCTGATGCTCCACCGCGGACTGCGGCTGAGCTTCCCGCGCCGCGTCGAGGAAGAGGTGGGAGAGCTTGAGCCGCAGAGCGACGGGGAGCGCGTGGACCTGCGCGAGCTCCCGACCTTCACCATCGACCCCGACGACGCTCGCGACTTCGACGACGCGATCTCGGCCGAGCGGCTCGACGACGAAGGCGGGGTGAAGCGGAGCCCGACCGGTGGTCGGGCGAGCGCCGCACCACAGGATCTGGTGCGGGTGTGGGTCCACATCGCCGACGTGTCCGCCTACGTGCTTCCCGGCGGCGCGCTCGACACGGAGGCCTACCGCCGCGGCACCAGCACCTACGTGCCCGGAGCGGTCGAGCCGATGCTGCCCGAGGCGCTGTCAAACGGCGCCTGCTCGCTGCGCCCGGGGGAGGACAAGCCGGCGGTCACCGTCGAGATGGACGTGGCCGGCACCGACGTGCGCCGGGTTCGCTTCATGCGCTCGACGATCCGCAGCGACCACCGGCTCACCTACGCCGACGTGGACGATGTGTTCGCGGGCCGTGCGCAGGCACGGGATCCGTGGGCGGCTCCGCTCGTAGCCGCGCGTGCGGTCTCCGCGGCGCTGCAGGACAAGCGCAGGCAGGCCGGCGCGCTCGAGGTCACCTCCACCGAGCCGGGCTTTCGCTTCGACGGTGACGGCAACGTGGCCGGTGTCGTGCGTGAGGCCCAGACCGAGTCGCATGAGCTGATCGAGCACCTGATGATCCTCGCCAACGAGCAGGTGGCCGGCTACCTGGCCGATCGCAAGCTTCCGACGCTCTACCGGGTGCACGAGAAGCCCGATCCCGACCGGGTCGAGACGATGATCGGCCAGCTCGCCTCGCTGGAAGTCCCCACCCCGGCGATCCCGCGCAACATGAGCCCACAGCAGGCTGCCGCCGTGGCAGCAGAGGCGTCGCGGCTGGCCGCGGCCGAGGCCCGCCGCACCGGCCGCGGCGCGACCGCGTTCGGGTCGCTCGTGCTGCGGTCGCTGAAGCAGGCCTACTACTCGCCCCGCAACCTCGGTCACGCCGGGCTCGCGAGCTCTCGCTACTGCCACTTCACGTCACCCATTCGCCGCTACCCCGACCTCGTGGCCCACCGCGCCTTGCTCGCAGGTCTCGGCCTCGGGCCCGACGCGCCGCGGGGGCATGACCTGGACGATGCGGGCGTGGAGTGCAGCGCGCTCGAGCGGGCCGCGATGAAGCTCGAGCGCTCGGCAGACGACGTATGCCTGGCGTTCCTGCTCGAGAGCACGGTGCGTCGGATGGGCGGCGGTGACCCGCCCGTGTTCGAGGGAGAGGTGGCGGGATTGGTGGCCAAGGGCGCCTTCATCCGCTTCGGCGAGGAGGGGTTCGAGGGCTTTCTCTCAGTGCGCAGCCTGCGCGACTGGTACACGCTGAACGAGGAGGGCACGGCGCTTAAAGGCCAGGGGTCGGGACGGGCGGTGCGGATGGGCGACGCGATCAGGATCACGGTCGAGCGCGTGGACGCGCCACGCGGTCGCGTGGACCTCGAGCCGGCCGCCTGAGCGACAGCATCTTCCCGCACGTTGCGAGGGACCGTCCACACCCGGCCCGTCATTGCTCAAGCGCTTGCGGAGATCACCGATAGGTCTCGAATGGGCAACGAGAGCGATGGTGCGCGGCTAGACGAGAGCCAGCTGCGCCGTGAACGCCTGCTCGATCTCGAGGAACGGATCCGGCCCTACCGGCTTGCGGCCTTCGGCGTGCTGGGCATCGCGCTGGTAGCCACCGGCCCGTTCGAGGGCTGGTGGTGGCTCATCCCGCTAGTCGCCGCGCTCGCGGCATTCTCGGTTGGCGACAAGCTGCGCGAGCGCAGCGGGCGACCAGAGGTATGGGTAGCCGCCAGCTGGGCCGTGTCACCGCTGATGATCGCGGTGAGCGTCGCACTCACCGGCGGCCTCGATGCCGCCGCAATGCCCTGGTTTGCCCTGCCGCTCGTCACGCTCGGCTCCCGGTTCGAGCTGCGCGGGACCCTCATCGGCATCGCCTATTCGGTCGTCTTGCTGCTCGCTTCGACGGTGGCCCTCGATCCGTCCGGCTTCGTCGATGATCCCGTGCCCGTCGTCCACACCTTCGCGCTGATGCTGGCGGTGACCCTGCTCGGCGGAGCCATCGTCAAGTCCGATCGCGACCACCGTCGTGAGGCCATCCTCGATCCCCTCACCGGGCTCTTCAACCGCGCCGCGCTCTCGCACCGCTTCACCGAGCGGCGCGACAACGCCCCCGACGGCGTGGACCGCGTCGGGATCATCATCGGCGATCTCGACCGCTTCAAGCTCGTCAACGACACCCACGGCCATGCCGTCGGCGATGCGGTGCTCAAGGAGGTGGCCTACGTGCTGCGAAAGCACCTGCGCGCGCTCGATCACGTCTACCGCGTCGGCGGCGAGGAGTTCGTCGCAGTCCTGCCCGGCGCCGATCTCGTGGCGGCCGAGGAGACGGCCGAGCGACTGCGCGACGCCGTCGAGGCCGCCCGCCCCGCAGGCCTGGGCGTCACGATCAGCTTCGGCGCCGTCGCGGGCGCGGGCGCCAACTCGCAGGACTTCAACACGCTCTACCGCCGTGCCGACGCCGCCCTCTACGAGGCCAAGGCGGGCGGGCGCAACAGCGTGGTCGTCGCCTCCAGCCGGGTGGCCGGGCAGATGCCCGCCGTGCTCTCGATCTGACCGGCGCCCGCTCGCCGGCGGGCTCGCCCTAGGCTAGGCACATGGCCAAGAAGGGCAACAAGCGCAAGGCGGCCCCGGGCGACATCGCCACCAACCGGCAGGCGTCGTTTCGCTACCACCTCTCCGACCGACTCGAGTGCGGCGTTCAGCTGCAGGGATCAGAGGTAAAGTCGATCCGCGAGGGCGGGGTTCAGATCAAGGACGCCTACGCCCATCTGGACGGCGACGAGGTCTACGTCCACAACATGCACATCGCGCCCTACGGCCCCGCGGCGCGCGACGGCCACGAGCCCGAGCGGCCCCGGAAGCTCCTCATGCACCGCCACGAGATCGAGCGTCTCACCGGGTCAGTGGCGGAGAAGGGCTTCACGCTCGTGCCCACGCGCGTGTACTTCAAGAATGGCCGCGCGAAGATCGAGATCGCTCTCGGACGCGGCAAGGACCACGTGGACAAGCGGCGCGACCTGAAGGCAAAGGACCAGAAGCGCGAGATCGATCGCGCGATGGCCGAGCGCTAGACGTCGCCGAAGTCGCGGGCCACGTGGGTCAGGTCCATGCCGAGCGCAAGCAGCACCGCAAGCCCAAGGTAGACGCCCGCCACCACCCAGCGGATGCGCGGCGCCACCTTCAGGTACTCCCGTGACGATGGCTCGTTGCGGGCCTTCCAGCGGCGGTAGGTCTCCATGCCGCCCACCACGATCACGAGCACCATGATCGGGTTCGGGTAGAGCACCGTCACCGCGATCAGGAGCGCGAAGCCGACAAGCCAGAAGGTGGGGGACAGCGCCGCCATCGCGCGCCCGCCGTCGAGCGGCAGCACCGGCAGCAGGTTGAACAGGTTGAGGAAGAAGCCGACGAAGGCGAGCGCCTTGAACAGCTCGTCTCCGGTGAGCGCGTAGATGCCGACACACGCCAGTGCGCCCAGTGAGCCGAGCACCGGCCCGGCGAGTCCCACGCGCGCCTCCGCGGCGGCGTTCTTCGGCATCTCCTTCATGGCAACGATCGCGCCAAGGAATGGGATGAACATCGGCGCGCTTGCCTTGATGCCCTCTCGGCGCAGCTGCAGCACGTGTCCCATCTCGTGCACGAACAGCAACAAGACGAAGCCGACGCCGAACTGCCAGCCCCAGATCAGGGCATAGGCCCCGATCGAGACGAGCATCGACCCCGACGTGGTCAGGATCTTCAGCTTGGGCAGCAGCAGCAGAAGGAACTTCAGCTTGGCACCGAAGTTGAGGAGCACCAGGCCGGCGGCGGTGATCGCTCCACCGATCCGCTTCCACGCCGGACGCTGATCTGGCTGCGGGGGCGCGTACGGCGAAAGTGAGGGCTGCTGACTCTCCATCCCCCAATTCTGGCAGCACGAGGCTGCGGGGCCCCAGCCAGCCTGCGGCAGGGGCCCGGCGAGCGGTCAGTGTGCTCCGGCACGCGGCGGTCATGCGCGGCATATAGTGGCCACCCCATCGACGGAGGAGGAGGCGACCGTGGCTGACGACGAGAAGGCGAAGAAGGACGACGAGAAGCCGAAGAAGGACGACGAGAAGCCGAAGAAGGACAAAGAGAAGGCGAAGAAGAACGAAGAGAACGCGAAGAGGAACGAGGACGCTGAGCAGAGCAAGAGCGAGGGGGACGAGAACGGGAGCGTTCGCGGCGGCCCGTCCCTGAGCAGCAAGATCGCCCGCGCCCTTCTCTTCACGTTCCTGGCCACGTTCGTCACGGCCCTCCTCTTCGCGGACTCGATCCCGAACGGGTTGCGCGTCGACTTCGACCTTGTCGCCTCGATCAAGCTCGCGGTCATCGCCGGCGTGATTGCCGCCGTGCTCAGGGCCTTGGCCGGACTGCTGCCCCTGTTCGCGGACGACCACGACAAGAGCAAGAAGAAGGACGACTGATCGCGGGACTGCGAACGCCGGCGATCAGCCGGGCGTGAGCGGAGAGCCGAACTCCTTCTTCCACTTCGCCAGGAAGAAGGTCACGAAGTCCTCCTTGGGCTCGCGGAACTTCTTCTTGGCAGGCGCGTTGTCCTTGGTCACCAGCGCGATGTCCAGGAAGTCCAGCGGGTAGGGCTTGGCAGACGTGGGGTTCAGTTGCTCCCCACGGCCGATGCTTTCCGCTATCCGGTCGAGCGCGACGAAGAGCGTCGCGTCATAGGCCACGTCGACCACCGCGTCCGCCTTGCCGTCGCGGATGGCGCCGGCAGCCGTCGGGTCCGCGTTGAAGCCGAGCACCAGCGGGCGGTCGGGGAACTCGAGGTCCTTGAAGGCCTTGTCCACGGCCTCGCCCGCCGGCGCGACCGAGCCCCCGTCCGCGAGCCAGACGGCCTTCAGCTTCTCGTGCTTCTCCAGCATGCCCTTGACCGTCTCCTTCGCCGTGTCGGGCGACACAGGATCGGTTTCTCCCTCGGCCACGATCCTAATGCCCGTGCCCTTGATGTCCTCTTTCAGCTGCTCGAACCGGATGCGACCCCCGGGACCCGTCGACTTCACGACCGCGATCCTGCGCGAGGCCGGCGGCACGCGCTCGAGCTTGCGGATCATGTACCGGTCGAGCGTCCTCGCCAGGGCCCGGCCGTCGGGGGCGAAGTCTGCCGCGAGCAGCGGGCTGGGGGGCACCGAGGCCCCGATGTTGATCACCGGGATGTTCTTGAACGCAGCCTTCTCCAGGGTCCGCGGCATGAGCTTGGGATCGACGCCGTCGGAGATGATGAAGTCCAGCGGTCCCTGGTCGATGATGCCGACGGCGCACGTCTCGAGCATCTTGGGGGAGCCCCCGCCGTCGCACGGCTGCGGCACCCATCCGAGCGGAGCCTTGCTCACGGTCTCGAGCTGGGTCGTGAGCCGGTTCGACGACTCGTCCTTCGCGTTCATCGTCAGCAGCATCACGTTGACGGGAGGCAGCTTGACCGGAGGCCCGGCGTCCGCCGCGGCCTCCTTGCCGGCCTTTTCCGCCCGGTCGGCCGGGGCGCCGTTCTGGGCCTCGATGCCCTTGACCGAGCCGCAGCCGGCACCGGTCAGCGCGACGATTGAGATTGCCAGGAGCACCACTGCCCGTCGGATCATGCCGCGACCATACCCGGCCGGCCGATCGCTCACGCCAGTCGCGCCCGGATCTTGTGGCGCGACTCACGAACCTTGCGGCCTCGCGGCGGGCACAATCGCCAGGAAGCTCTATCCTCCGAGGTGCTTCTACGGGGACGACAGGCTTCGACGTGGACGATCCGTGGGGGCAGTTGCGAGCCGAGGTCGCCGGTAGGCCTCGTTAATCAACCGGCAAAAACATAGTTGCGGATGAGAAT
>JBBPXW010000008.1:0-2643 GCA_038200525.1 Solirubrobacterales bacterium | reverse complement strand
GAGACGTGCTCGATCAGCTCCTCGGTCGAGTAGGCGACTCGGGCTGCGCCGCTCTCGACGAGCGGCTGAAGGTGGACGTACTCGCTCCACAGCAATGGATCCGCGACATAGCTGTTCCGCTCCCGCGCTCCCGTGGCGGGGTCCGGCACCGCCATCACCACGGGACGATCGACCAAGAAGCCTTCGAGGGTGGTAGTGGAGAAGATGTTTACGAGCACTTCGCAGTGCTTGACAAGCCCGCCCAGTATGCGGCTGTCTTCCAGGCTCGGCTCGCCACGGAGCGCGGCCTCCTCGATTACGTCGGGGTGGTTCACATGCACGCCGTCGATCGCAGCGAGTGCCTCGTACGGGCGCCGGGCTTTCTCCCCTCGGGGAGTCATGTGCTTTGGGTGAAGCCGGATGACAAGCTGCACGTCGTCGCCGAGGCTGCCGCTGCTCGTGGCCTGCGCCAGGGCCGTCGCGATCAGCTGGCAGGACCGGCTGTTGCTGTGCGGGGGAAACGTGGCATAGAAGAGAAGCCTCTTCGCCGGATCGAGACCGAGCAGATCGCACAGCTCCTGACGGGTGGGAAGCGCCCCGGGAGCCAGGTAAGGATCCCATTGAGGCGCCCCGCCGACCTTGACGCGGTCAGAAGACATGTCGTGGAACTTCACGATCTCGTCACGCATCCGCTCCGACCACGCGACGACGACGTCGAACGGGACGGCCCGATAGCCCCTACTCGTCGGATTGTCCCATCCGGAGATCAGCGCGGCAGTCTTCACCCCGCGCCTGACCGCCTCCTGAAAGACGACCTCGTCAGGCACGAAGTAACCCAGGCCGGCGCCCACCACCAACTCTGGCCGGTGCCGGTCGAAGACCTCGCTGTTGACCGCCTGGCTCGATAGCGCGACATCTGCCCGGCACACCAGGCGCCGCAGCACCGACGAGCGCCACAACAACTGCCTGACGACCGCCCACACCACCGAGTTGAGCCACCGCGGCCAGGCATAGGCGGCGTGCCATTTCCGGTACCGAATCTCGAACGCAGGGCTCTCACGGCCGTTGAGAGCCGCACGCCGCATCTCCCTCACGAGCGTCCTCACCAGCGTCCCTACCCGGGTGCCGGATGGGAGCGCGGGTGTCGTGCGCAGTGGCTCGAGCACGATCGACTCGGGCTGCGCCCGCGGAGACAGCGTCGGCATCGTCGCCTCCGGAGTCATCACGACGATCCGGGCCCCGGCCGCCTGGAGGGCGGGAAGGAAGTCCGTCTGCAGCAGGAGGCGGGCGGCAACGCCCCGCGAGGCGATCAACAGAATCGTGGGGCCGGACGAATTCACGTTGGTCTACTCCTCAAGCTCTCGTAGCCGAGAGCGACGCTAGCACCAGGCGGGCACTAAAGTCACCGCCCATGCTCCACCAGAGATCCACGGACATCGCGCAGTGGCCGCAGTGAGCTCCCAGCAGGCTGAGCGTGCCAGGAGCGACCGCATCGCGGCCCTCGGTTACGACTACGCCGCCCACGAAAAGGAGTACGTCCGCGAGTGCAACCTCTGCAGCTCGACGCACCACGTCGAGCTGAGCCGCCGCGACCGCTACGGCTACCCGGCAATCATGCGCGTCTGCGCGGCGTGCGGTCTGGGCTTCCTCTCCCCGCGGCTGACCGCAGCCGAGTACACACGCTTCTACGAGTCGATCTACCGGCCGCTGGTCTCTGCCCATCACGGCCGGCTGATCGACGCCGAAAGCGTGCAGGCCGAGCAGCACGACTACGCGCAGGAGCTGGTCGACTTTCTCGGCCACACGCTCGAGAAGGCGCCCGCGACCCTGCTCGATGTCGGCGGGTCGACCGGCGTGATCGCAGGCACGCTGGCCGATCGTGTGGGAGCCCGGGCCACGGTGCTCGATCCCGCACCCGAGGAGCTGATCGTGGCCGAACGGGCGGGCATGGAGACGATTCCGGGTCTCGCCGAGGACTACGATGCCGGGGGACGCAGCTGGGACCTGGTCATCATGTGCCAGACCGTCGACCACCTGCTCGACGTCCGCGGCACCCTGACCGCGATCCGGGCGATGATCGCCCCCGGCGGCCACGCCTACGTCGACGTGGTCGACCTGCTGTTCGCGATAAGGCGCGAGCGGCACGTCGAGGGGGCGGTGAAGATCGACCATCCGCACTATCTCACGCGCTCGACGGCGATGGCGTTCTTCGCCGCTGCGGGCCTTGACGTGGTCTCCGAGCGCGTCTCGGGCGATGCCCACCACTTCGGGTTTCTCCTGCGCCCGGGCCAGCCGGCCGAGCCGGACTGGGGCGGCATGCGCGGAGGCGCCGAGACGCTGTTGGACGAGGTCTCGCGCCAGCGGGCCCTCGCCTGACCATGCAGGTGCTCGGCCTCGTGCCGGCACGCGCAGGCTCACGTCGGCTGCCGGGAAAGAACGTGGCGCTGCTCGGTGGTCGGACGCTGGTGCGTCGGACGCTCGAGACCGCGCTCGCGGCTCGTAGGCTCGGGGCGGTGGCGCTGTCGAGTGACGACCCCCGTGCACTGGGGGAGGCGGAGGCGCTGCCGGCGGTCATCGCGGTGCGACGGCCGGCCGAGCTGGCCTCCGATACAGCGGCGAGCTTCGATGTCGTTGCCCACGCCCGGGGCGAGGTCGCCGGCGGGG
>JBBPXW010000007.1:0-5267 GCA_038200525.1 Solirubrobacterales bacterium | reverse complement strand
TCAGCGGCCGATTCAGGACGGCCGCAACATGACCATGCTGCTCTCGCCAGCACCGAAGAAGGTCGAGGCCGAGGAAGCCACTGCTGCTGAGCCCGCCGCAGATGAGCCGGATGGCGCTGCTGCCGAGCCGGATGCCACCGAGCCGGCTGCCGCGCCCACCCCGGCACCCGCCGACGCGGCCTCGGCTCAGTCGACCACGTCGTAGCTCGCGGCAGCCTCCCAGCGCTGTCGTCGAGTCGCAGTCCGACCGCTATACGGACGGCTTTTGTCACGCTCGTTACGTGCTTGCCACACGGCCAGGCACCGCGTCACGAGTTGAACCCGCATAGCGAGGTCAAGTCGACACGCGTCGGAACTCGGTTGGGCCAGTCGCCGCGAAGGTAACGACGCAGCCCCAGCCAGAGCGCCGCTGTAACACCACCGGCCACCCCACCCAGCCGCAGCGCATGGAGGAGATGGAGGAGCGGGCGACCCAAGTCGTTGCCGACCGGGCCGCTGACGCCTCGATGCCCTCGCATCGCTTCCGTCTGCTTCAATGGACCGTCGCCATGCCGAAGATGAAGAGCCATTCGGGCGCCAAGAAGCGCTTTCGCAAGACCGGCACCGGGAAGATCCGGGCCCGTCACGGCATGACCAGCCACATCCTCGAGAAGAAGAATGCCAAGCGCCGGCGCCGGCTCGGCCGGCCGCTGCTCGTGGCCAAGGCTGATCAGACGCGGGTCAAGGACCTGCTCAGGCCATGAGTCGCGTCAAGCGCTCGGTACACGCGCGCAAGAAGCGTCGCTCGACGCTCGAGCGGGCCAAGGGCTTTCGCGGCCAGCGGCACTCGAGCTACAAGCAGGCCAAGGAGACACTCCTCAAGGCCGATACATACGCCTACCGCGACCGGCGCAACCGCAAGCGCGACTTCCGCAGGCTGTGGATCACGCGCATCAACGCCGCCGCGCGTCAGGAGGGCATGACCTACGGCACGTTCATGCACGGTCTGAAGCTGGCCGGTGTGGAGCTCGACCGCAAGGTGCTGTCCGACATCGCCGTGCACGACAAGGACACCTTCCGACGTTTTGCGCAGACCGCCCGGTAGGCGGCCGCTGCCTGAGTCCAGGCACCGGCCAGCGATTCTTCTCCCGGGGCGCCCAGCAAGGGCGCCCTTTTTCGTTCCAGGGGACAGTTGTTCAGAGGAACAGACGTGATCACCGCACCCGACAACTCACAGCTCAAGCTCATCCGCAAGCTCCAGCGCAAGAAGGCGCGGGACGAGTCGGGGCTGTTCGTGGCCGAGGGCGAAGACCTGATCGCAGCGGCGCGCGTGCACGGCTTCGAGCCCGAGGTGCTGCTGTGGTCAGGCGACGACGTCGAGCCCGACCTCCTCGACCGGGTGAGCACGCTCGGCTCCGGGAGCAGGGTGATCGGCGTGTACCCCAAGCGCTTCTCAGAGCCCGGCGGCAGGCTCTCGGTCTTCTTGCACGGTGTGTCTGACCCCGGCAACGTCGGCACGATCATCCGCTCGGCACACGCGCTGAGCGACGGCCCTGTGATCCTGGGTCCCGGTTGCGCCGACCCGTTCTCGCCCAAGGCGGTCAGGGCCAGCATGGGATCGCTGTTTGCCCGGCCGCCCGCACGTGCCGGCCTCTCAGAGCTTCCGGGCGCCACCGTCGCGCTCGACAGCATGGCGCCCGACACGATCGGCGACGCCGCCGACGTGCTCTCAGAGCCCGTGGTGCTGCTCGTCGGAGCCGAGCGCGAAGGACTGCCGCCCGAGGTCGCCGAAGGAGCCGATGTGCGCGCCCGGATAGCCCTCCGCGATGGTGGTCCCGAATCGCTGAACGCCGCCATGGCGGCCACGATCGGGCTGCACGAGCTCGGCAATAGGATCTTCGCGAATGGCTGACGCGCCCGCACGCCTCGAGGAGATCAGGGCCGAGGGCGAGGCCGCCATCGACGCCGCCGGCACCGTCTCAGAGCTCGAGGAGCTGAAGGTCCGGCTGCTGGGCCGCAAGGCCGAGCTGACCACGATGCTGCGCTCGATCAAGGACCTGCCGCCAGAGCAGCGAGGACCCGTCGGCAAGGGCGGCAACCAGGTCAAGGTGGCGCTCGAGGCGCTCCTCGCGGAACGGATACGGGGCCTCGAGGCCGCCGAGCTCGACGAGCGGCTGCGCACCGACGCCATCGACGTGACCCTGCCCGGCGATCCGCCCGCGGCGCCCGGACACCTGCACCTGATCACCCAGACGAGGCGCGAGATCGAAGACGTGTTCATCGGTCTCGGCTTCTCGGTGGCCGAGGGCCCCGAGGTGGAGTACGACCACTACAACTTCACGGCGCTCAACCACCCGCCCGACCATCCGGCGCGGATGCTTGCCGACACCTTCTACCTCTCCGACGATGTGCTGCTGCGTACCCACACCTCGCCGATGCAGGTGCGCTCGATGGAGGCCCAGGCGCCGCCGATCTACATCATCGTTCCGGGGAAGGCCTACCGGCGGGACTCCGACGCCACCCACACGCCGATGTTCCATCAGGTCGAGGGGCTTGCCGTCGACGAGGACATCACGCTTGCCGACCTACAGGGCGTGCTGCTCGAGTTCGCCAAGGCGATCTTCGGCGAGGAACGCCGGATCCGGCTGCGCCCGCACTACTTCCCGTTCACCGAGCCGAGCGTGGAGGTGGACGTGAGCTGCTTCAGGTGCAACAACACGGGCCACCTCCGCGACGGGTCGCGGTGCTCGCTGTGCAAGGGCTCGGGATGGATCGAGATCCTCGGCTCGGGCATGGTCGATCCCAACGTGCTCGACTTCGTGGCCGACAACGGCTACGACGCAGAGAAGGTGCAGGGCTTTGCCTTCGGGATGGGCATCGAGCGGATCGCGATGCTGCGTCACTCGGTGCCGGACCTGCGGATGTTCTACGACAACGACGTGCGCTTCCTCGCGCAATTCGGAGCATGAGGGTCCCGGTCACATGGCTGCGCGAGCACTGCGATCCGCCGCTCGACGCGGCCGGGATCGGCGACCGGCTGGACCTCACCGGCACCGAGCTCGAGCGGATCGAGCAGGTGGGTGTAGGGGGTGTCGCGAACTTCGTGGTCGGGAAGGTGGTCGCGTGCGAGCGCCATCCCGACGCCGACCGCCTCAACGTCTGTCTGGTCGATGACGGCTCCGGTGCGAATCGCACGATCGTGTGCGGGGCGCCCAACGTGGCCACGGGGCAGACCGTTGCGGTGGCCCTGCCGGGCGCGGTGATGCCCGACGGGTCAAGGCTCGGCGAGGCTGAGCTGCGCGGCGTCAAGAGCAGCGGCATGATATGTGCGGAGGACGAGCTGGGCATCGGGGCCGGCCACGCCGGCATCCTCGTGCTGGACGATGGGCTTTCGGCGGGGGCCCCGCTGGCCGCCCACCTGCCGATCGTCGATGAGGTGCTCGAGCTCGAGATCACCCCCAACCGGCCGGACTGCCTGTCGGTCTATGGGATGGCGCGCGAGGTGCACGCCGCCACCGGCGCGCCGCTCGGTGACGATCCGGCCGTGGCCGACGCCATCGCCTCCGGTGAGGACTCGGCCGCCGATCACGTCGCCATCGAGATCGCCGACCCCGAGATCTGCCTGCGCTACACCGCCCGCGTGTACGAGGACGTGACCGTCGGGCCGTCGCCCACCTGGCTGCGTCAACGCCTCACCGCCGCGGGCCAGCGATCGATCTCCAACATCGTCGACATCTCCAACTACGTGATGCTCGAGTGCGGACAGCCGATCCACACCTTCGACCTCGATCGGGTCCGGGGCGCTCAGATCGTGGTCAGGCGCGCGGGACCGGGCGAGACCATGACCACGCTCGACGGCACCGCGCGCACCTTCAGCTCGCAGATGGCGCTCATCTGCGATGCCGAAGGGCCGACCGGCATCGGCGGCGTGATGGGCGGCCAGGTGTCCGAGGTGTCTGACGCGACGACGCGGGTGCTCGTGGAGGCCGCGACGTTCTCCGGCCCGAACATCCTGAGGACCTCGAAGGCGCTCAACCTCCGCTCGGAGGCCTCGACCCGATTTGAGAAGCAGCTGCATCCCGAGAACGCGCTGGCCGCCCAGCGCCTCACCGCGCGACTGATGATCGAGCTGTGCGGCGCGCGCATGGTGCCCGGCACGATCGACGTGTACCCCGAGCCGCTCGCGCCTCGCGTGGTGGTCCTGCGGATGGAGCGTGTGCTCGGCCTGCTCGGCAAGGCCATCTGCGAGGACGAGGTGGTTGGCCGCCTCGAGTCGCTCGGCTTCGGCGTGCAGCGCGGCGCGGGCGTGCTCGACGTGACCGTGCCCTACTGGCGCGATGCCGACGTCCAGCGCGAGGCCGACCTGCTCGAGGAGGTCGTGCGCACGCACGGCCTCGAGAAGCTGCCGGTCACGCTGCCCGCGCGCCGCGGTGCCGTCGGGCGGCTCACCGCGGAGCAGCGGCTCCAGCGCCGTCTGGAGGACGCTCTGCGCGACCGGGGGCTCGACGAGATCGTCGCCTGGAGCTTCACGGCGCCCGACACGCTCGCGCGGCTGGGCCTCGGCGCCGAGCCGGCGTTGAAGCTCTCCAACCCGCTGAGCGAGGAGCAGAGCGTGATGCGGCCACTGCTGCTTCCGGGCCTGCTCGATGCTGCGCGGGAGAACGTCGCACGGGGCACGCGTGGTCTCGCGCTGTTCGAGTCCGCACACGTCTACCGGCACGCGGACCTGCTCGATGCCCCCGTCGGCAGCCCGGGTGGCCGGCTGCCGGTGCCCGAGGGCCGTCACCTCGCGGGGCTGCTCATCGAGGCGGGCTCTGGCACGTGGCGCCGCGAGCCGGTGCAGGGCGACTTCTACGCAGCGAAGGGGGTGGTGGAGGCCATCGCCGCCGTCGCCGGGATCAAGCTGGAGTTCGCCAGGGCCACGCAGCCGTTCCTGCACCCCGGGCGCACGGCGTCGGTGAGCTGCGGCGATCACGCCCTCGGCTGGGTGGGGGAGTTGCACCCGTTGGTCACGGCCGCCTGGGATCTCGACGGAGGCGCCGCGTTCGAGCTCGACTTCGCGGTGCTGGCGTTCCTGGCACGCGACGTCGAGGCGTTCACCGACGTCACGAGCTTTCCCGCCGTGCTTCAGGACATCGCCGTGGTGGCGCCGCTCGAGGTGGAGGCCGCAACGGTTCGAAGCACCGTGCTCGCCGCGGGCGGAGGACTGCTCGTGGCCGCCGAGGTCTTCGACGTCTACGTCGGCGAGCAGGTGGGTGCCGGGAACCGGTCGCTGGCATTGAGGCTGG
>JBBPXW010000006.1:0-10572 GCA_038200525.1 Solirubrobacterales bacterium | reverse complement strand
CGGGGTCTGGGACCGGCTGCACGCCACGCTGCTTGAGCGCCTCAACGCCGCCGGCGCGATCGACTGGACCGCCGCGGTGGTCGATGGCAGCCACATTCGTGCTCTTCAAGGGGGCCCACCGGGCCCTCTCCGGTTGACCGTGGCCGACCGGGCTCCAAGCACCACCTGATCGTCGATCCTTCCGGGATCCCGCTAGCCATCAGCCTGACCGGCGGCCACTTTCATGGCCCTCGGCTGCGCGATCATCTGCCAGCGCTCATCGCATTCAAGTACGCCCCGTCCTCCTGACGCTCGAAGTCCTCGGCCCGGTACAGGCCCCAATCGACCCAACCGCCGTCAGGCGTGAGGCACTCGAGGACGAACTCCTCGGGCATGTCGATGTCGATGAACCGGGCGGGCACAAGGACGATCGAAGCAGGTAAGGCCCAGTCGCACAATTGCCCCGGACACAGCTGCCGCCCCTGGCCCGTTCGGTTTCGAGGTCCGAGAGCGCGTGCTCAGCCGTTACCTAGGCCGATGAGGACGTCGAGTTGGGCTTTGGCTTTTTGACTCAGGCGACTTTCTAAGCACCTCTGAACGTCCGCTGCCTCGATCGGAAGCTGCGGTATCGCCCACGGGGATGCGGGCTGCCCGGGTTGCAGTCCGAAGATCGCCGACCACGCCCCACCTAGACTGCTTCCGCCCGTCTGCGCCGAAATCTCGCGGATCAACTCGAGGATTCCTTCATCGGGGATGAACGGGTCTCCGGGCACCTCACCAGGGAAGAGGCTCTCACTCACGGTGACCACTGTAACCGCGTGAGTCCCCGTTATCGGGATAGCGGAGGATCTGGGAAGCTACGCCTTCGGTGGAAACGGACGCCCTCAATTTCTTTAGTCCGTTTCGGCGACTTGAGCCCAGTCACGAGAATCAGCTCACGAGGGCGCTGCTGGTGGTTCTCAGACTCTCGCCGATCAGTCATGGGGTATGGCTCCGCCTCGTTGCGCCCGAGAGGGAACTGCGGTGGCCACCAGCTGATGGACACGGTCTGACACAGCCCGTACCGTCTACCGCGCCGCCCCGACAGCCGCCGAACAGCGGAGCGCTACCCGAGAGGCGGACGGACGAGCAGACTGTGGGCGTGGCAGAACCGTCCACAGCGCGCGGGCGCGAGACCCGGGAGCGGGTCCTACTCGCCGCCGCGCGCCTCTTCCATGAGCGGGGCGTCAACGCCACGCGCGTCGACGACGTGCTCACCGCGGCAGCGGCCGGCAAGGGTCAGTTCTACCGCTACTTCCCGAGCAAGGACGAGCTCGTGGCGGCGGTCGTACGCCACCAGCTCGAGGACTACCTCGCCCGGCAGCGCGAGACGCTCGAGCAACTCGAGGACTGGGAGAGCCTCGAGGGCTATCTCATGGGCCTCGCAGCGGCCCACCGGGAGCGGGGCTTCGTCGGGGGCTGTCCGGTGGGCTCGCTGGCAATCGAGCTGGCCGACCAGGACGAGGGCCTCAGGCGTCGGCTCGCCGAGGGGTTCGATCAGTGGCAGGCGAGCCTCGCAGCAGGTCTGCGGCGGATGGCCGAGCGAGGGTGCCTGCGCGAGGGGGCCCCTGTGGACCGCCTGGCGGCTACGACGCTGGCCACCGTCCAAGGCGCCTACCTGCTGGCCACGGTAAGACGGGACGGTGGAGTCATGGCCCTGGCCCTCCGCGAAGCCGTGACCCACCTGCGTGCCTATGCCACGGATCCGGACGGGGACCGGGAGACGGACGGTACTGTTTAGTACCTGTTTGGCTCGCCGCGCGCCCCATCCCCGCCACCGACTGGAGACACCCCTATGCCGACCGCGAAGCCCGTGAGCTTGCCGACGACCATCGGAAGAGGGGCGATCTCCGGCCTCGCCGGAGGCATGGTGATGACGGCGTTCCAGCGTCTCGTCGAGATGCCGCTGACCGGCCGAGACGAGAGCTACGCACCCGCCGATCTGATCACGAAGCTGTTCCCGGTCGCCCCCAAGCGCAAGCAGGACCGGCGCCGTCTCAACTATGCGGCCCACTTCGGGGTGGGCGTCGCCTGGGGGGTGGGCCACGGGCTCATCGCCAGGCGCGCCGAGCTGCGCGGGCAGGCGGCCGTGGCGGCCGTATTCGGCGCCATCTACGGCGGCGACGTGATCGCCAACACGGCGCTCGGCCTCACCAGGCCCTGGCAGTGGTCCGGCCAAGACCTCGCGGTCGACGTCATCGACAAGCTGGTCCTCGCCGAGGTGGCGGGCGTGGTGTTCGACCGCCTCGGTGGCGGCGACAACCAAGGCGCGCTGCGGGAGGCCCAGGCCGAGTTCGCCGGCGACGGGCTGATCCCGGATTAGGCCCGAGGTTCCGATACCCGCACCCGGTACGACCCGGCTACGCTCCTAGTCGCTCTCAGCATCCTGGAAGTTGAGCCACACTTGACCGTTGTCGGCGTCTAGCGGTCGCGTGAACGTGACCCGTGGGACCGGCTATGGGACCGAAACGGGCGGTTCAGGGACTTCGAGTGACCTCGACTGACCTTGCGCACCACTCGCGGGTCCAGCGGCCACAATCCCGCTCGTGGTGCAGGATCGGGTGCTGCAGAGCGGAGGGGGGAGAGATTCGAACCCTCGGTACGGCGTAACCGCACAACGGTTTTCGAGATCTTGCGTTTGGTCTCAGCCTGCAGACGATCGGCCATGGCGGTCTAGTTGCGCAGCAGCCGCTCGGTGATGGGCAGCTTCACCGAGCTGGGGACGTGCTGGAGGGCCGCGAAGCCGGCCCGGAGCGCCCGACCGGGTAGGACGATGCGGCGGTTGGCATCCAGTCCGTCGACGGCCTCGCGCGCGCACCGGGTGGCGTCGATCCAGAGCGGCTTGGGGATGGCTGCCTCGATCGGATGGCCCTCGGCGTTCTCCCAGAGGTCGGTGGAGACGGGGCCGGGACACAGTGCGGTGACCGCGATGCCCTGGCCTCGAAGCTCGTGGTGCAGCGACTCTGAGAACGCCCGTGAGTGGTGCTTGGCAGCCGAGTAGCCGGCGGAGTTGGGAAGCGACCCGAGGCCGGCCGTGGAGGCCACGTTGAGGATCGCTCCGCTTCCACGCCGCACCATGCTCGGCAGGAAGGCCGAGGTCAGCGCGACGGGGGCCTCCACGAGGATTCGCACCTGGGCAACCTCCTCGTCGGCGTCGCTGTCGGCGTAGGGCCCGCCCGTGGCAAAGCCCGCGTTGTTGACCAGGATGTCCACCTCCAGATCGAGCTCGGCCACGCGCTCGACCAGGCGGGCCCGCGCATCGGGGTCGGCCAGATCGCAGGCGATCACATGTGTCTCGCCCAGCTCGTCCGCGAGCTTCTGCAGGCGGTCCTCGCGCGCGCCGCCACGATCAGGCCGTAGCCGCGCGAGCGCAGCTCGCGGGCCAGCGCGTCGCCGATGCCCGAGGAGGCGCCGGTGACCAGGGCAACACCTGTGGAGCGGGGCTTTGGGAGAGGCATCGGCGCATCCTTCCACGAGCGGCAGGTCGATGTCGGCAGCGGGGCGGGCAGGGATGGGACCTCTTGCGCACGGTGGGACTGTCAGGTATACGCTCATCCGCGCCAGGCGGGCCGTTGTGGTGTCGCCGATCCAGAGGAGCTGGCCATCGTGAGCAGACCGCTGCCCGCCCGGGCGTTGCACAGGGTCTTCAGTCGAGTGAACCGCAAGCGTCCGTGGTGGCGCGTTCCGCATCCATTCCAGGCGCTCAACCTCCTGTCGCTGCGGCTCGATCGGCGCGACATGGACGGCTTCGACCCGCCGGATCTCCTGTACTCACTCGGGGTCCAGCATCCGGGCGCCATCACGCTGCACAACTATCCGCGCGCGCTACAGAATCACCGGCGCATCGACGGCGAGTTGATGGACCTCGCGACGCTCGACGTGCTCCGCGATCGTGAGCGCGGGGTCCCGCGCTACAACGACTTCCGCGAGGAGATGCGGATGCCGCGCGTGCGCTCCTTCGACGAGCTGACCGACAACAAGGAGTGGGCCGAGCAGCTACGCCGCGTGTACGGCAACGACATCGACAAGGTCGACCTCCAGATCGGCATGTACGCAGAGCCCCTGCCGCCCGGCTTCGGGTTCTCGGACACCGCCTTTCGCATCTTTATCCTGATGGCGTCGCGACGGTTGAAGAGCGACCGGTTCTTCACCACGGACTTCACGCCCGAGGTGTACACCCAGACGGGCATCGACTGGGTGAACAAGACCAAGATGCGAGACGTGCTGCTGCGCCACTACCCCGAGCTGGAGCAGGCGCTCGAGGGCATGCCCAACGCTTTCCTGCCGTGGCACAAGGTGGACGAGGGCGGAGGCCGGTTCAAGCACCGGGTCGACGGCGTGAAGAAGGCGCTCGCCGCCGTGGACGCATGAGCGAAGGGCTGCCCGAGGCGTCGCTGGGCGAGAGCCTCCGCGTGGTGAGCATGGGCGTGGTGCCGAGCCTGGTGCGTGGGCTGTTCGCACCCCGAAAGCGTGCGATGAAGGTCCTGACCGCGCTGGACGCCGACCGCCGGACGACCGAGCTGCTGGCCGGCATCCGTGAGCGGCACCGGGGCGAGGGGGTTCGCTTGCTGGGTGGGCGGCTGGTGGTGCTCTGGGGGCCCGACGCGATCCGTCAGGTGCTGGACCGCTCCGCCTACGAGTACGCCTCCGACTCCGGCGCAAAGGGCAAGGGCATGTCGCACTTCCAACCCGACGCGCTCACCCTCTCGCGCGGCAAGGAGTGGGAGGACCGCCGGGAGTTCACCGAGTCCGTCCTCGCCACCTCAGAGCGGCTGCACCCCTTCGCCAAGCGCTTCGTCGCGGTCGTGGCCGACGAGATGGAGCGGCTCCACGTGAGCGGGGACCTCGCCTGGCCCCAGATCGAGGAGCTGTTCGACCGCATCACGCTGCGCGTGATCCTCGGCGATCGTGCGCGGGGCGACCAGGGCCTCACAGCTCTTCTGGAGGAGCGTATGCACGAGGCCAACCGCCTCGTGGGCACCGGTGACGACGACGGGCTCTTCGAGCTGCACGGGCGCCTCGAGCGATACGTGCGCGAGGCCGAGCCCGAGAGCCTCGTGGCGCAGTTCGCCGATGCGCCGCAGAGCGACCGCACCCGAGTCATCCACCAGATCCCCCACTGGATGTTCGCGATGCGCGACACGCTGGCCATGAACGTGGCACGCGCGCTCGCCGTGATCGCTTCGAACGAGGACGTGGAGCAGCGGGTGCGGGAGGAGCTGGACGGGGTCGATCCATCGTCGCCGGATGGCGTCGATGGGCTCGCATACCTCGAGGGGTGCCTGCAGGAGGCGATGCGCCTGTGGCCCACCACCCCCCTCCTCGCGCGAGAGACCACGTGCCCGGTGCACATCGCCGGCCAGGACGTCGACGAGGGGGCGCAGGTGCTCATGCTCAACGTGTTCAACCACCGCAACACCGCCGACGTGCCCGACGCCGACCGGTTCCGCCCGCAACGCTGGGAGGGCGGCGGGCACGACTACCGCTTCAACCACCTGAGCAACGGCAGCCAGAGCTGCCCCGGCGGGCCGCTGGTGCTGCTCCTCGGCAAGGCCGTGCTCGCTCAGGCGCTCGACCGGTACGAGCTCGATCTCCGCGAGCCGTACCTCGACCTGGGCGGTTCGCAGCCATACATGCTCGACTTCTTCGCGCTGCGGTTCGCCGCGAGGCCGCATCCGGACGCGCAGAGCTGAGCCGTACCACCCCTGCCGCGAATCCGGATCCATGCGATCGGCGACCTTCGGGTTATGAGGCCGCTGGATCGAGGTCGCCCTGGGCCTGAACGCGCATGCTAGAGCGGTTCAGGTGCTCTCAGATCAGCCCGGATTTGCTCAGAATGGAACCACGAATGGAACCACGGGGCAAGCTAGCCAGCTACTCGCCCAGCCCTCCGGCCCTGTACAGCTGCGAGATCAGGCTGCCATCTATTTCAGCCCACTCGATGCCGGCGAGCTGGTTGTCAACAAGGTGGCTGAAGCGCACCGCAAGCACGCTGGCGTCTTCATGCTCGTAGAACTGCGCCCCGTCCGCCTCGGCGGGGACGATGTGCCGATCGTCGCTGACGAGAATCTCAGCTCCTGACGCGAGCGCGGTCCAAACGATGAGGTCATCGTCGGGATCGGGAGTAAGGGGAGGCACTTCGCCGGGGTCCACGAGAGGCTCCGCCGCCACGCAGATGGCCTCAACTTGCCGGCGAGCCACGGCCGCGTCGGGCGCTGGGTCCAGCCCCATCTTTGCCGCAACCACCTCGACCTTGCGCTCGTACTCCGAGAAGAGGTCGACCCCGCCGACGGCCACCCAATCCGACGGGGTTCCAATCGGCAAAAGCTCCTCCATCGCCGCCCGCGCCCGCTCCGCTTGGCCCACGAGCCGTTGAAGACTCTCTCGACCGCCGACAGCGCCACCAACGTCGGCTGCCTCCAGCTCGAGCGTTTCGAGCTCGAGCTGCAAGTGCTGCGCGCGATAGGCCACTGCTCCAAATGCGAGCAAGACCCAGAATTTTCGCGTCAGCCCGCTCGAACTGAGGGTGGCCGGTAGTGAGACGCTGGTATCGACGACGACGAACGGCACGCCCCAACGCTATTGACGGAGGCGGCTACTCGAGGGCGGCGCGGACATCGTCCTCGCCAACGCCGGCGGTGCGCTCATCGAGTTCATCGAGTTCATCGGCGAGCGCGTAATTCCCTCCCAGCGATGCGAGTAGAGGTCCCTGTGGGATGCGGTATCCCCCGCTCGGAAGCCTGACAAATGGGATGCGCTCGTCATCAATCCAACGACGAACGGTCTTCTCGCTGACCGCGAGCAAGCTCGCCGCCTGGGCAATGGTGATGAGTTTGGGTGCTGCAGCTGTCTGAGGCATCCGATGCTCCTATCGGCACGATTCGCTAGCCAGGTTAGCCCAAGCATGGACACTAGTGGACATCGGGGCTCTGGGCATCCGCGTTCATGGAACAGCACTCTCTTCGCATCGGGCGCGGTCGTCCCTGGGGTCGAGGGGTAGGTCGGGCGTCGCTGTCAGGGGTTGGCCGGTGCGACGATCACCATCTCGTCAGCGAGCACCCCGTCGTGCCAGCGGACTAGCAGGACCTCGCTCTCAGAGCGGGATTCAGGGCCCTATAAGCGGAGGGGGAGGGATTCGAACCCTCGGTACGGCATAACCGCACAACGGTTTTCGAGACCGCCCCGTTCAACCACTCCGGCACCCCTCCGTGTAGGTGCGTCCAGGACGCGGTCGGAGAGGCTAGCGGAGCCTCGACCGCCGGCTTGTGGCCGCGGTGCCACCCCAAACCCCCACGCCTTAGGGTCTCGTGCCATGAGCGCACTCGAGAACCGCACCGTGATCATGTCCGGCGGCAGCCGCGGGATCGGCCTGGCGATCGCCAAGAAGGTGGCGGCCGCGGGCGCCAACGTGGCGATCGTTGCCAAGACCGATCAGCCCCACCCCAAGCTCGAGGGCACGGTGCACACCGCCGCTGCCGAGATCGAGGAGGCGGGCGGACGCGAGGCGCTCGCGATCGTCGGCGACGTGCGTGACGGCGACTCGGTGGACGCGGCGGTCGCCCAGACGGCCGAGCGGTTCGGCGGCATCGACATCGTGGTGAACAACGCCAGCGCGATCAATCTCGCTCCCATGCGCGACCTCGAGCTGAAGCGGCTCGACCTCATGCTGGACATCAACGTGCGTGGCACCTTCGCGCTCACGCGCGCGGCACTGCCCTATCTGCGCGAGTCCGATCACGCGCATGTGCTGAGCCTCTCCCCTCCGATCTCGGCCGACCCCAAGTGGCTGAAGGGCCACTCGGCCTACACGGTGTCGAAGTACGGCATGACCATGGTGACCCTCGGCGTGGGCGCCGACGAGGCCGAGGCGCCGATCGCCGCCAACACACTGTGGCCGCGGACGCTGATCGCCACGGCGGCCGTGCAGAACCTGCTCGGCGGGGACGAGGCCATGCGCCGCGCGCGCACGCCCGAGATCTACGCGGACTCGGCGCTTGCGATCCTCGAGCGCGATCCGCGCGAGTGCACCGGGAACTCGTTCATCGACGACGAGGTGCTCGCGGAAGCGGGAATCACCGACCTGTCTGGCTACCGCGCCGATCCGAGCGGCGACCTCGCCCTCGACCTCTTCGTGGACGGCTTTCCGGAGGACTGAGCCACAGTGAGGGTGCTCTTCGTCTGCTCGGGCAACATCTGCCGGTCGCCGACGGCGGAGGCCATGTTTCGGGCGCTGATCGAGGAGCGGGGGCTGTCTGGGGAGATCGAGGTCGACAGCGCCGGCACCGGCTCGTGGCATGTTGGATCCCCGCCGGACGAGCGCTCGGCGCGAGCGGCGCGGGCGCGCGGCATCGAGCTGTCGGGCCGGGCGCGGCAGGTCGAGCCATCCGACTTCGAAAGGTTCGACGTGCTCGTGGCCATGGACGCCAGCCACGCGGCGGAGCTGCAGGCGCTCGCTCCGGCGGAGATGGCGGCCAAGGTCCGCCTGCTGCGGGAGTTCGACCCCGAGGCGGTGGCGGCCGGCGACACCGACGTGCCCGACCCCTACTACGGCGGCCCCGACGGATTCGAGCACGTGCTCGACGTGGTCGAAGCAGGCACCCGGGGGCTGATGGAAGAGGTGGGCGGCACACGATGACCGTGCCAGGCGCTCTGTCCCGGGTGGCAGAAGACGTGCTCGGTGCAGCCGTGACGGCCGGCACCGCTGTTGCCGGCGGCGACCTGAACGAGGCGTGGCGGCTCGAGCTCGACGACGGCAGGCGCGCCTTCGTGAAGACCTCGCCCGACGCCCTGCCGGGGAGCTTTGCCGCCGAGGCGGCCGGTCTGCGCTGGCTGGCCGAGCCTGCCGGGCTCGCGGTGGCAGAGGTCCTCGGCGTGCACGATCCAGACGGCGAGGCCGCCGGACCGCGTCTCCTGGCGCTCGCGTGGATCGAGCAGGACCGCGCGGGCGGTCGCGACACCGAGCAGCTCGGACGCGGCCTTGCGGCGGGGCACGTCGCCGGTGCCGCGCGCTTCGGCGACGCCCCTCCGGGTGCGCCGGGCGGCGACCGCGCGCCGCTGCGGCTCGGACCGCTTCAGATCCCAAACGACGCCGCCGAGGAGTGGCACACCTTCTATGCCGCGAGCCGCGTCATGCCGGTGGCAGAGATGGCGGCTGACCGGGGCTCGCTCGACGCCGACGGCATGGAGGCCATCGCCCGGCTGTGAGATCGCATGGCCGACCTGGTGGGGCCTGCCGAGACGCCCGCACGCCTACACGGCGACCTGTGGTCGGGCAACGTGATCTGGGGCGCCGGCGGCGTGCCCCACCTCATCGACCCGGCCACCTACGCGGGACACCGCGAGATGGACCTGGCGATGCTCTCGCTGTTCGGCGATCCCGGTGACCGATTCAGGGCCGCCTACCAGGAGGTCGCGCCACTCGCCGAGGGCCACGCCGACCGAGTCGACCTGTGGCAGGTCTTTCCCCTGCTCGTGCACGCGACCCTGTTCGGCGGCGGCTACGGAGCGTCCGCCGCGCGGGCAGCGCGACGTTACGTCGGCTGAATCCCGGGGCGGCTACCGCCGGGAGGCGAAGAAGGCGCGCAACATGTCGCCGGCCTCGGGTGCGAGCAGTCCGCCCGCCACATCGGGCCGATGGTTGAGCTGGGGCTCGGCCAGGACGTTCATCACCGATCCGGCGGCGCCCGCCTTCGGGTCGACCGTCGCGTAGACCACTCGGGGCACGCGCGCGAGCACGATCGCCCCCGCGCACATCGCGCACGGCTCGAGGGTCACGTAGATCACCGTGCCGTCGAGACGCCAGGAGCCGAGCCGAGCCGAGGCTTCGCGGAGCGCCAGCACCTCGGCATGGGCGGTCGGGTCGCCACGCAGCTCGCGCTCGTTGCGCGCAGCGGCCAGGACCTCACCCTCGGCCACGATCACGCAGCCGACGGGCACGTCGTGGTGCTCGAGCGCCCGCTCGGCCTCGCGGAGGGCCAGCCGCATGTAGTACTCGTCGCGCGGGAAGAAGGTGACGGTCACTCGCCCGCCACCAGGCGCAGCCCCGCCCGAGCGCCCACGGCGCTCGCGATCCCGGTGAGGTGCGCCGCCGCCGCGGCCCGCATGCCGAACGCGCCGAGCGACAGCGGGCTCAGACGGCCGTGCAGCGATCCGGACTCGATCAGCTCCGAGTACCAATCGATCGTGTCGGCGAGGGTCGAGTCCAGCGCACGCGAGCGGTAGCCGAGCTCCGAGCGTGCCTTGCGCGACGAGTAGCTCCAGTTCAGGCCCATCAGCATGATCGCCTCGGAGGCGACGGGGGGCCGCAGGCCCAGCGCTTCGGCGTGCCTGGCGAGGGAGCCGAGCGCCGGGGGCAGCACCGCCACCGGGTGGTGCACCCCGGACAGCTCCGCCACCCGCTCGATCAGCTCGACCCAGCCGCCATCGTGACCGCCGAGCACGTAGCGCTCGCCCGGACGGCCCCGCTCGGCCGCCCGGAGGTGCCCGCGGGCGACGTCGCGAACGTCGACGTAGTCGCTGCGGCCGTCCACCACCGCCGGCAGTCGGCCCCGAAGG
>JBBPXW010000005.1:0-11417 GCA_038200525.1 Solirubrobacterales bacterium | reverse complement strand
GCGGCCAGCGGCGGCACGAGCAGCACGGGGGCGAGGTCCGAGCGCGGGCGCCGCCGTGACCGGTACCGGCGCACTGTGCACTGCGGCTCCTCGATCAGGATCGAGGAGGGCGTCGGCGTGAGATCGGCAACGCCGGCGCCCACCATCAGATCCCAACCGGTCACGGCCGAGTCGATCAGGGCGTCGGGGTCGGGAAGCAGGCGCATGGGCAATAGCCGTGCCCGGCCTCAGGCGGGCTGCAGCGAAGCGGGGAAGTCTAGGAGCAGCTCGGCCAGACGGTCGGGTGCCTCGATCTGTGGGCAGTGGCCGCAGTTCTCGATGGTCACGAGCCGGGCCGCCGGCGCGGCCTTGAGCACGCGGTCAGCCCCCGCCTGGTAGACCATCACGTCGTCGCTGCCCCAGACCAGCAGCACCGGGCAGTTGATCTTCTCGGGGTCGAGGCTCTCGGCCAGCTCGGGCAGCAGCCGGCGGCCGGTGTCGAGCATCCGCGCCGTCGTGGCGCGACCGTCGAAGTGGGAGGCAAACGCCCGGGTGACCAGCGGATCGATCTGCTTGGGGTTGCGAAACGCGAGCCGCCTGTAGATCTCGGAGACCGCCCCGCGGACAACGCGGTCGGGGATCGGCACGGGCGCCGCGAGCAGCCGCCGCAGCACGCCGTCACGCTGGATGATCGAGAACCAGCGTGCCATCTCGAGGCCGGCGGGGGCAACCGCCACGACCCCCGCGAGATCGGTGCCGTCCCGCTCGGCCTGGCGCAGCGCCGCACACCCCCCGAGCGAGTTGCCGCACAGGACCGCGCTTCCGTTCGGGGCGAACTCGGCCCGGGCGGCGTCGATGAACTCGTCCAGCTGCGCGAGGATCGGCTCCCCGTCGCGCAGCGGATCGCAGGTGCCGAAGCCCGGGAGGTCGAGCGCCACGGCACGGCGGCCGGCGCGGGCGAGGCGGTCGAGCATGATCCGCCACGTGTCGGCACTGTCGGAGTAGCCGTGCAGGAGCAGCAGGGGCGGCCCGTCACCCTCGAGCTCGAGCGCCCGCGTCCGGTATCCGGCCAGGCGGAGGCGATGCTCGAACAGGGGCTGCATGGGCTCGAGCGGAGGGTACGGACACCTACGGTCGACGAGCATCGCACCCGAGGAACACGGGTTTGACGTCAGAAGTCGGTTACCCCAGCTTCGGACTCGTCCACGGCGCCGCCAGCCGCTTCGCCAGCTCGCCCACGATCTGATCTGCCGCGATGCGCGTCTGCTCAAGGGTGTCGCGGTCGCGCAGCGTCACAGTGTCGTCCTCCATCGTCTGGTGGTCGATCGTGACTCCCCACGGCGTTCCGATCTCGTCCTGGCGGCGGTAGCGCTTGCCGATCGAGCCGCCGGTGTCGAACTCTGCGGTCATCACGTCGCGCAGCTCCTCGTAGATGGCGCGCGCCTTCTCCGGCTGGCCGTCCTTGTTGAGCAGCGGCAGCACCGCCGCCTTGACGGGCGCGAGCCGCGGGTGCAGGCGCAGCAGCACGCGCTCGCGGCCCTCGATCTGCTCCTCGTCGTAGGCATCGATCATGAACGTGACCATCGCGCGGTCGGCGCCGGCGGCCGGCTCGATCACGTGGGGCATGTAGCGCTCGCCCGTGCCCGGATCCACGTAGTCGAGCTTCTCGCCGGAGAAGGTGGCGTGCTGGGTGAGGTCGTAGTCGCCGCGATTGGCGATGCCCTCGAGCTCGCCCCAGCCGAACGGGAACAGGTACTCGACATCGGCCGTGGCCGACGAGTAGTGCGACAGCTCGTCGCGGTCGTGCTCGCGCAGGCGAAGATGGTCGGGGCGCACGCCGAGGCGCTGATACCAGCCGAAGCGCTCCTGCTTCCAGTACTCATACCACTCACCCGCGTCGCTCGGCGGAACGAAGAACTCCATCTCCATCTGCTCGAACTCGCGCGTGCGGAACACGAAGTTGCCGGGTGTGATCTCGTTGCGGAAGCTCTTGCCCACCTGGGCGATCCCGAACGGCGGCCGCTTGCGCGAGGACTGCAGCACGTTCTTGAAGTCCACGAACATGCCCTGTGCGGTCTCTGGCCGTAGGTAGATCTCCGAGCCGTCGCTCTGCACCGGCCCCATGTGGGTCTTAAACATCAGGTTGAAGTTGCGCGGCTCGGACAGGTCGCCGCCGCACACGGGGCAGGTGAGTGTGCCGTCGGGATCGCCACCGGCGTCGGCCACCGCCTCGCGCAGATGGTCCTCGCGAAACCGGCGCTTGCACTCGCCGAGACACTGGACGAGCGGGTCGGTGAAGCCCTCGAGATGGCCGCTCGCCTCCCACGTGCGCGGATGCATGAGGATCGCGGCGTCGAGGGCGACGATGTCGTCGCGACCGTGCACCATCGACTGCCACCACTGGCCCTTCACGTTGGTCTTCAGCAGGACCCCGTAGTGGCCGTAGTCGTAGGTCGACGCGAGGCCGCCGTAGATCTCGGAGGACTGGAACACGAAGCCGCGCCGCTTGCAGAGCGCGACGATCTTGTCCATTGTCACCGTGTCCTCGGCCATGGCTCGGGACCCTACCCGTCGATCGGGACCGCTCGGGCGCTTCGTATACTCGTCGGCCGTGCCGATCTATGAGTACCGCCGCCCGGACGGAACCACGTTCGATGTCATGCAGTCGATGTCAGAGGATGCGCTGACCGAGGACCCCGACTCGGGCGTCCCGGTCGACCGCGTGTTTCACGCACCCGCGATCCACTTCAAGGGCTCGGGCTTCTACAACACCGATTACGGCAAGTCCGGCTCTCGCGGGGGCAAGTCCGACAGCGAGTCCTCGGGCGACTCGGGCTCTTCGGACTCGGGCTCCTCGGACTCCGGCTCGTCATCCGACTCGAAGTCGGACTCCTCCAGCTCCTCCGACTCGAAGTCCGACTCGTCGAAGTCGTCTGACTCGAAGTCCGGCTCGTCGTCCTCTGACGGCGGCGACAAGAAGTCGCCGGCCAAGTCCGACTCTTAGTTCCCCTTCAGCAGCGCCTGCACCGCGGACCGCTTCTCCCCGTCTGCCACGAGCAGGCTCGAGCCGGGGCCGCAGCCCAGGCACGAGGGCTTGAGCACCGTCGATGTGTCCGAGTTGCCCGTGATGAGGTCGCTGAACAGGCCCATCAGTCCCGGGCCGGCCATGTCCGTCTGGATCGTCCGCGGCGCCTGCCAGCTGATCAGCGGCAGTCGGATGAACGAGGCGGGCGAGAGCAGCTTGCCCCGGATCCCTGACACCACCTCCTGCTGGCGGACCGCACGGGCCAGGTCGTTCTCATTGGGGGCGCAGGGGTTCTTGCGCACCCGTGCGAAGCCGAGCGCCTTGCGCCCGTCGAGTTTGTGCTTGCCCTTGCTCAGGTTGAAGCCCCTGTAGAAGTTGTCGAACTCGGGCGAGCAGATGCGCGACTTGTTGTCGACGGTGACCCCGCCGAGCGAGTCGATCAGCTCGGGGAAGTCCTGGAAGTCGACCTCGACCACGTGGTTGATCTTCAGGCCGTTGCCGAGGAACGACTCGACGGTGTTCACCATGAGCCCCGCGCCGCCGAGCCCGTAGGCCGCGTTGATCTTCTGCGCACCGTGGCCGGGGATCTGCGCGTAGGAGTCGCGCGGGATCGAGAGCTTGCGCACGCTTCCGAGCGAGGCGTGGAGCACGAGGATGCTGTCGGCGCGGCCCGGGCCCGCCTGGGTCTTGTCGAGCGACTCGCCGGCGCGGCTGTCGGAGCCGAGCACCAGCACGTTGCCGCCGGTGATCAAGCTCCCGCCACCGGTGAGCGCTTGGTCGGTGCTGTCGGAGACGCCCTTCTGGAGCTGTGCGCTTGCGAAGAAGACCACCAGCGAGAGGACGATCCAGGCGAACACCGCGACCGCGATCCACTTGGCGACGCGCCCCGGCGTGACCTTGCCGGGCGTCCGCCGCTGCTTGTGGTCTGTGCGTGGATCGGGAGGGTCTTCGCCGCGGACGCGCTTGCGCAGGGCGTCGAGGCCGGCGCTCGAGCCACCGCGGCCCAGCGGGCCACGCCGGGCGCGATAGACCTTGTAGTCGGGGCGGTCGTCCCGTCCGGAGTCGCTCACGGTGGGGCCTGGTAGGCGCGCGCCCGGCCCTCCTCGGCTCCGAGCTGCTCATCTAAGGTCTCGCCATGTCGCGGCGCCAAGTGATCGGGGTGGATGCCGGGGGCACCAAGCTGTTGGCCGGAGCGATCGATCACACGCTGGCCGTGAGCCACACCGTCCGTCATGTCTGGGCCCACCGCGGCCGGGCCGAGACGGTCACGGCGATGGTCGAGGCGGTGAAGGAGCTGCTTGACGCGGCCCCGGCCGCGAGCGCCGTCGGCTTCGGCATCCCGTCGCTGGTCGACCACCCGACGGGCATCTCGCGCTGGTCGAACCACCTCGCACTCGACGACTTCGACTTCGCCGCGGAGGTCTCCGACCGCATCGGACTGCCGGTGGTGGTCGACAATGACGCAAGCGCCGCGGTGCTCGTCGAACATCGCTTCGGTGCGGCGAAGGGGGCCGACCATGCGGCGCTCGTGGCTCTCGGGACGGGGATCGGGGGCGGCCTCGTGCTCGGTGGCCAGGTCTACCGCGGTGCGCACGGCTTCGCAGGCGAGATCGGGCACATGGTGGTAGATCATGAGGGTGACGAATGCCCGGGAGACTGCCCCGGCCGGGGTTGCCTCGAAGCGCTCGCCTCCGGCCGTGCGATCGGCCGGGCAGGGGAGCGCGCGGCGGCGGCGGCACCCGACTCAGAGCTCGGCCGCCACCTCGGCGAGCACGGCACGGTGCCCGGCGATCTCGTGACCGAGCTTGCCCTGGCCGGCGACGCCGGGTCCCGGGCGGTGCTGGCGGAGATCGGCCGGCGGCTGGGCGCGGGGATCACGGGGCTCGTGAACCTGCTCGATCTCGAGGTCGTGGTGGTCGGCGGAGGCGCCGCGGCGGCCGGTGATCTGCTCCTCGACCCTGCGCGTGCGGTGGTGGCGGCACGGGCGCTCCCGCCCGTGGCCGAGCGAGTGCGGATCGTGCCCGCAGCGTTTGGGGAGGAGGCCGGCATGCTCGGCGCGGCACTGCTGGCGATGGACGCATGAGCCTCGTCGTCTGCCCGACGCCGATCGGCAACCTCGAGGACGTGACACTGCGCGTGCTCTCCGCGCTGCGTGAGGCCGATGTCGTGGCTTGCGAGGACACGCGCCGCACGCGCACGCTGCTGGACCGCTACGGGGTGAGCGCGAGCCTGGTGAGCTATCACGAGCACAACGAGGAGAGTCGATCTGCCGAGCTGGTCGAGCGGATGGAGGCGGGCGCCACCGTTGCGCTCGTCTCGGATGCCGGCATGCCGCTGGTGTCTGACCCCGGCTACGTGCTCGTGCGCGCGTGCGTGGCCGCCGGCATCGGCGTCGAGGTGCTGCCGGGACCGTCGGCGGCAGTCGCCGCGCTCGTGGCCTCCGCGCTGCCGGCCGAGCGGTGGCGCTTTGCGGGCTTTCTCCCCCGCAAGCGCGGAGATCTGCGCAAGGTGCTCGCCGAGGGCGGAGGGACCCTTGTGGCGTTCGAGTCTCCGAAGCGGGTGCCGGGCACGCTCACGCTGCTCGCCGAGATGGAGCCCGAGCGTCAGGTCGCGCTCTGCCGCGAGCTGACAAAGGCGCACGAGGAGGTCGTGCGTGGGTCGGCGACCGAGCTGGCGGCGCGGTTTGGCGCGACGCCCCCGCGTGGGGAGGTCGTGCTGGTCGTCGGTCCCGCGACGGTCCCCGGTCCGGGGGAGGGCGCGCCCGACGGACTCGAGCAGCTGCGCAAGCTGATCGACGCCGGAGCCAAGCCGCGACCCGCTGCCGCGGCGGTCGCCGAGCTGACGGGGGGCAGCGCAAACGCGCTCTATCGCGCGCTGACCGAGTGACTCAAGTGCATCGGCTCGTGACGGTTCGGCGCCACAGGTAACGCTCTGATCACGGCGCGTCACGACTCTCCTCGTGGCACCCCACGGCGGGCCGATCCGGCCTAGCTTGGCGGTGTGCCTACCCGCTCCCTGATCATCGCCCTTGTCTGGCTCCTCCTCCTCTGCCCATCCGCCGGCGCGGAGGAAAGCTGGCAGTGGCCCCTCCGCGGGGAGGTCATCACCGGCTTTCACAATGGCGACGACCCATACGCGGCCGGCCAGCACCGCGGTGTGGACATCGCCGGCCCCGAGGGGGCCGAGGTGGTCGCAGCCGTCGGTGGCGCGGTGCGCTTCGCCGGGCCACTCGGCAGTTCCGGGGTCACCGTATCGGTGCGCAGCACAGACGGTCGCTTCGACACCTCCTATCTCCACCTGTCGGCCGTCTCGGTGCGTGAGGGCGCCTCGGTGGCGGCCGGCGAGCGGATCGGAACCGTGGGCACGACGGGCCGTCGCTCGGCGACCGCGCCGCATCTTCACTTCGGTGTGCGCGAGGCGGGCAAGCGTCACGCCTACCGCGACCCGCTCGACTTCCTGCCGCCGCTCGTGCCTGCGCCGCGTGAGGCCCCGCGCGGTGCGCCGGCACCCGTCGCGGTCCCCCGGCCGGTGGCGGTGGCGCCGGAGCCCGTTTGGCTGCCGGGTTTAACGCCTGCGCCCTCGCGGGTGCGCTCGCCCGGACGGATTCGTGTGCCGGCCGCCCGTCCCCTCCGCGCGCCAGAGGCACGGCGGGTGCCCGCCGGGCGGCGCATGCCACTGCCCCGCTTGACACCGGCGCCGCGACCTGTGGGGGCGCCCGTGCGTCCGCTGGTGCCGACACCGAGCTTGCGGCAAGCCCCGGGAGGCCGTGTGCGCAGCCGTGTGCCTGCGCCGTCGCTTGCCCCCGAGGCCGGCCCTTCACGCGTGCGTGTCCCGGCAGCCGAGCACGCTGATGCCCGAGCGGCCACCTCGCCTGGGCACGCCGCGAACCCCGCTTCCGGCGGCCCGGACATCGGCTTGGCGCTCGCCTGTCTCGGGCTCCTGCTCGCCGCGGCATGCCTGGGCAGGCCGGGCAGACGGGGTTCCTCTGGCGGCCGCGCACGGACGTCTTCGCTCGCGAGCCTCCTGCGGCCGCTGACCGGACGGCGGTGACCGGAGGGCGGTGACCGGACAGCCCGTCTGAAGCTCGCGCGGCCCGACGCCGGCTGACGGGTCTGACCCGCGAGTAGCATCGGGCGGCTTGCCGGGGACGACCACCCGCCTGACCGCTGATGAGCTACTACATCACCACCCCCATCTACTACGTCAACGGCGAGCCCCACCTGGGCCACGTCTACACGACCGTCGCCGTCGACGTGCTGGCACGCCACATGCGCCAGCGCGGCGAGGACGTCTTCTTCCTGACCGGCACCGACGAGCACGGCGAGCCGGTGGCGCGTGCCGCCGAGGTGCAGGGGGTCACGCCCCGCGAGCTGGCCGACAAGAACGCCGAGCGGTTCAAGGAGGTCGCGCGCCGGGTCAACGCAACCAACGACTTCTTCATCCGCACGAGCGATCCCGAGCACGCCGCAGTGGTCACCGACATCGTCAACCGGCTCAAGGACAACGGGTATGTCTACAAGGATCTGTACGAGGGCTGGTACTGCCCACGCTGTGCCGATTTCAAGACCGAGAACGAGGTCCTCGATGGCAACCGCTGCCCGATCCACCTGATCGAGCTCGACCGCGAGCACGAGGAGAACTGGTTCTTCAAGCTCTCCGCCTTCCAGGATCGGCTAGAGCAGTTGTACGTCGACAAGCCGGCGTTCGTCGGCCCGACCGTCCGCTACAACGAGGCGCTCGCGTTCATCAAGAGTGGTCTGCGCGACTTCTCGCTCAGCCGCTCGCGGATCAGCTGGGGCGTGCCGGTCCCGTGGGATCCCGAGCAGGTCGTCTACGTCTGGGTCGACGCACTGCTCAACTATTACTCGGCGCTCTCCTACGCGCGGGACGGTGAGGACCTCACAGACCGGTTCTGGCCGGCCACGGTGCACGTCATCGCCAAGGACATCCTCAAGTTCCACGCGGTGTTCTGGCCGGCGCTGCTGATGGGCGCGGACCTCGCGACTCCCGACCGGGTGTTCATCCACGGCTACCTGCTGATGGACGAGCACAAGATGTCCAAGTCCCTCGGCAACGTGCTCGACCCGTTCGAGGTCATGGACACCTACGGCACCGACGCGCTGCGCTTCTATCTCCTCCGCGAAGTGTCCTTCGGCCAGGACGGCTCGATCTCGCCGGGTGGCTTCGAGTCCCGGTACACCTCTGAGCTGGCCAACGAGTACGGCAACCTCGCGAGCCGCACGCTCGCGATGATCGCCAAGTACCGCGACGGCGTGGTGCCCGACGGCGCTGCCTCGCCGGAGCTCGATGAGCTGTTCGGCAATCTCTCCGCCGATGTTGCCGTCGCCCTCGACCAGGTCGAGGTGAGTGCCGCGCTCGAGCTCATCTGGACGCGCGTCCGTGGCCTCAACCGCTACGTCCAGGACCAGGCGCCCTGGCAGCTCGCGAAGGATCCCGATCAGGCCGAGGCGCTCGACCAGATTCTCTACGGGCTGGCGGAGGGGCTGCGCGTGGTCACCGTCATGCTGCTGCCCTGGATGCCCGACACCGCCGAGCGGCTGCTCGTGGCGCTCGGAAGCGACGATCGGTCGCTCGAGTGTGCCCGGCTCGGCGCGCACGGGGGTGGGACGACCGTCGGCGAGGTCGGCCAGCTCTTCCCGCGCATCGAGGCGCCGGTCGAGAAGTAGGCGCCGGCGGGACATGGTCGACACCCACTGCCATCTCGACTCCTGCAAGGACTCCGACTCCGAGCTGATCGCACGCGCGAACGCCGTCGGGGTGAGCCGGCTCGCGACGATCGGCATGGACGGCCCGACGATCGAGCGGGCGCTCGGCGCGGCGCGCGACCACGAGGGCGTGGTGGCCGTGGTCGGCCGTCATCCGCACAAGACCGCGGGCTTCGGCCCGGCCGACGCCGAGGCGATCGAGCAGGCTGCCGCCGACCCCCACGCCCGCGCCATCGGCGAGACCGGCCTCGACTACTTCCGCGACTACGCCCCGCGCGAGGATCAGCTGCGCGCCTTCGAGTCACAGCTCGACATCGCAGCCCGCATAGGGCTGCCGGTGGTCATCCACACGCGCGCCGCCGAGGAGGACACGTTCAGGGTCCTCGCCGAGCGGGCTGCAGACCTCACGGTGATCCTGCACTGCTTCTCGGCCCCCGACCACGTCGAGGAGAGCGTCGAGTGCGGGTACATGTGCTCGTTTGCCGGCAACGTGACCTACAAGAGCAACGAGGCTCTGCAGGAGGCGGCAGCGCAGCTGCCGGCCGACCGCATCTTGGTCGAGACCGACTCCCCGTACCTCAGTCCCGTGCCGCTTCGTGGCAAGCCCAACGAGCCCGCAAACGTCGTGCACACGGCTGAGCTCGTCGCAGATCTTCGCGGGGTGTCCTACGCCGAGCTCGACCGGACGGTCGAGGAGAACTCCAGGCGCCTGTTCGGGTGGTGAGCGGGGTGGACGCCGACGCGCGGCCTCCCGCACCGCCTCGGCAGGCCAGCCTGAACCGCCTTCGCCGCTTCGGCATCAGACCCAACCGCGAGCTGGGCCAGAACTTCTTGATTGACGACAACCTGCTGCACGTGATCGGCGGGGCCGCGGAGCTCTCCGGCGCCGACACCGTGCTCGAGGTCGGAGGTGGCCTCGGCGTGCTTTCCGAGTATCTCGCGGCGCGCACCGCGCACGTGCATGTGGTGGAGATCGACCGTACCCTCGAGGAGCCGCTGCGTGACGCGCTCGCCCCGTTTCACAACGCCACGCTGCACTTCGCCGATGCGGTCGAGCTCGACCTTGCTGCGCTTGACCCACCGGTAACGAAGGTGGTCGCAAACCTGCCCTACGGCGTGGCGGCAACCGTGCTGCTGCGCACCGTGGAGAAGCTGCCCGGTGCGACCCGGTGGGCGGCCATGGTGCAGCGTGAGGTGGCCGAGCGGCTCGTGGCCGGACCGGGCTCGAAGACCTACGGGATCACCTCGGTGCTCGCCCAGGCCTCATGTGACGTGCGCCTCGTCCGGCGCGTGCCGCGCACCGTCTTTCATCCCGCGCCAAACGTCGAGTCGGCCCTGGTGTCGCTGTCGCGCACGGGCCCACCGGCATCGCCGGCGATGGCCGCGCTCGTGCACGCGGCCTTCGCCCATCGCCGTAAGGCGCTGGTGGGGTCGCTCGCGCTGGCGCCCGGCGCGCCGGCTGACGTGCGCGAGCGCGCTCACGCCGGCCTCGCGCGGCTCGAGCACCCACCCGACGTGCGCGCCGAGCGGCTCTCGCCGGCGGACTTCGCCACGCTCGCTCAGGCAATCGGGGCCGACGCGCTCCTTGCGCTTCGCCACAGCGGCAGCCCACGATGAGCGCGATCGTCGAGCGCGCCCCCGCGAAGGTCAACCTCCTGTTGCGCGTGGGTGCTCCCACTCCCAAGGGGATGCACCCGCTGTGCTCGCTGTTCGCTCGGCTCGATCTCTCAGACGTCGTCACCGTCGAGCAGGCCGCAGAGGACGGGGTCCTCTGCCCCGGGGTGGCGGGGCAAAACCTCGCATCGCGGGCCATCGCGACGTACCGCGCGGCGGCCGGTGGCGCCTCGGCGGTGCCCCCGATGCGCGTGACCATCCACAAGCGGATCCCCGTGGCGGCGGGCATGGGAGGCGGGAGCGCCGACGCCGCCGCGGTCCTTCGAGGTGTCGCCGCGCTCACCGGCCATCCGGTCGGGCCGGAGCAGCTCGTTGCGCTCGCGCGGGAGCTCGGCAGCGACGTGCCGAGCCAGCTGGAGCCGGGCCACGCCGTCGTCGGCGGGCAGGGAGAGGTGGTCGAGTCGGTGAACCTCGCCACCATGGCCGTCGTGCTCATTCCCGATCGCGAGGGCCTCTCGACCGAAGCCGTCTACGCCGAGCTCGACCGGCTGCGAACGGCGGGCCTGGCCCCGGAGCGCACCGACCTGCGCCCCGAGCCCCTGCGCGCCGCAGCCCGGCTCGATGCAACCGGCCTCGCGACCGCCCTCGAGAACGACCTGCAGGCGGCCGCTCTGAGCCTGCGTCCGCCCCTTGCCGCGCGGCTGGACGCCGTCAGCGACGCGGGCGCGCTTGGCGCGCTCGTCACGGGGTCGGGGCCGACCGTCTTCGGTGTCTTTGACGACCGCGACGCCGCCGAGGCTGCTGCCGGGCGACTCCCGGGCTCGATCGTCAGCGACATCGCGTGAACTTCGCCAGGCGCCACTGGAAGCTGCTCGCGCTAATGGTCGCGATCGTGGTCGTCGTCGCGCTGTACCTGGCCGGCGTCTTGCCCCAGCTGCCCGACGCCAAGAAGGTGATCGAGCGTGTCGCGCAGACCCTCGGGCCGTGGACCTATGTGCTCGTCGGAGCCCTCGCCTTCCTCGAGACGGGCGCGTTCGTGGGGCTCGTCGCCCCGGGCGAGACGGCGGTCATGG
>JBBPXW010000004.1:0-6244 GCA_038200525.1 Solirubrobacterales bacterium | reverse complement strand
TGAGATCGGTGGCGATCCCGTCTGGGCTGCCCCGGAGCCGCCGCCAGGTGACAGGAAGGATTGCGTGATGGCGTGCCGCAAACCACCCCGTGCCGGTGCGAGGAGGCGATCACGACTCCCGCATGTCGCTGCGCGAGTCGTGAACCCATACCGATCACAAGGGGCGCAGCGAGCCAGATTCGCCCCGTGGGGCGGCGATGCACGCCGCCGCGCTGTCGGTCAGCGACTTCGGAACGCTCAGCGATCGCAAAGCGCGCAGCGACTCTACGGCGGCGGACCGAGAAGGGATAGGGCGACTATCCCGCGCTCGCGTAGGAGCACGGCCGCGTCGATACGCTGGAGCCGTGAACTCCGAGCGCGACCTGTTCTCGAACTTCGAGCGCATGCGGCGCGAGATCGACGAGCTGTTCGGTGACGTCTTCGAGCGGACCGGCATACGCGGTCGGGGCTTCTCCCCCAGCGTCGACGTCTACTACACCGACGATCCCCCGCGGGCAGTCGTGAGGGCCGATCTGGCGGGCGTGCTGATCGAGGACGTTGCGCTCGAGATCCGCGGCCGGCAGCTGCTGATCGCGGGCGAGCGCCGTGCCGAGCAGGCCGAGGGCCGCCTGTTCCAGCAGATCGAGATAGAGCACGGTCCGTTCCGGCGCAGCGTGGAGCTGGGCGCCGACGTGATCGCCGAGCAGGCGCGGGCCGCCTACGAGGACGGTCTGCTCGTGGTCGAGGTGCCTCTCCAGCAGAGCGACCGCACGTCGCGTCGCGTGCCGATCGAGGAGGCGCGCGAGTGAAGCCAAGGGCGCCGGACCCGGCCGGTCCGCCCGAGGCGGTGCAGGTGGACGACGACGCGACGTCGGTGATCGAGATCCCCACCTCCGACATCGAGGCCCAGAACCTCCCGATCCAGACCAAGCTGCCCGACTCGCTCCCGGTCCTGCCGCTCAAGGAGAGCGTTCCGTTTCCAGAGACCCTGACGCCGCTGGCGGTCGGCCAGGAGCGATCCGTGAAGCTCGTCAACGACGTGCTCGGCGGCAACCGGATGCTGGTTATGGTCGCGGCCCGCGACGGCGAGATCGACGATCCCGCGCCCGAGCAGCTCTACGGGATCGGCGTGGCCGGCACCGTTGCCCGGATGATCAAGGTGCCAGACGGCAGCCTGCGGATCCTCGTGCACGGAGCCCAGCGCGTCCAGATCGGGGCGTTCACCCAGCGAACTCCCTACCTGCGCGCCGAGATCACCGAGCTGCCCGACGAGGTCGCTCCCAGCTCTGAGCTCGAAGGCCTCTTTCGCAGCGTGCAGTCGACGTTCTCCCAGATCATCGAGCAGGTCCCATATCTCCCCGAGGAGCTGCAGCTCGCGGTGGCGAACCTGGAGGATCCGGCCGAGCTCGCGCACATGATCGCCGGCGCGCTGCGGATCAAGACCGAGGAGCGCCAGGAGCTGCTGGAGCAGCGCGATGTGGCGCTTCGTCTGCGCAGGCTCTCCCAGCTGCTGGCACGCGAGCTGGAGCTGATCTCTATCGGAACGAAGATCCAGTCGCAGGTCGAGTCCGAGATGGAGAAGGGCCAGCGTGAGTTCTTCCTGCGCCAGCAGCTCAAGGCGATCCAGGAGGAGCTTGGGGAGGTGGACGAGCAGCAGGCCGAGGTCGAGGAGCTGCGCGAGCAGATCGATGCGGCGAACCTGCCCGAGCACGCGGCCAAGCAGGCCGAGCGCGAGCTGCAGCGCTTCGAGCGGCTGCCACCACAGGCAGCCGAGCATGGCGTGATCCGCAGCTACCTCGAATGGCTGGCCACGCTGCCGTGGGCAAAGGCCACCGAGGACAGCCTGGACCTGAAGGCCGCGCGCAAGACCCTCGACCGCGACCACTACGACATGGAGAAGGTCAAGGACCGTATCCTCGAGTTCCTCGCGGTGCGCAAGCTGAAGCCCGACGCGCGCAGCTCGATCCTCTGCTTCGTGGGCCCGCCCGGGGTGGGCAAGACCTCGCTGGGCAAGTCGATCGCGGCGTCGATGAACCGCGAGTTCGAGCGCATCTCCGTCGGCGGAGTGCGCGACGAGTCGGAGATCCGGGGCCACCGGCGCACCTACATCGGCGCAATGCCCGGCACGATCATCCGCGCGATGCGCGACGCGGGCGCCAACAACCCCGTGCTGATGATCGACGAGATCGACAAGATGGGCGCCGACTTCCGCGGCGACCCGTCGAGCGCGATGCTCGAGGTGCTCGATCCCGAGCAGAACACGAGCTTTCGCGACCACTACCTCGACCTGCCGTTCGACCTCTCGCGCGTGCTGTTCATCACCACGGCCAACCAGCTCGACCCGGTGCCCGCGCCGCTGCGCGACCGGATGGAGGTGATCGAGCTGTCCGGCTACACCGAGCAGGAGAAGCTCGAGATCGCCAAGCGCTACCTGGTGCCGCGCCAGATCGAGCAGAACGGGCTCGGCCGCTCGAAGATCGAGTTGACAGACGCCGCGCTCGCCGAGATCGTCGAGCACTACACCCGTGAGGCCGGCGTGAGAAACCTCGAGCGTGAGATCGGCGCTGTGTGCCGCAAGGTCGCGCGGGAGTACGCCGAAGGCACGCGCAAGTCCAAGCGCACGGTACGGCCGAAGATCGTGAACGAGCTGCTCGGCAAGCGCCGCATCCAGCCGGAGTCGGCGCGCCGTACCGGGGAGCCCGGCGTAGCCACCGGGCTGGCATGGACCCCGGCCGGGGGCGACGTGCTGTTCGTCGAGGCCACCGCATACTCGGGCGAGGGCAAGCTGCAGATCACCGGCCAGCTCGGCGACGTGATGAAGGAGTCGGCCTCGGCCGCGCTCTCCTACATTCGCGCGAACCTCTCGACGATCATCGAGAACGTGCCCGAGGACTGGTTCGCACGACACGACGTGCACGTGCACGTGCCCGCGGGTGCGATCCCCAAGGACGGCCCGAGCGCGGGCATCACGATGGCCACCGCCCTCGCCTCGCTCATCACCGGCCGTCCCGTGCGATCGGACACCGCGATGACCGGCGAGATCACGCTCACCGGACAGGTACTGCCGATCGGTGGCCTGCGCGAGAAGGCGCTCGCCGCCCAGCGCGCGGAGATCAAGCGCGTGATCGCGCCGCGGCGCAATGAGGTCGACGCAGACGAGTTTCCCCCCCACCTGACGAAAGGGATGGAGTTCCTGTTCGTGGACTCCGTCGTCGAGGTGATCGAGGCTGCGCTCGAGCCGGTCGGCGGAGCCCGGCGGAAGCCCCCTAAGGGCACTTCCAAGACGGCCCGCGCCGCCCGGCCGCGTAGGCGCCCTCGCATCGAGGCTGACCGCCCCGTCCCTTCAGGATAAGGTTCGATCGAGGCAAGCCCACCGGAGGAGAGCTATGGCAGCTAAGAGGAAGAAGGCCGCAAAGGCCGGGGCGGGAGCGTTCGCTGCCGGTCAGGCCGCACGCGACAACGAGTACGTCAAGAAGCTGATCGAAGACGAGTCGCTGCGCGACGACCTGCGTACGGCATTCGAGTCGGCGCAAAAGGCTTACGGCCGTATCAACGGCAAGGGACCGCAGAAGGCTCTGGACGACAAGAAGGTGCAGAAGGAGCTGAAGGAGGCGGCGAGCTCGCTGAAGAGCGCGTCCGACACTCTGCGCGGCAACAAGAAGCGCAAGAAGCGCAAGGGCGGCGTGCTGCTGATCGCCATCGTCGGCGCCGGTGCGGCGCTGGCACTCAGCGAGGGACTGCGCGGCAAGGTGCTCGACGCCCTCTTCGGCGCCGAGGAGGAGTTCGAGTACACGTCCTCGACCGCGCCGAGCTCCGGTGAGGCATCCGGCACGGAGAAGGTCGAGGCCTAGAGCCTCCGGCCGACAAAGCGTGCAGTTTCGAAGGCGCCCCACGGGGCGCCTTCGTCGTTCTCGGGGGCACCCCCGCCGTACACTCCGCACCTTGGAAGCCGCCACCACAGGTTCGCGCAAGCTCGACGGCGAGAAGGCCCAGCGCATCGTCGCAGCCATGCGCGCGAGCGTCGGGGCGCGGGGAGCGGCAGGGTCCACCTTCGACGTCGTGGCGCGCGAGGCAGGGGTCTCGCGCGGCCTCCTTCACTACTACTTCGGGTCCAAGGAACGGCTGATGGTCGAGGTGGTGCGGCGGGACGCCGATACCCGGGTGGCGGCCATGGAGGCCGAGATGGCCGGCGCCACCTCGGTCGACGACGTGGTGGCTTCGCTGGCGAGCACCTTCGAGGCGTTCGTCAGCGGCGAGCCCGGCACCCACGCGGTGCTCTACGAGATGCTCAGCGCCTCGCGCCACAGCGAGGAGATCCGGATCGAGATGGCCGACCTCTACCGCCGCTGGCGCGCGCACCTTGCCGCAGCGCTGCTCGAGAAGGAGCGCGAGGGAGTCGTGGCGCTGCACGGCGACCCCGAGACCGTGGCCTCGCTGCTCTTCGCCCTCGGCGACGGCATGGGCGTCCAGCTGATCTCAGACCCCGACTGGGCGCGCGAGGTCTCCCTCGACCTGGCGATGGTCACGGCGCGCCGGATCCTCGGCGCCACCGCGTAAGAGCCCGACGTGGAGCCGCTGCCCGATTGGCCGCGTGGGACCGCCGCCGTGCTCTGCGCCGCCGGGCCTCATCCCATACCGGTTTCCACGGCGATTCGCGCCTCGGATGCGACCGTGCTGATCGCCCTCGGCGGACGGCGCGAGACGCTGCGCCGGCTGCGAGAAGACTCGCGGGCAGCCCTGTGCGTGCTTGCCGAGGGCCTCGCGTTCACCGCCGTCGGCGAGGCCGAGGTCGTACAGGAGGGCGTCGAGGCGGCGCCTTCGCTCGTGGTGATCGAGCTGACGGTGACAGAGGTGATCGACCACCTGGCTGACGGACGCACGGCCATGCGCTCCGGCGCTATGTGGGAGTGGCAGGACGAGCAGGCGGCCGAGAGCGATCCGCTGATCCACTCCGAGCTCGACCGGCTCGCCGCGGAGCGGTCCTAGCCAGCGGGTCATAGCCGGCGAGGAACTCGTCGAGGTACTTCCACGTGCTGTCGCGGGCGCCGCGCCCGGTGAGCACGCCGAGGTGGCCACCCGGCGCGGTCTCCAATCGCACTTCACGCGCGTTGGGCAGCAGCGGCGCCACCGCGCGCACGGCCGCCTCGGGGGCCAGCACGTCGGCGCTGCCGGCCACCGAGAGCACCGGCTGGCGCACGGCGCCGAGATCGATGGCATGGCCGCGACGCAGCTCGACCTTGCCCGCGGCGAGCTCATTGACCAGGAAGAACGCGTGGTAGAGCTGGCCGAACGTGCGGCCGGGGTAGGCCGACATGTGCGCCATGTAGGCGTCCACCGCCTCGGCGTGGGCGATGGTCTCGCGGTCGTGCAGGTGGGAGGCGATGAACAGCGGCTTGGTCAGGTACCGGTCGAATGCCGTGAGCTGGAAGGCGCGGCTCACGAGCGGGGCGGGCGCTCCCCCGAGCGCGCGGTAGAGGGCGGTGCCCAGGGCACCGCCGGTCAGCTTGCCCAGCTGGCGCAGGAGCCCGAGCATGCGCACCTGCTCGAAGTCGAACGGGCTGGCCACCATCGCCACCGAGGCAACCGGCAGCTCCTGGTCAGAAGCCACCGCGAGCAGGGTCATGATGCCGCCGAGGCACCAGCCGATCGGCTGCACGGGCACGCCTCCGGCATCGCGTGACACCACGTTGATCGCCCGCGGGATCACCTCCTCGACCCAGTGCTCGAGGCCGAGCGCGCGGTTGCCGAAGGAGATCGGACCGTAGTCCACGAGGTAGGTCGGATAGCCCATCGCGGTCAGGTGCTGGGCAAGGCTCGCGCCCCTGTGCAGGTCAAAGCACGTCGCGGGCGCGGCCAGCGGCGGCACGAGCAGCACGGGGGCGAGGTCCGAGCGCGGGCGCCGCCGTGACCGGTACCGGCGCACTGTGCACTGCGGCTCCTCGATCAGGATCGAGGAGGGCGTCGGCGTCAGATCGGCAACGCCGGCGCCCACCATCAGATCCCAGCCGGTCACGGCCGAGTCGATCAGGGCATCGGGATCGGGAAGCAGGCGCATGGTGAAGGGCCGTGCCCGGGCTCAGGCGGGCGGCAGCGAAGCGGGGAAGTCTAGGAGCAGCTCGGCCAGGCGGTCGGGCGCCTCGATCTGGGGGCAGTGACCGCAGTTCTCGATGGTCACGAGCCGGCCCGCGGGCGCGGCCTCGAGCACGCGGTCAGCCCCCGCCTGGTAGACCATCACGTCGTCGCTGCCCCAGACCAGCAGCACCGG
>JBBPXW010000003.1:0-11444 GCA_038200525.1 Solirubrobacterales bacterium | reverse complement strand
CGCGGCGAGCTCCACGAACGCTGAGAACCTGCCAAGGGATTAGTACCTTTGGCCGCGTGAGCCATCCCGACAGCTTCGGATCCAAGTCCACCCTCGAGGCGGGCGGCCAGTCGCACGAGATCTTCCGGCTGGACGCGCTCCAGGCGAAGTTCGACGTCGCCCGACTGCCCTATTCGCTCAAGGTGCTGCTCGAGAACCTGCTGCGCAACGAGGACGGCGAGGCCGTCACGCGCGAATCGATCGAGTCGGTGGCCACGTGGTCAGCGTCGGACGAGCCGTCCCACGAGATCGCGTACTCCCCGAGCCGGGTGCTGATGCAGGACTTCACGGGCGTGCCGGCCATCGTCGATCTGGCCGCCATGCGCGACGCGATGGCAGAGCTCGGTGGTGACCCGAAGGAGATCAACCCGCTCGTGCCCGTCGAGCTGGTGATCGACCACTCGATCCAGGTGGACTCGTTTGCCGAGAAGTTCGCCTTCCAGAAGAACGCCGAGAAGGAGTTCGAGCGAAACGGCGAGCGCTACGCGTTTCTGCGCTGGGGCCAGACGGCCTTCGACAACTTCAAGGTCGTGCCGCCGAACACCGGCATCTGCCACCAGGTCAACCTCGAGTACCTGTCCCGCGTGGTCACCGCGCGTGACGGCCAGGCGTTTCCAGACACGCTGGTAGGCACCGACTCGCACACCACGATGGTCAACGGCCTCGGCGTGCTCGGCTGGGGCGTCGGCGGGATCGAGGCCGAGGCGGCCATGCTCGGCCAGCCGGTCTCGATGCTGCTGCCCCAGGTCGTCGGCTTCCGCATGGATGGCGAGCTGCCCGAGGGCGCGACCGCCACCGATCTCGTGCTCACCGTGACCGAGATGCTCCGTGAGCGGGGAGTGGTGAGCAAGTTCGTCGAGTTCTTCGGTCCCGGCCTCTCCAACATGCCGCTGGCCGACCGCGCGACGATCGGCAACATGAGCCCCGAGTTCGGCTCGACGTGCGCGATCTTTCCCATCGACGCAGAGACGCTGCGCTACATGGAGTTCACCGGCCGTCCGACAGAGCAGCTCGAGCTGGTCGAGGCCTACGCCCGCGAGCAGGGCATGTTCCACGAGGAGGGGGCGCAGGACGCCGTCTACTCCGACACGCTCGAGCTCGACATGTCCACGGTCGAGCCAAGCCTCGCCGGACCGAAGCGTCCCCAGGACCGGATCTCGCTCTCGAACGCGGCCAACGACTTCCTGGCCGAGCTCGAGGAGCAGAACGAGGGCGAGAACCTCGACCAGGGTGGAAACGGCGCCCGCAAGAGCTTCCCGGCAAGCGACCCGCCCTCGTCGGAGTCCGGTGAGCCGGGCGACTCCCAGCCGTCGACCCAGCACGGCGACACGGCCGTCCAGGCGGCCAAGAAGCACACCTCGGTCAGCTACGACGGCCAACAGTTCGAGCTCGAGGACGGCGCCGTGGTGATCGCGGCGATCACGAGCTGCACCAACACCTCCAATCCCGCGGTGATGCTCGGCGCGGGGCTGCTCGCCCGCCGGGCCGTCGAGAAGGGGCTGGCCAGCAAGCCGTGGGTCAAGACGTCGCTTGCCCCCGGGTCCAAGGTCGTCATGGACTACTACGAGCGTGCCGGGCTGATCGAGCCGCTCGACCAGCTGGGCTTCAACCTGGTCGGCTACGGCTGCACCACCTGCATCGGCAACTCCGGTCCGCTGCCCCGGGAGATCTCGCAGGCGATCGAGGACGGCGACCTCACCGTGTGCTCGGTGCTGTCGGGCAACCGCAACTTCGAGGGCCGCATCCATCCCGAGGTCAAGATGAACTACCTGGCCTCCCCGCCGTTGTGCGTGGCCTACGCCCTGGCCGGGCGCATGGACCTCGACATGTACGAGGAACCGCTCGGGGAGGGCTCCGATGGCGAGCCCGTCTATCTACGCGACATCTGGCCGAGCACGGCCGACATCGCCGCCGAGATCGAGTCCGCCGTCGAGTCCGACATGTTTCGCAAGAGCTACGCCGGGGTGTTCGAGGGTGACGAGAACTGGGAGAGCCTCGAGATCCCCGAGGGCGACCGCTACGCCTGGAGCGACGACTCGACCTACGTCAAGCGCCCGCCCTACTTCGAGGGCATGGCCCCCGAGGCCCCCGAGGGCTTCGAGCAGATCACCGGCGCCCGGGCGCTTGCCTTGCTCGGTGACAGCGTGACAACCGACCACATCTCGCCCGCCGGCGCCATCAAGCGCGACACCCCCGGCGGACGGTACCTGATGGACAACGGGGTCGAGCAGGAGGACTTCAACTCCTACGGCTCCCGCCGCGGAAACCACGAGGTGATGATGCGCGGCACTTTCGCCAACGTGCGTCTGCGCAACCAGCTCGCACCTGGCACCGAGGGCGGCTACACCCGAAAGGACGGCGAGGAGACGTTCATCTTCGACGCCTCGATGGAGTACCAGGAGGCCGGCACGCCGCTCTACGTGCTCGCAGGCAAGGAGTACGGCTCGGGCTCCTCGCGCGACTGGGCAGCCAAGGGGCCGCTCCTGCTCGGCATCCGCTTCGCGATCGCCGAGAGCTACGAGCGGATCCACCGGTCCAACCTCGTGGGAATGGGCATCCTGCCGCTGCAGTTTCCCGATGGAGACACTGCCGAGTCGCTGGGCCTGACGGGCTTCGAGACGATCGACCTCGACCCGTTGGAAGACGGTGCACGTGAGCTCAAGGTGACCGCCACCCCCGAGGGCGGTGGCGAGCCGATCGAGTTCACCGCCCGCGTACGCATCGACACCCCGAACGAGTGGCTCTACTACCGCAACGGCGGGATCCTGCACTTCGTGTTGCGCGGACTGGCCTAGGTGTAAGACCCGAGCACCTAGGGCCCGCAACGCCGGGCCGCCTTGACATATTGATCGACCTATAAGTACACTCACCGTCATGGCCGTAGCCACCACCAACCGCATGACCGGCGAGGAGCGCCGCGAGCACGTGCTAGCCGCCGCCAAGCGGGAGTTCGCCGAGAACGGCTACCACGCCACGAGCACCACGCGGATCGCCAAGCGCGCGGGCATCTCGCAGCCCTACATCTACGCGCTGTTTCCCGACAAGCGCACGCTCTTCCTCGCCGTGTATGACGCCACCGTGGCCCGGGTCACCGCCGCGTTCGTCGCGGCCGCCGAGAGTGTGGAGGGCATCGACGAGAAGCTCGCCGCGATGGGGGAGGCCTACTCGGAGTTCCTCGAGGACCGGGTCGAGCTGCAGTGCCAGCTCCAGGCCCACGCCGCGGCTGCCGGCGATCCCGATCTCCAGGCAGACATCCGGGCCGGCTTCTCGAGCATCTGGCGGGCGGTCGCGAAGGCGACGGGTGCCGACCAGGAGCGGCTGGTCGCCTTCTTCGCCTACGGCATGTTGCTGAACGTGGGGGCCGCCCTCGATCTGCCCGAGGTGGCCGAAAAGGGCTGCTGAAGCGCCTTTTTTTTCCATGGAAACTGATAGATCAATCAATAACTCGAAGGAGAACGTCATGAGATCGACAAGTGCGAAGTGGACGCTGGACATCGTGTCGGTTGCCCTGTTCATGGTGACCCTCGACAACCTGGTGGTGAGCACCGCGCTGGTGAGCATCCGCGAGGATCTCGGCGCGTCGCTCGAGCAGCTGCAGTGGACGGTGAACGCCTACACGCTCGGCTTCGCGGTGTTCCTGCTCACGGGCGCGGCGCTGGGCGACAGGCTCGGCAGGCGCCGGATGTTCCTGATCGGCATCGGCGTGTTCACCACGGCATCATTCGCGGCGGCCCTGGCGCCCGGCGTCGAGGCGCTGATCGCGGCCCGGGCCGCGCAGGGGCTCGGGGCCGCGCTGGTCACGCCGCTCACGCTGACGCTGCTCAGCGAGGCCTTCCCGGAGCAGAAGCGCGGCCTGGCGCTTGGCGTCTGGGCAGGCGTGTCGGGCCTTGGCGTGGCGCTGGGACCGGTGGTTGGAGGCGCGATCGTCGAGGGCATCAGCTGGCACTGGATCTTCTGGCTCAACGTGCCCGTCGGCGTGGTGCTGATGGCCACGGCCATCCGCCATCTCGGCGAGAGCCACGGCCCCGACTCGCGCCTGGATCTTCCGGGTGTCGGCCTGGCCAGCGCCGGCCTGTTCGGGCTGGTGTTCGGCATCGTGCGGTCGCAGGCGATGGGGTGGACGAGCGCCACGGTGATGGTGGCCATCGGCGCCGGCATCGTGCTGCTGGCCGGGTTCGTGGCATGGGAGCGGCGGGCGCCCGCGCCGATGCTGCCTCTGAAGTTCTTCGAGAGCCGCGCGTTCGTGGCCACCAACGGCGTGTCGTTCGCCATGTACTTCGGGGTGTTCGGCGCGATCTTCCTGCTCGCGCAGTTCTTTCAGGCCGGACAGGGCTTCTCGCCGCTGGAGGCCGGCATACGCACGCTGCCCTGGACCGCCGCCCCTGCGGTGGTGGCGCCGATCGCGGGCGTGATGGCAGGGCGCATCGGCAGCCGCGTGCTGATGTCGGCGGGCCTGGCATTCCAGGCCTTCGCGCTCGGATGGCTCGCCGTGTTCAGCACGCCCGACGTGGCCTACGGCCTGCTGGTGCCCGGGCTGGCGGCCGGCGGCATCGGGATGGGCCTGGTGTTCGCGCCCTCGGCGCACGCCGTGCTGGCGTCGGTGTCGGTGCAGGACGCCGGCAAGGCCTCCGGCGCCACCAACACCATCCGCGAGGTGGGCGGGGCGCTCGGCGTGTCGGTGCTGGCCACCGTGTTCAGCGGCTCGGGCGGGTACGCGACGCCGCAGAGCTTCGTGGACGGGCTCGTGCCCGCACTGTGGGTCGGGGCTGCGGTGCTGGTGGTCGGATCGCTGATCGCGCTTGCGGTGCCGCGCCTGCGCCCGGCGGCCCAGCAGCCCGCCGGACCCGCACGCGAGCCGGCCGGCGCGATCGCTTGAGCGTGCCGCCCGGCGGAGGAAATATCCTGCCCGCGATGCGCCGAGCGACCGCCACCACACTGTCCGTCACCGCCCTCGTTGCTCTTCCGCTCGCGGGCTGTGGGCAGAGCGATAAGGACAAGTACGTAAACGACTACAAGCCGCTCAACGACAAGCTGCTGACGCTGGGCGACGATCTCGGCAAGGCGGTCAGCGGCGCGGGCTCTGAGTCGAACTCCCAGCTCGCGACGCGCTTCACAAAGCTCGGCACCCGGTTCAAGACGCTGCGCAGCGACATCTCCGGCCTCGAAACTCCCGGCGACCTCAAGGACGAGTCCAAGGGCCTGACCACCGCGCTCGGGAGCACCCAGAAGGACGTCGAGGCCATCGCTGCCGCGGCGAAGGCCAGCGATCCATCAGCGGCGCGCAGCGCCTCGATGAAGCTCGTGGCCGACGCCCAGAAGGTCAACACGACCCAGAACACATTGGCAAAGGCGACGGGGGCAAAAGTCGGCAAGAAGTGAGCTGGGCGCCGGGTGCTCGGTCCCTCAGCCGGGACCGGCCAGGCGCCGTTGCACCGACTCGACCTTGTCATCCAGCGACTGGTCGGGACGGTCCCGACGCTCATCGAGCTTGAGCACCGTGTAGACCCGGGGGATGCCCATCTCGAAGGGCACGGAGTGCAACTCGCCCACCACGGCCAGTATCGCTTCGGTGGTGCCCTCCAGCGACGTGCCCATCGCGTGCATCCGAAAGCGCACGCGATCCTGGGCGGCCAGCCGCCGTTGGATCTCTGCGATGTAGGCGCCGGCGCTCGGGTCGGGGCGGCCGAGAGCGAGCACAGTGAGGTCGGCGGTCGCCACGACTACGCCGCCTTCGCGATCGACGCCAGCCCGAGCGCGGCCGCGCGGCGCAGCAGCGGCGCGGCCCGATAGCGCTCCTCGTGGCGCTCGGCCCACAGCGCGTCGACGGTCTCGAGCACCAGGGCCGGGCCGATCACCTCGGACCACTCCACCGGGCCGCGCGGGTGGTTGAGGCCGAGGGTGAGACCGATGTCGACGTCGCCGGCGGTCGCGACCCCTTCGCCGATGGCAAACGACGCTTCGTTGACCAGCTGGCAGACGGTGCGCCGAAGCACCAGTCCCGGGGCGTCTCCGACCCATTCGGTGGCCAGCCCGAGCGCGGTCATCAGACCCTCCGTTGCGCGACACGACGCGTCGCTGGTGCCCGGCAGCCGCGTGGCCTCGGCGATCCGGGCCGACGTGAGTGGCGGACCGATCATGAACCCACAGGCATCGACATCTCCGCACTGGGTTGCGAGGCTGCCCGAACTGCACGAGACGAGTGAGGGACCGTCGGGAGCGTCGACCCGGAGCCCGAGCTCGCGTGCACGGTCGAGCAGCTCGTCCGGCGCACCCACCAGCCGCACGGGCGAAGCGTCGTCGCCGCGCTCGATCGGCTCGGGGTCGTCGGGGCGGTGGGGGCCGTCGCCGTACTCGTACCAGCCGCTACCGGTCTTGCGCCCGAGCCGGCCGGCGGCCACCATCCGGGCCTGAAGGGGGCTCGGCTTCCACCGCGGTTCGCCAAAGGACAGCTCGTGGAAGCTGCGCGCCACCGCATAGCCGACATCGATGCCCACCAGGTCCATCAGCTCGAACGGGCCCATCCGGAAGCCGCCGCCCATGCGGCAGATGCGGTCGACCTGTTCAGGCGTGGCCAGGCGCTCCTCGACGATCCGCAACGCCTCCGAGTAGAAGGGCCGCCCGCAGCGGTTGACCAGGAAGCCGGGGCCGTCGGCCACCTCGATCACGCGACGGCCCATCGCCGTCGCGGTGGCTCGCGCCATCGCGAGCGCTCGCTCGCCCGTCTGGTCGGCGGCGATCACCTCCACGAGCTCCATCAGCGGGGGAGGGTTGAAGAAGTGCATGCCAACCACCCTCTCCGGCCGCTCGACGGGGCCGGCCAACGAGGTCACGGGGATCGACGAGGTGTTCGTGGCCAGTACGGCCTCCGGCCCGCAGATGGCCGCCAGCGCGGTGAGCAGCTCGCGCTTCAGGTCTGCCTGCTCGGGCGCGGCCTCGACCACGAGGTCGCAGCCGGAGAGGTCCTCGAGGGCCGGCGACACCTGGAGGCCGGCGGCGGCGGCATCGAGATCGAAGCCTTCTTTTCGGGACGCTTTTTCGAGGCCCGCCCGCACCGCCGCCGCGCCTCGCTTGAGCGCGGCGCCATCGGGGTCGTGCAGGCGCGTGGAGATCCCGGCCTGGCAGCCCAGCTGGGCGATGCCGGCGCCCATCGTGCCGGCACCGACCACGCCGATCGTCTGCGCGGCGCTCATCGCCCTGTGAACTTCGGCGGCCGCTGCTCGCGGTAGGCCTGCATCGCCTCCACGCGGTCCTCGGTGGCCATCGCGTGGCCATACAGGCGTCGCTCTTCCTCGAATCCGGTCGTGATGCCCGTCTCCTCGGCGGTGAGCACCGCCTGCTTGGCCAGGCGCGCTGCGATCGGCGGACGCTTGGCCACCAGGCGAGCCAGCTGCAGCGACTGCTCGAGCCACTCCTTCTTGTGGGTCACCTTGTTGACGAGACCGAGCGCGAACGCCTCGGCGGCGGGGATGCGGCGCCCGGTGAGCACGAGCTCCATCGCACGCTGACGCCCGATCGCGCGTGTGAGGCGCTGCGTGGCCCCGCCGCCGGGGATCAGCCCGAGCATGATCTCCGGCTGGCCGAACTCGGCACTCTCTGAGGCCACGACCAGATCGCAGGTGAGCGCCAGCTCCCAGCCGCCACCGAGCGCATAGCCCGACACCGCCGCCACGACCGGGGTGAGCGGCGCCCGCAGCCGCCGCCATAGGTCGACGGCATCGGCACGGTCGGCGCTCGCCATGTCCCCGCCGGCGGCAAAGGAGCGCTCATTCCCGGCGATCACGATGCAGCGCACGCGGGGATCGGCGTCGAGGCCCTCGAGCGTCTCGACGAGCGCCTCCATGGTGTGCTGGGTCAGCGTGTTGCGCTCGTCGGGACGGTTGAGGCGGGCGACCGCGACGGGCCCGTCGTGCTCGGCGATCACGGCGGGGTCGGCCATGCCGCTCAGGTCATCGCGTTCACGCCGGTCATGGCGCGACCGATGATCAGCTTCTGGATCTGGGAGGTGCCCTCGTACAGCGTGGCCACGCGCGCGTCGCGCAGGTGACGCTCGACCGGGTAGTCGTCCACGTAGCCCGCTCCGCCGTGCACCTGGATCGCCGCGTTGGCCGAGCGGATCGCGGCCTCGGTGGCAAACAGCTTGGCCGCCGAGGTCTCGAGCGTGTTCGGCCGGCCGAGGTCCTTCAGCCAGCCGGCCTTCCAGACCAGCGACCGTCCTGCCTCGGTGTCGAGCACCATGTCGGCGATCATCGCCTGGACGAGCTGGAACGCGGCGATCGGCCTTCCGAACTGCGTGCGCTCCTTGGCATAGGCCACCGAGGCGTCGAGGCAGCCCTGGCAGATGCCGACGCAGCCGGAGGCCACACTGAAGCGCCCCGAGTCGAGCGATGCCATAGCCACCTTGAAGCCGTCGCCCACGTCGCCCAGCAGCGCGTCGTCTCCCACCTCGACGTCGTCGAGTGCCAGCTCGGCGGTGTCGGAGGCCTTCAGCCCGAGCTTGCCGTGGATCTCCGAGGACGAGAACCCCTCGGAGTCGGTTGGCACGACGAACGCGGCCAATCCCCTGTGCCCGAGGTCCGGGTCGGTCTGGGCGAAGATCAGCGCCCATCTCGCCACGTTGCCGAGCGAGATCCACTGCTTCTGGCCGCTGATCCGCCAACCGTCGTCGGTGCGCTCCGCGCGCGTCTTCAGGGACGCCGCGTCGGAGCCGCTGTCTGGCTCTGTGAGCCCGAAGCAGCCGAGACCCGTGCCGTCGGTGAGCCCGGGGATGATCCGCTGCTTCTGCTCCTCGGTGCCCCAATGTGCGACGGCGGAGCCGAACAGCGAGGTGCATACCGAGATGACGGTGCGCGCGGAGGAGTCCACGCGGCCGATCTCCTCGACGATCAGGCCGTAGGTGCGGTAGTCGATCCCGCGGCCACCGTACTCCTCCGGAAGGGTCGCCCCGATGAGCCCGAGCTGCGCCATCTGGGCCACCAGCCCATGGTCGAAGCGCCCTGCGCGATCGCTCTCGCGGGCACGCGGCGCGATCTCGTTGTCGGCGAACTCACGGGCCGTGTCGCGGATGAGCTTCTGCTCGTCTGTGAGTTCGAAGTCGATCATCGCCGGCGGGTACCGGCGAGCCTATCGCCGGACGGCGCTAGCCTCTGGCCATCGACGAGTTCGGACTGTTTGTCTTCGGCGCCTTGGTGGTCGTTGTCGTCATCTTCCTCGCGATCGGCAAGTGGTACCCCGGCACGGGCGCCCAGCAGATCGACTGGCGCCCCACCCGATCGGTCGAGACCGAGGTGCAGAACGAGCTCGACGACGTCGAGCAGATGCTCGAAGCCCAGAACGCGCGCCGCCGTGCGTCCGGCCGCAGCGAGATCACAGAGGACGGGATCCGGGCCGAGGTCGAGCAGGAGGAGCGCTGGCGAAAGGACGAGGCAGAGCGCTACCGCGGCTCGAACCCCAGCTGATGGCCCGCGTGCTGGTGGTCGGCTGCGGTGGCCGCGGCCAGGCGCTTGCCGAGGACCTGGCGCACGACGGCCACGCAGTCCGCGGCACCTCGCGCGATCCGGTGAACCTCGCAGCGATCGAGGCCAGCGGCGCCGAGGGCGTGCAGGCCGATCCCGACCGACTGGGCACGCTGATGCCCCACCTCGCCGGTGTGACCGTGGTCTGCTGGCTCATGGGCACGGCCGACGCTGACGAGCAGAGCGTGCTCGCCCTGCACACCAGCCGGTTGGAGAGCCTGCTTGCGAAGCTGGTGGACAGCGGTGCGCGCGGGCTGGTCTACGAGGGAGCCGGCAGCGTGCCTGCAGCTGTGCTCGTGGCGGGCGGGGAGACCACCCGCGCCGCCGGCCGCGGCAACCGCATGCCTGTGGCCGTGACGGTCGACGATCCTGCCGATCACGCCGCGTGGCTGAGCGGCATGCGGGCTGCGATCGACACCGTGCTTGCCCGCTGATCGGGAGCCTCATCCGGGCCCGGGATAGGCCTCTTGGGTGAAGGCGTCAGCCATCCTGCCGACGAGGCCGGGCAGGCGCGCCCCGCGTCGCGCGATGCTCAGCTGCCGCAACGCACCCGTGCACTCCGCCATCTGCGGAAGCGGGCGCAGCTGCTCCTCGCAGCCGAGCGCCCGCGCGTGCGGCCGGCACGCGCGCAGCAGCTTCTCGAGCTGCTCGGTGGCAGAGACGCGGCACTCGTGGTCGGGGTCGATGAAGTCGCTCGCCATGCCGTCGCGGGCGGCGATGAAGCGATTCTCGGCAAGCACCTCTGTCGTGGAGACGAGCTTGTCCGAGGCATATCCTTCGACGATCTCGAGCCGGGCGATGCACTGCACGAGTGCCACGAGCGCCGCGGTCTCGGCCACCGTCGTCTGGGCATCGAGTATGCGCACCTCGACGGTGCCGAAGCGGGGCTGGGGGCGCACGTCCCACCAGAGGAACGTGGCTTCCGGGAAGGCATCGCAGCGGATGAGCAGGTCCACCGTCTCGGCCCAGTCGGCGTAGTCCTCGAAGGGCCGCGGGATGCCCACGCGCGGGAACGCCTGGAAGAGGGGGGTGCGGGCCGAGCCGAGGCCGGTGTCGCGGCCCTGCCAGAACGGCGAGTTCACCGACAGCGCGAGCAGCAGCGGAAGGTGCGCGCGCATGCGGTTGAACAGCTCGATGCCGGCGTCGGCGTCGGCGACCCCTACGTGCACGTGCAGGGCAAACGTCGGCTCGCGCCGGGCCAGCTCCCGCATCGAGCCGTACACCATGTCGTAGCGGGGTCCGCTCGAGATCACGGTCTCGTGCCACACGGTGAACGGATGGGTGGCCGAGCTCGCGCAGCGCAGGCCGAGCGGCATGAGCTCGCCGTCGAGCTTGCGGCGTAGTGAAAGCAGCTCCTCTGCCACCTCGGCGGCGCTGCTGCTCACGCCGGTGGTCATCTCGAGCGCCGAGCGGTGGGTCTCGGGCGTCACGTGGGCGGCCAGGTCCGTTGACAGGGCGGGCAGCACGCGGTCCATCTGCTGTGCAAGCGACCAGTCGTGGGGGTTGAGCAGCATCGTCTCCTCCTCGACCCCGAGGGTGTACTCGTTTCCCTCGCTCCACTCGGCCCATTCGGGAAGCCCGCTCAAGCAGCCCGGGATTCCTTTGAGCGGTCCCTGTGCGCGCTTGCGGTCTCAACCAGCATTTCGAACAGCGCCGCTTCCTCGGGCATGTGGACGAGCGTCTCGGCGTGCCACTGCACCCCGATGAGGAATTCGCGCGTGGGGTCCTCGATCGCTTCGATCACGCCGTCGGGAGACCACGCGACGCTGCGCAGGTGGTGGCCCAGCCGGTCGACGGCCTGATGGTGAAACGAGTTGACCGCCGCGGTCTCTGTGCCGAGCAGCTCGGCGAGCCGGCTTCCGGGCTCGACCCGCACGTCGTGCACCGTCTGGG
>JBBPXW010000002.1:0-10115 GCA_038200525.1 Solirubrobacterales bacterium | reverse complement strand
CGATGAACGTGCTCGACAACGTGGCGTTTCCGATCCGCCAGCACACCGACAAGGGCGAGGAGGAGATCCTCGAGATCTGCAACCGCCGGCTGGCCGAGGTGGGCCTGCAGGGCGCCGTGGACAAGTTTCCCAACGAGCTCTCCGGCGGCATGCGCAAGCGTGCCGGCTTCGCACGGGCGCTCGTGCTCGATCCGGACATCGTGCTCTTCGACGAGCCCGACTCGGGTCTAGATCCGGTGCGCACAGCCCTGCTGTGCGAGCTGATCCAGGAGGTACACGCCGAGAACGGTGGTGCCTACGCGGTCATCACGCACGACATCATGAGCGCGCGCCGCGTTGCCGACTACATCGCGGTGCTTTGGAAGGGCCGCATCGTGGAGTCCGGTCCCGCGTCGGAGCTGTTCAACTCGCCGAACCAGTTCGTCCGCCAGTTCCTGAGTGGAGAGGCTCGGGGCCCGCTGGGAATGGAATAAGCGGCGCCTGGCACTGTCTTTGGCGCCCTCGTGGGCTCGCGCCACCTCGGGTGCGGTCCCCTCTTCCTAGTCGCCGGGTCATCGGGCAGCCGGCGAAGCAGTTCCCTCAGCTGAAGCCGACTCCGGCTCCCTAAGCTGTGACGGGTGAGGAGCGGCGAGACACTCGCGGCCATGGTGCGTGCCGTCACGCGCCGGCCCCTCATCGCCCTGGTGGTCGTCGGCGTGCTCGCCCTCGGGGGTGCACTGCTCGCGCTGCGCCTCGAGCCGCGGACGGGCATCGACACGCTGGTCTCGGGATCCTCGGCCAAGGCCAAGGCCAGCGAGCGGTTCAAGCGCGACTTCGGCGACGACGCCGTGGTGATCCTCGTCAAGGGCCGCCCAGGCAAGGGCGACCTGCAGCGAACGCTGCTGAGCGCCGATCTCGGCAGGCTGCTGCGGTTGGAGGGCTGCCTCTCTGGCAACGTGCCTGCCGCAGCGCTCGACGCGCTGCCGGACCAGTGCCGCGCGCTGTCCAAGCTGAAGCCCGCCAAGGTGGTCTATGGGCCCGGCACGTTCATCAACACCGCGGTCAACCAGATCAACGACCAGCTGCGGGTGCGCCAGCAGGCCACGGCGCAGCAGTCGAAGGCAGCCGCGGCGGCCGCACGCAAGGCGTCCGCGGCGCGAGGGGATGGAAAGGCCCAGCAGGAGCGGCTCGCGCGCGCCGCCTCCCAGCAGGTCGAGTCCCAGTTCACCCAGCAGGCCCTGGCACTTGCGACGCGGTACGGCCTGACCGGGCTGCCGTCGCTCGAGAACCCCGACTTCATCTCGACGCTGGTGTTCGACAGCAGCAGGGGTCAGGTCGGGATGCCGAAGTCCCGCTTTGCCTATCTCTTTCCGAGCTCGACGGCTGCGGTGATCCAGGTGCGGCTGCGATCGGGGCTCGACGAGGCCGAGCGGGCGCGCACGATCCAGCTGATCCAGCAGGTCACCCGCGACAAGCAGTTCGCGCTCACGGCGGGAGCCGCCTATACCGTGACCGGCGTCCCGGTGCTGGTGGAGGGGCTCGGGGACGCGGTTCGCGGCTCGATCTTCGTGCTCCTCGCAGCAGCGCTCGTGTTGATGGCCGCGACGCTCGCGCTCGTCTTTCGCATCACGCCGCGGCTGCTCCCCCTCGGCCTGGCGCTGGCCGCCGCGGCGCTCACCTTCGGCGGCCTTGCACTCATAGGCGGTGGGCTCACCATGGCCTCGATCGCGGTGCTGCCCGTCCTGATCGGGCTCGCGGTGGATTATGCGATCCAGCTCCAGGCCCGCCACGACGAGCTGCGCAGGCGACGCGGCCTCGATGTGCGCGAGGCGGCCGTGGCCGCCGCGGCGGCCGGGGGTCCGACGATCGCCGCGGCAGGGCTTGCCACGGCCGTGGGCTTTCTCGTGCTCCTGCTCTCGCCGGTGCCGCTCGTGCGGGGCTTCGGTGGGCTGCTGGTCGCGGGAGTGGTCGTCGCCCTGCTGTGCGCGTTCGTGGCGGGCTTCGCCGCCCTGGTGTTCCTCGGTCGGCGGGCCGAACGGACGCACACCGTCCCGCCGGTCCTCCCGCGCGTGCGGGCACGTGTCCGCGAGGGGGGCTGGCGCGTCGCCGACTCCGCGACCGGCCAGGGCGTCTATCGCACCTGGCGATCGGTGCGCCTACGGGCGCTCGAAGGGGGTGAGCGCGCACTCGCCTACTCGGTGGATCGCCCCCGTCGAGTGCTCGCCGTCGGGCTCGCCGTCGCGGTGCTTGGCCTCGCGGTGGACACCCAGAGCGAGGTCGTCTCAGACATCCAGCAGCTCGTGCCCCAGGATCTGAAGGCGCTGCAGGATGTGAACACGCTGCAGCGCGAGACCGGCGTTGCGGGCGAGATCGATGTGACCGTGCACGCCGACGACGTGACCAAGCCGTCGGTGATCCAGTGGATGACCAAGTTCCAGGCGGCGACGCTGCGGTCAGCGGGCTATACGGAGGGGGAGAGCTGCAGCCAGGCAAAAGATCCGCCCGCCCTGTGTCCCGCGCTGTCGCTGCCCGACCTGTTTCGCTCGGTCAACACCAGCAGCCCGTCCCAGATCGCCGGACTGCTCGACTCCGTGCCGCCCTACTTCTCCGAAGGTGTGATCACGAAGGACCGCAAGTCGGCAAACCTGGCGTTCGGCGTGCGCCTGCAGTCCCTTGCCGCCCAGAAGCGATTGGTCGACGGCATCGAGAAGCGACTCGATCCGCCCCCAGGGGTGAGCGCCTCGGTGGTCGGTCTGCCCGCGCTTGCTGCCGAGGCAAACGATCAGCTTTCGTCGCCTCTGCGGAGGGCACTCACCCTGATCGCCGCGCTGCTGGCGGTGTTCCTCGTGCTGCTGGTGTTTCGGCGCGACCGGCGCGAGGCCGCCGTGCCGCTGATTCCGATCGCGCTTGCCACCGGCTGGTCGGCGGGAATCATGTTCGTGCTTGGGCTCCTGCCGGGGCCACTTTCGGTGAAGCTGAACCCGATGTCGGTGACGCTCGGCGCGCTCGTGATCGCCATCTCGACCGAGTTCAGCGTGCTGCTCTCGGCTCGCTACCGCCAGGAACGTGACGCGGGCGCCGCTCCGGCGCGCGCGATCGAGCTCACCTACCAGTCGACCGGCACCGCGGTGCTCGCATCGGGAGCGACAGCGATCGCCGGATTTGCCGCGCTGATCGCCTCGGACATCCGCATGCTGCGTGACTTCGGCATCCTCACGGTGGTGGACCTCGGCGTATCCCTCGCCGGCGTGATGCTCGTGCTCCCCGCCGCGTTGATATGGGCCGAGCAGCACGGGACGTTCACACGCTCGGATCTCAATCCGACCCCGCTGCTGCGAGAGCTGCGCGATGCCGCGCGCGACGGCCTCGCGCGCCTTCCACGCGCCCCCCGTCGCCGCGCCCGGCGTCCGTCGCTGCGTGCGACGCGTCTCCGGCTGCCCCGGCGCCATGGCTGAGGACAGCTTCGACGATCTCGGCGGTGACGCCCCGGGGCGCAGCGCCGCCGAGCGGCTCGCTGAGGAGGATCGGCTGCGTCCGGAGGCCGACGATCCCCGCCGCCGGCCCCCGGACCAGGCGCGGCCGACCAACCGCTATGCCTGGCTCGTTGGCGTGCTCCTGCTGATGGGGATCGGCGTGTTGCTGATCACCACCGCGCTCCCGAACACCGGCGAGGGCCTCGAGGGGCCGCCGGCCGGGAAGATCGCCCCTGCCTTCGCGGCTCCGCTCGCCTCGGGAAACATCGACGACGGCGACGTGAACGTGTGCCAGCGCGCGCGGGCGTGCAACGAGCAGTCGGGAGCCATCCCCGCATGCCAGGTCAAGAGCAAGGTGGTCCTGAACTCCTGTCAGCTGAGGCGCCGTCCGCTCGTGCTCACGTTCCTCGTGACCAAGGGTGCCGATTGTGAGCCCCAGGTGGATCGCGTCGAGCGCATCCGCTCGGAGTTCCCTCAGGTCGAGTTCGCCGCGATCGTGAGCGGCGACAAGCGCGAGGAGGTGGACCAGATCGCCTCAAACCGCCGCTGGAAGGAGCCGGTCGGGGTCGATCGCGACGGCGCGCTCACCAATATCTACGGTGTCGGTGTCTGTCCGACCACCGTCTTCTCCTACCCGGGCGGCCGGGTGCGCACGACGAAGCTCGGCAACCTCAGCGAGGCGCAGCTGCGCGACCAGGTCAAGCGGATCCTGCGCGCACCGTGAGCGTGCCCGCTGATCCGGAGCTGCACGCCGGATGGGTCGACGCCGAGCTGGCCGAGGAGCTCCCGGGACTCGCGCTGTGGAGCGCGCGTGTTGAGGCGAGCGTGCGAAGGAGCCCGACGAGCGTGCGCAGGCGCCTCGGCGTCCTGGCGGGCCGGATCACGGGCGGCCATGTGGTGCACATGCGCCAGGATCCTGTGCCGTGGGCCTACCGCGTGCTGTGGCGGCAGGTCGGGCTCGACCCCGACGTCGATCGCCCGCCGGCAGAGCGGCTGGCCGTCGAACGGCTGCGTGCCGGCCAGATCCCGAGCCTGAACCTGCTCGACGACGCGCTCACCATCGCCACGCTCGAGACCGGTGTGCCTGTGATCGCGTTCGACTCCGCCCTCGTCGGCGAGCAGCTCGGAATCCGGCTATCCGGCGGCGCAGAGCCGCTTGGGGGCTCCGGAAGGCCACTCGGCTCACGCCAGATCGTGGTGGCCGACGAGCACTGCGCGCTCGCGACGCTGATCGGAGAGGTGGCGCCCGAGCGAGGCGTGAGAAAGGGGACGACGGCGATGGCGCTGGCCTCCGTCCAGGCCGCCAACGTGCCGCTGATCAGCGTTGAGGAGGCGATGTGGACGGTGGTCGAGACGCTCGCGACAACCGATTGATGGCGCGGATGGGTGGTGACGGCAGTCGAGAGCGCTGGTACGATCAACGGACTGTCGCTGGATTGCTCGATGGGAGAGGGAGCATTGCCTGACGTTCTAGAGCCGCGCACCGAGGAAGCGCCTCACATGGGGATTCCGCCTGCCTTCCCGCCTACGGCCCCACGTACCGTCCCCGAGGAGCGCCCTGCACGTAGGGACCTGCTCGATCAGATCGAGCGTTTGGAGCACCAGCTCTCCTCGCTGTTCATCTCGACGTGGCCACGTAAGGGCATGGAGTTCTCGGTGCCGGCCCGCGGCGGTCCCCGACTGCTCACTTTCGGTGAGCTCGAGCGACTGCGCGATGATCTGGCCCACCGGGTCGATCACGGCCGCCGGACCCTCAGCGACCGCACCTACGTCGAGGAGCAGCATCGCTGCCGCATCGAGGAGATGCTGCTCGAGCCTGAGAAGCACAAGTGGGTCCGTGTGAGCAACGAGGACATCGGCGAGCCCGGATGCAAGCACTGGCACGTGCGACCGCGCTGGGGGGTCCTCGGATACCTCATGAACTGGTGGCGGGTCAGGATCTCGAGCGGTTGTCCCTTATTCGAGGGTCATGGCCTGAGGCCATGACCCGCACTCACCACTAGCAAGGGAACGATGGGCAAGCGCAGCCGCAAGCGTGCGGTAAGCGGCCCCGACGCGCAGGACTCGCCGGCGGAGGGAACCACCCGCGCGCAGCGCGATGCCGCGCGCGAGCGTCGCGCGCTGTCGCAGCGCCGTGGCGAGCAGGTGAAAACCGGCTCGGCGCGCGCGCGCCCGGGGCGGGTCTCCGCCGACGAACGCCCGCCGCCGATCTGGGCCCCCTTTCCGCTCTCCGAGCTGGTGATTCTTGCCGGCATCGTGCTCATGGTGTGGGGACTGATCTCCGGCGCCGGGCAAGTCGGCAACAAGCGCCTCATCACCGGCCTCGTCCTCGCCTCGCTCGCCGGGCTTGAGCTGGCCGTCCGCGAGCACGTGACCGGCTACCGCTCCCACAGCTCGCTGCTTGCCGGTGCCCTGGCGATCTTGATGATCGTCGTGCTCGGGCTCGGCATCGGCATCAGCACGCTCGGAGTTCTGCTGATCGGCGGGGCGATCACCTTTGCGGCCGCGTTCTACGGCCTCCGCACCCTCTTTCGCCGGCGGTCCGGGGGGCTGAGCTTCCGGTGAGGCGGCTGCTCCAGACCGGGGCGAGTGGTCTGTTGGTGCTGGCCATCATGCTGCTCGGAGGATTCGTGCTCTGGGTCGTGATCCCGGTCGGCTGGCTCTACGTCGGATCGCTCGTGCAGGGGAGCACCCAGTCGCTGGGCGCGGCGCTCGGCGTGATCATGCTCGGCGTGCTCGTGAGCATCGGGCTGCTTCTGCCCATGCTCGGGTGGCTCAATCACAAGCACGCCGAGCTGCGTGCCGCCCGTGGGCTCGAGGACCTTGGTCAGACGGCGCTCGAGGCGGTGCTGACCATCAGCGCCGGAGTCGCGGCGGTCGGGTTCGGGATCTGGTTCTTCCTCCTCTCCGGGTCGAGCCCACTGCCAACCGGCCTCAGCTACTAGATGGTTGATTCCACGGCCTCGTGAAATCAAACCATCCAGCCGCGTAGGCTGCACGCATGGTCGAGCCACCCGCCGCTCAGCGGCGCCTGCGGATCGCGGGCATTCACCACCTGACGCTGCTCTGCGCCGACCTCCAGGCGGCGACGGCCTTCTACCGCAACATCCTCGGTATGCGCATGGTCAAGCAGACGGTCAACGAGGACGACCAGGGCGCCCGCCACCTCTTCTTCGGCGACGACGAGGGTCGCCCGGGCACGCTCATCACCTGCCTTGAGTACCCCGGGATGGAGGCAGCCACCGTCGGGGTCGGCTCCACGCACCACTTCGCGCTCTCGATCGAGAGCGAGGAAGAGCTCCACGCCTGGCGCGAGTACCTCACCGCCCAGGGCATCGCCTGTACCGAGGTCATGGACCGCACCTTCTTCAAGTCCCTCTACATCCGCGACCCGGACGGCCACATCGTCGAGCTGGCCACGACCACGCCGGGTATCGACGTCGACGCCTGAGCCGGAAACGAGCGGTCGGGCCCCGGGTCCCCGACCGCTCCGCTACGCGGTGGTCAGATGACGGACGCTTGGCGAACGGTAGGCGCTCGGCCGCTTCATGTGCAGCACCTCGGCCAGCGCTTCGCGCTGACGCTCGGTGAGCGTGCCGACGGACTTGTTCTCCGGCACCCCGATTGAAGTCAGCAGCCGGCGGCAGCGGGCGCGACCCCACCGGTTCTGACTCATCAGCAGGTCGCTGATGGACATGCTGTGGGCCTGCCACGGGCACCCGAGGATCACCTCCGACGCGTTCAGCTCGCCGTCGGCGATCTCACGCTTCATCTCGGCTCGCGCAAGCCTGACCCGATTCGCGCGTTCCAGGGCCCTCAAGTGCTGTTGCCCAGCGTCCAGCGTGGCGGTTTCGCCCATACGTACCTCCCGCACCTCGTGCAGATTAAGACCGACAGATCCAGTTCCAAGTGGGTCGGCGGTGTTCGGGCCCCGCTCCCTCGCATCGAGCCCGCGCTTCCGCGACCGGGGTCAAATAAAGCCAAGCAGCCGCCGGGCGTCAACCGGCAACGGGGTGGTCCACCGCTAAGAGCGGGGTTTTCCCGGAATGCCGCCCGCAGGCCAAGTCGGGGTGCCTGGGAGCCTGTTGAAATATCGCCGGGATCGGATGCGGCCCTCCGCGGCTGTGGATCGCTCAGGAGGCGGTGGGCTCCGGCATCGGCTGGGACTCGCCGAGGGTGGTCCGCACGCGCTCGAAGGCCGCGAGGGCGCGGTCGAGGTGGTCGCGCTCATGAGTGGCCATCACGCTCGTTCGCAGTAGCGCGCCGCCGCGCGGCACGGCCGGATACAGCGCGACGTTCGCGTAGACGCCGTCGTCGTAGAGCGCCTTCCAGAACTGCACCGCCTGCCAGTCCTCCCCGATCGTGACCGGCACGATCGGGGTCAGCAGCTCCGACCCGTCCGGCATGACGGTCGGCGAGACCACGTCGAAGCCCAGCTCGTCGAGCCCGCGCTGCAGGTAGCGGGCGTTGTCGAGCACCTTGGCGAGCAGGTCGCGTCCCTCGTCTGACCGAATCACCCGCAGCGCGGCGAGCGTGGCTCCCACCGCCGCGGGCACCGCCGAGGCGGTGAACATGAACGCTCGCGCCTGGACGCGGAGGAAGTCGATCACCTCTGCAGGGCCGGCGATGAAGCCGCCGCACGAGGCGAGCGACTTCGAGAACGTCCCCATCCGCAGATCCACACGCTCGGCCACTCCGAAGGCCTCGCAGGCGCCCGTGCCGGTGGCGCCGAGCACCCCGACGCCGTGGGCCTCATCGACCATCAGGCGCGCGCCGTGATCGTGGCAGAGAGCGACCACCTCGGGCAGGGGGGCGAGGTCGCCCTCCATCGAGAAGACGCCGTCGACCACCACGAGCACGCCACCGCCGTCAGCGGCCGAGCGCTCGAGCATCTTCTCCAGCTTGTCGAGCCTGTTGTGGCGAAACGGCCGGATCCGGGCGCGCGACATCATCACGGCATCGAGGATCGAGGCGTGGTCGCCGGAGTCGACGATCACCGTGTCCTCGGGACCGAGCAGCGTGGCCACGCACCCGACGTTTGCCTGATAGCCCGTGGTGAACACGAGGGCGTCCTCGGTGCCCATCCAGTCCGCTATCTCGCGCTCGAGCTCGAGGTGCAGCGGCGTGGTGCCGTTCATGAAGCGCGAGCCGGTGAGGCCCGTGCCGTAGTGCTCGAGCGCTTCGCGGGCGCCCTGCTTGACGACCGGGTGCGTAGTCAGGCCCAGGTAGTTGTTCGACCCGAGCGTCACGCGCTCGCGACCCTCCATCACCACTACGGGGCCGGGCTCGCCGTCCACCTCGCGGAAGTAGGGCAGCAGGTCGTGCTCGCGGGCGGCGTTGAGCTGGCCGAGGCGTTCGTGGGAGCGGGCCTTTTCGAAGAGGTCGGTCTCGATCGCCATTGGTCTAGGGTCCTGCCGCGTGCCGCTCGAGGTCACACCTGTGCGCTCGTGGCGCGAAAAGCGGGAGTTCATCGAACTCCCGTTCAGGCTCCACTCTACCGCCGCCCACTGGGTCCCCCCGCTGCGTCTCGAGCGGTGGGCATTCCTTGACCGGCGGCTCAACAAGTGGTTCAGCCACGCCCAGGCCGAGCTGTTCCTGGCGCGCCGCGACGGCCGCGTGGTCGGCCGCATCTCGGCGCAGATCGATCACGCTCTCAACGAGTACCAGGGCAACGCCTGGGGGAGCTTCGGCTTCCTTGAGTTTCACGAGGATCCCGAGGTCGTGCAGGCGCTGCTCGACGCCGCCGCGGCGTGGTTGGCCGGTCGTGGCCGCGATCGGATGGTCGGGCCGATGGACTTCACCCAGAACGACGAGATCGGCGTGCTGATCGAGGGCCACGATCGCGACCCCTACATCAAGCAGCCGTGGCATCCGCCCTACTACCAGCGGCTGCTCGAGGACGCCGGGCTTGCCAAGGAGGTCGACCTTCTGATGTGGGAGGTCTCCATCGCCGACCGGTCCTCGATCGTTCCCGTGTTCTTCGACATGACGGAGAAGCTCGGGTCCGAGCACGGCATCCGGCTGCGGCGCATGAGCCGGCGCAGGCTGCGCAGCGAGCTCGACGTGTTCGCCGAGACCTACAACGACGCCTGGAAGGACAACTGGGGGTTCGTGCCATATGGCAAGGAGGACCTCGACAGCTATGCGAGCGAGCTTCAGCTCGCGTTCGACCGAAACTGGTTCATGGTGGCCGAGAAGCTCGACACCGGCGAGAGCGTCGGCGTGGCGATCACGGTGCCCGACTTAAACCAGGTGCTGCGCAGGATGAACGGCCGAATCCTCCCTTTTGGCTGGCTCCACTACCTGCGCCGCCGCAGGATCGTCGACCGCGTGCGGGTGGGGTTCCTCGGCGTCAAGCGCGAGTACCAGCACACGGGGGTGGCCGCCGCGTTCTACATCGAGCACTTCGACACCGCTGCGCGCACGCCGCAGAGCTACGGAGAGATGGGCTGGATCCTCGAGTCAAACGACGCGATGAACCGTGGAATGGAGGGCATGGGCGGCCGCGTGGTCAAGCGATATCGCGTCTACGAACGGTCCCTCGCCGGTTGAGGGCGGCCCGTGTGCCTGGCGTCCGTGGGAGGGCTACACTCGGCCAGGCGTGCCGGAGCCCGCCGACAACGTCCCTGAAGAGCCGATCTCGGGAGAGATCGTGCCCGATGG
>JBBPXW010000001.1:0-12227 GCA_038200525.1 Solirubrobacterales bacterium | reverse complement strand
GCCGCTCGTCGACACCCAGGACTCCAGCTTCCCGAGCGGCCACGCCGCCTATTCCACCGTCTGGGTGGCGGTCGCGGTCGTGGTGGCCCGAGCGCTGCCCGGCATCGCCAGTCGCGCCGCACTCGTCTCGATCGGGCTCGTGGTGGCGGTCGTGGTCGGGCTGTCGCGCATGTATCTGCGGGTGCACTACTGGTCAGATGTTGCCGCGGGGTGGGGCATCGGTGCGGCCGCGCTTGGCTTCTGCGCCGCCGGGGCGCTGATCGTCAGCCACGTTCGCCAGAATGACCAGCCCGCCCCCGATTCCCGGACCATGTGAACTTCGACCTGAGCACAACCGAGATCGCGATAGCGGTGGCCGCCGGGATCGTCGGCGCCGGCTACATCGCCTTCATCCTCGTGCCCGCACTCAGGGCCTACGGGCGGGTGTGGGAGCGGTTGGCAGCCGGATTCCTGACGCTCTACATCCTCGGTACCCTCGTCGGCATCGGGGCCGCCGTCGGCCTTGCAGTCGTTTGGTCCTACGACCAGTACGGCTGAGTCGGCCGGCTCCACAGCGCGCTGCGCTGAAGCGCCCGACCTACACTTGCTTGGTGAACGCGGGGGCCTCCCAGCCTGAGTCCGTGCCCGCCAGCCCGCTGCTCGATGCCTTCGCCGAGGTGTCCGATGCAGTGGAGTCCGGGGCGGGCATACCTGCTGTGACACGCGCGGCTGCGCACGCGCTCGAGGCCAGCGTGGTGGTCCTGGACGCTCGATCGAGTGTGCTCGCCGTGGCCTGTCAGTCGCCGGAGGACGAGCGCGCCGTGCTCGCCGGCGAGGGCGCGACGACGATCACCAAGCTGCGGGTGGCTGACGAGTCGGTGGGCAGGTTGCACATTCGCCCGCGATCCGCTCCCCCGGCCGCCGTCCTGCTGCGCATGGTCACCACGCTCATAGGTCAGGAGGTCGATCGCACGCGGGCCCCCGACCGCGCGAGCGAGGCGGCCGTCGCGGACTTCCTCACAGACGTCGTCTCGCGCACGGTCACCGATCGCGCCAACATCCTCGCGCGCGCCGAGGAGCTCGGATGCGACCTCTCCGACGGGGCCAGCGTGATCGTCGCGCGCGCTCGACCGCACCAGGCCGAGGAGGGCGACTGGCGCGTGCGGGTGCTGGCAGTGGCCCAGCGAGGAGCCAGGGGCGTCGATCGGACGTGTCTGGCGGCCACGATCGAGCTGGGGCCGTTGCGCTCGCACGCCGACTCGGGGGGCGACAAGCGGCTCCTGCGCCCCGAGCCCGAGGTAGCCATCCTGGCCCCCGGATCGAGCGTGGAGCGAGCAGCCCAGACGGCCGATGCCGTGCGTCGTGAGCTCGAGCTCGGCCTTCCCCACTACGGCGTGGTGGTGGCCCTCAGCCGTCCGGCTGCCGACCCCTCCGACCTGCACCGCGCCGCCTCCGAGGCTCTCATGGCCGCCAACGTGGCCGAGGCGCGCGGCGTGGACCGGCTCTCCTTCGACGAGACCGGCGCCTACCGTCTCCTGCTGCCAGCCATGAGCGAGGACCCGGCCGAGCTGCGACGATTTCACGAGGAGACCGTCCAACCTCTCGTCGAGTACGACCAGCAGTACGAGACCGACCTCGTGCACACGCTCGAGTCCTTCCTCGAGGCCGACGGCAACGTGGCAAAGACCGCCGAGAAGCTCTTCACTCACCGTCACACCGTGCGCTACCGGCTCGACCGGGTCCACGAGCTCAGCGGTCTCGATGTCGGCTCGACCGACGGGCGCGAGCGCCTCAGCCTCGGGCTCAAGGCCATGCGGGTGCTTGGCATCGTCCCGCCCGGCGGACCGGCGCTGGAAGCCGGCACCCGTGGCGGCCGGGTGTCGCGCGAGGAGAAGGACCGCTAGGCCGCGTTCTCGTTCGTGACTGGGGGGCAGGGAATCGAACCCCGATTGCCAGGACCAAAACCTGGTGTCTTGCCGTTAGACGACCCCCCAAGGTGCCCCATGAGGATACGACGTAGGCTGGCGGCACCATGCTCGACTACTACGGCGCGTTCGTGCTCGATCCCGACGCAAACAACGTCGAGGCCGTCAGCCACAGCCTGGCGGGCTGACAGCCGCTCCCTGCGCCGGTACTCTCTGCGCCTCATGTCCGAGCGGCTCACTGTGCTCGTCATGGCAGCAGGACGCGGCACCCGCATGCGCTCCTCGCTGCCGAAGGTCCTGCACCCCGTCTGTGGCAAGCCGATGGTGGAGTGGGTGATCGACGCCGCCCTGGAGGCCGGTGCGGACGAGGTCGTATGCATCACCCGCCCCGGAGACGGCGTTGCCGAGGGCCTGCCCGACAACGTCGTGGTCGCCGAGCAGGATGAGGGCGAGGGCACGGGAGCGGCGGTGCTCGCCGCCCGCGAGGCTGTCGGCGATCGTGGTGAGGTGGTCGTGCTCTCAGGCGACGTGCCGCTGCAGTCGGCCGAGCTGATCGCGGCGCTGGTGGCCACCCACCGCGAGCAGCAGGCCGCGGCGACCCTGCTCACCACAGAGGACCTCGATCCCGCCGGATACGGACGCGTGGTGCGCGCCGCCGACGGCTCGGTAAAGCGCATCGTCGAGACCAAGCACGTCGACCGCGTCCCGGCGGAGGAGCTGGCCATCCGCGAGATCAACATCGGCACCTACGCGTTTGCCGCATCCGAGCTGTGGACCGCCCTGGATCACGTGGGCCTCGAGCACGGCGAGCGCTACCTGCCCGGTGCCCTGCCGGTCTTGCGCGAGCGCGGGCTGCCCGTGGTGGCCCATGTGACCGGCGACGTCCGCAGTGCCATGGGAGTCAACGATCGCGCCGGGCTGATGAAGGTCGAGGAGCTCGCCCAGCGCCAGATCATCGAAGGCCATGCACGCGCCGGCGTGACGTTCGAGGGCCCTGCGAGCACACGCGTGGAGACCGAAGTGACCATCGGCGAGGACACCGTGATCGCGGCAGCGACCACCCTGCGCGGCCGCACCGAGATCGGCTCCGGCTGCCACATCGGTCCATCCACCACCGTCACCGACAGCGTGCTCGGCGACGGCATCGGCGCTCCGCACTGCTTCCTCGTGCAGGCACATGTCGAGGACGGCGCAAGCCTCGGCCCGTTCGCCTACCTGCGCCCCGGCGCGCACATCGGGCCCGGCGCCAAGGTGGGCACGTTCGTGGAGGTCAAGAACTCGGAGATCGGGGCGGGGGCGAAGGTGCCCCATCTGTCCTACATCGGCGACGCGGACATCGGTGAGCAGTCAAACATCGGGGCCGGCAACATCACCGCCAACTACGACGGGAGGCACAAGCACCGAACCACGATCGGCGCAGGTGTGCGCACCGGCGTCGACACGGCCTTCGTCGCCCCTGTGAGCATCGGGGATGGGGCCTACACTGGCGCCGGGTCGATCATCACCGAGGATGTGCCTGACGGTGCCCTCGGTATGGCGCGAGCCACGCAGAAGAACATCGAGGGCTACGCCAAACGCAAGGAACGGGGATGAGCACAGTGGAAGCTGGCACCGCACCGGCGATCGGGTCCTTCATCCCGGCGGGCTACGACAAGCGACTGATGATCGTGTCGGGGCGGGCGAGCATCGATCTCGGCGCGCGCATCGCCAACCGCCTCGGTGTCGGGCTGACCGACGCAGGGCTGAAGACCTTCTCCGACGGCGAGGTCTACTGCCGCTACGCCGATTCGATCCGCGGGGCCGACCTCTTCATCGTGCAGTCCACCTGCGGCTCCGAGCGCGAGGGCCTCACCGTCAACGACGCGATCATGGAGCTGATGGTCATGGTCCACGCGGCCAAGCACGCCTCCGCCCACCGGATCATCGCCGTGACCCCGTGGTACGGGTACTCGCGCCAGGACAAGAAGTCCGCGCCGCGCGAGCCCATCACCGCCCGCCTGACCGCCGAGCTGCTCGAGACGGCGGGGGTCGACCGCGTGGTCACGATGGACCTCCATGCAGGTCAGGTACAGGGGTTCTTCTCCAAGCCCGTGGACCACATGACCGCCATGCCCATTCTCACCCAGTACGTGCAGGACCAGCTCGGTGGCAAGGACCTCGTGATCATCGCGCCCGACGCCGGACGTGTGAAGCTCGTGCGCAAGTTCGCCCAGAAGGTCGGGGTGCCCTATGCGCTGATGGAGAAGGAGCGGCCCGCGCACCAGGTGGCCGAGATCGGATACGTGATCGGTGACGTCAAGGACAAGGTCGCGGTGATCGTCGACGACATCATCGACACCGGCGGCACCCTCAGCGCAGGCGCCCAGACGGTGCTCGACGAGGGCGCCAAGGAGGTCCACGCCGTCGCGACCCACGGGATCTTCTCCGGCAATGCGTTCGAGACGCTGGCGCGGTCGCCGCTTGCGAGCATCACCGTGACCGACACAGTGCCGCTCGCCGAGGGCGCTCCCGAGCACATCCAGGTGCTCACGACGGCCGACATCCTCACCGACTCGGTGCGCAGGATCTTCACGGACGACTCCGTCTCGGAGATCTTCCAGGGCGAGAACCAACTGTTCTGACACGAGTGGAGCGCTGAGCGGACGCGAAGCTCCGCGCTACACTCGCCGGTCGCATGGCTGACCAGCGTCCATCACTGCATGTAGAGGAGCGCGCCGAGCACGGCTCCCGCGAGTCCAGGCGCCTGCGCCGCGACGGCAAGGTGCCGGCAGTGCTCTACGGAGCCAGTCACCCCGACCCCGTCTCGCTGAAGGTCGAGGCACTCGACCTGCGCCGTCTGCTTGCCAAGGGCGCGGCGCTGTTCGACGTCGAGATCGGCGGGGAGAGGAAGGTGCCGGTGATCCTCAAGGATCAGCAGCTGCACCCCGTGCGCGCCGACGTCATGCACGTCGACTTCCTCGAGGTACGCCTCGACGAGAAGATCCAGTCGACGGTGTACGTGGAGCTGCTCGGCGGCGACGACTCGCCCGGCGTCAAGGCCGGAGGCGTGCTCGACCAGCCCACGCGCGAGCTGAACATCGAGGCGCTTCCCACGGACATACCTGAGGTGATCGAGGTGGATGTCTCGGCGATGGAGATGGGTGAGACGATGACGCTCGAGGCGGTGCCCGCGATCAAGGGCGTTGACTACCTCGACGAGGTCGAGGAGACCGTGATCGCCACCGTGATCCTGCCGACGGTCGAGGCGGAGCCCGAGATCGAGGAGGAGACCGAGCTCGTGGGTGAGGACGGCGAGGCCGCCGAGGCCGGCGACGAGGAGTCCGCGGCCGACTCCGGCGACTCCTCCGACTCCTAGGGTCCTTCCGGTGGCCTACCTCCGGCGGGACGGGGCCGAGGGCGGCAGTCGCGTCGACTGGCTGATCGCCGGGCTGGGCAACCCCGGGTCTCAGTACGAGCGCACCCGCCACAACGTCGGCTTCGAAGTGGTCGCGCTGCTGGCACAACGGTGGCGCCTCCCGAAGGGCAGGAAGAAGTACGGCGGCCTCTACACCCAGGGGCGCACCGGGCCGGGAGGGCCCCGCGTGGGCCTGCTCCTGCCTCAGACCTTCATGAACGACGTCGGCAACTCCGTGGGGCCGGCGCGCGGCGCGGTCGGAGTCGACCTCGACCACGTGGTGATCGCGCACGACGAGATCGACCTGGCGTTCGGCCGGATCGAGAGCCGCGTCGGCGGCGGCCTGGCCGGACACAACGGGCTGAAGTCGCTGAAGCGCGGCCTTGGCGACACCGACTTCCACCGCATCCGCGTCGGCGTCGGCCGCCCGGACACCACCGATCCCGAGATCGTCTCGGCCTACGTGCTCGGGCGGTTCCGGGAGTCAAAGGACCACGTGCGCGCCCTGGTCGAGGCGGCAGCCGACGAGGCCGAGCGCGTCATCGGCGCCAGCTAGTGGCCACCGGCGGGCTCGACGAGACCCCGGCTGACGAGCTGGCGGACCGTCGAGGCCACGAGGTGCTCGACGTCGGCCACGCCTGCGTCGGCCACGAGGGGAGCGAGCCCCGGCACTGCGTCGGCCGGAGTGTGGCCACCCTCGAGGCCGACGAGCACCGCGGCGCAGGCGCCGTCGAGCTCTCCGTCGAGGCCGGCGGAGTGCTCGAGCACGATCGAGAGACTGTCGGCGCCGTACTCGTCCCGCTCGCGGGTGCGCTCGCTCACAAGCCGGTGGTCGTCCACGAGGCGCATGGGCGTGGCCATCAGCTCGTCGTCCGATACCTCGCCGAGCCAGCGCGCGGCGTCCAGGAGACGGATCACGTGCTCGCCGGCCTGGCCGCTCGGGCCGGTGGCCATCGCCAGACGGCTGAACAGCGGGGCCTCCTCGACGCGTCGCAGCGTGATCGCGCCGGTGGCAAGCGTCGTGATCCCCTCGCGGTCGAAGTGCTCGGTCCACTCGTCGAGCACGCGACCGTGGGCGACCGGATCGTGTTGCACCGCCACGTTCCACTTGGCGGCGTAGGTCAGACCGTTCTCGCTGAGGTGGTGCAGCACAAGGGCGTCGCAGCCGGCGCCCTCCAGCCACCGCTGCACCGGTGCCGCCCACTGGTCGAACGGCTGCTCGATCCAGTTGATGAGCAGCTGGGCCAGACCGCCGGGGGCCAGGTGCGCGGCCGCGCCCATGACGGCCTCGCGCGACACGTCGTCGCGGCCAGCGTGGCCGTCTCGGTAGACCAGGCCCGACTCGGGCGAGATCACGAACGGCGGGTTGCAGGTGATCAGGTCGAACTGCTCGTCCGCGACGGGCTCGAAGAAGCTGCCGCGGCGAAACTCGATGTTGGTGATGCCGCTGAGCGCCGCGCTCAGGCGAGCGTAGGCCAGCGCGCGCTCGCTCAGGTCGGTGGCCACCACCCGGGTGGCATGTCGCGCCGCGAGAAGCGCGTGCAGCCCCGAGCCCGTTCCGACGTCGAGCGCCGACTGCACCTCTCGCCTCGGCGTCAGCGACGCCAGCGTCTCGGCCGCGGAGCTGAGCCCGGGCACCACGTCGTCGCCGGACTTCTCCCAGCCGAACGGGTCGTGGGCGACCAGGACCCCCTCGAACGGGGTGATCCGAACGAGCGCCCGGACCGCGTCCCCGTCGCGCCGGATCCAGCCTTCCCCGTCGAGTCCGTCGAGGGTGGCCGGGCTCACGGCGGCGGCGACCTCCGTGGCCGGCACGGCCTCTCCGAACAGGAACAGACGCGTGAGGTGTGCCTGCGCGTCGTGGCCGAGCCGCCGCGACTGCAGGGCCACCCCGACGGAGGTGTCCACCGCGCCGCCGAGGGCCACCATCAGCCCGCCGGTGTTGAAGTTGCCCCGCTCGAGGGCCTCGGCGATTGCCGGGGCGAGGTCGGTCGCAGGCACCTGAGGGCTCACGATGAGGACCCTAACCGGGGCGATCCCGGCTCGCACGGCACCCATCCCTAGACTCGCCGGGAGAGGGCCGCGCGGCACCGCCGGGCGGTCGCTCCGCGTGCCCGTGTCGCTTCGCCAACTGCTCACATATGCCCAGGAGGACCCAGCGCTCGACGCGCTGAGCGAGGCCGCACGCAGCGAGCCCCAGCGCGCGTTCGTATCGTCGAGCCTCCGGCCGTATCTGCTCGCCGCCCTGGCCGATGCAGACCCTGCCCGGCCCGTGCTGATCGTGGCCGGCGACGACCGCCAGGCGCGCGATCTGGCGGCCGATCTCAAGCAGTTCCTGGCGCCGCGTCCGGTGTACCTGTACCCGGCCCGCGGGGTTCAGTACGAGTCCCATCTGGTCCCACCGCCACACCTCGTGGGTCTGCGCATCGCGGCCCTCGATGCCTTGCGCGCCGAGGCCGATCCCGCACACGGCGCGGCGGTGGTGGTGGCCGGCGCGGTCGCGCTCGCGGAGAAGGTTGCCGATCCCGAGATGCGGCCGCATGGGTTCCACATCGCGAAGGGGGAGCTGCTCGATCTGGACGAGACGGCCTCGCAGCTCGTGGGGTGCGGCTACCTGCGCGTCGACCAGGTCGAGGATCGCGGCCAGTTCGCCATTCGCGGCGACATCCTCGACGTCTATCCCGCCACCGAGGAGAGGGCCGTGCGGTGCGAGCTCTTCGATGTCGAGGTCGAGCGACTCACGTTCTTCTCCACCTTCACCCAGCGCTCGCTGGAGGAGGTGGACGATGTGAGCATCGAGCCGGCGGCCGAGCTCGCGCCCGAGCACCGCGAGCTGGCCGAGATCGCGGCCGCCAGCGAGGAGTCCGAGCGCCCGGGCGTGGCCGAGGTGCTGCCGGTGGATCGCTTCGGTGAGGTGCTCGCCCTCCTGCCGGAGTCGGGCCTCGTGGCCGTGGCGGCCGAGGAGGAGCTCGCGCCGACGCTCCGCGACTACTGGGATGACGTGACCGCCAGCTTCCACGTGCAGGACGCCCACCATCTCTACGTCGATCCCGCCCGCCTGGAGGCGGACCTGACGAGGCGCGCGTCGATCCGGCTGTCGAGCATCGCCGGCGACCAGCCACACGTGTTCCGCGCCCAGGCCGCCGATACCGCGGCCCGCTCGCTGCGCGCCGCCGAGCCGGAGCTCGAGAAGCTCGTGCGCTCGGGCTACCGGGCCATCGTGGCGTGGGCACGCCGCGGCGAGGGCGAGCGCGCCGCGTACAACCTCGACCGGATCCAGGCGGCGTTCCTCAACGGCGGTGAGGCGCCGCACGAGCCCGGGCTCTCGTTCGCCACGGCCAGCCTTCGCGACGGCTTCGTGTCGCCTCAGCTGAAGGTGGCGATCATTCCCGAGCACCGGCTGCTGCGCCGCCGCCGGGCCGAGGACCGGGCGCGCCCGAGCACCGGAGCCGGGGCGATGGCCAGCTTCAGCGACCTGCGTGCGGGCGGCGTCGTGGTGCACGAAGACCACGGGGTCGGTCGCTTCACGAAGTTCGAGACAAAGACCGTCGGCGGCATCACGCGCGACTACATCGAGCTGGAGTTCCGCGACGGTGACCGCGTGTTCGTGCCCTCGGACCAGCTTCACAAGATCAGCCGCTATCTGGGCGCCGACGCCGCGGATCCGCAGCTGTCCAAGCTGGGCGGCAAGCAGTGGGAGCAGCAGAAGCTGCGCGCTCGCCGCGCCGCCGAGGCGCTCGCGGGTGAGCTGATCAACCTCTACGCCGAGCGAAAGCGGCGTGCCGGGTACGCGTTCCCGGTCGACGGCGAGTGGCAGATGGAGTTCGAGGCGGCGTTTCCCTACCGCGAGACGCCTGACCAGATGGATGCGATCGAGGCCGTGCGGGCCGACATGGAGGAGGCGCGGCCCATGGACCGGCTCATCTGCGGGGATGTGGGCTACGGCAAGACCGAGGTCGCGCTGCGGGCTGCATTCAAGGCCGCCGCGGACTCCAAGCAGGTGCTGTTCCTCGTGCCGACGACGGTGCTCGCCCAGCAGCACTTCGGCACGTTCGCCGAGCGATTGCGCGACTACCCGCTCCGGATCGAGGTGGCCTCACGCTTTCAGAGCGCGGCCCAGACGCGGGCGGTGCTCAAGGACTACGAGGAGGGCAAGGTCGATGTGCTCGTGGGCACCCACCGGCTGCTGTCGCGCGACGTGCGGCCCAAGGACCTCGGCCTGCTGATAGTGGACGAGGAGCAGCGCTTCGGCGTCAAGCAGAAGGAGCTGCTGCGCCAGCTGCGTCTGCGCGTGGACGTGATCTCCCTCTCGGCCACCCCGATTCCACGCACGTTGCAGATGTCCCTGGCGGGCCTGCGCGACATCTCGGTGATCGAGACACCGCCGGAGGGCCGCCGTCCAGTGCGCACCTACGTCGGCGACTACGACGAGGAGCTCGTGCGCACGGCGATCCAGCGCGAGATGGACCGCGGCGGCCAGGCCTACTTCCTGCACAACCGTGTCGAGTCGATCGAGGAGACCGCCGAGCGCGTGCGCGGGATGGTGCCCGACGCCCGCGTGATCGTGGCCCACGGCCAGATGGAGGAGAAGCAGCTCGAGCAGGTGATGCTCACCTTCCTGCGCGGTGAGGCCGACGTGCTCGTGTGCACGACGATCATCGAGTCGGGCCTCGACATCTCCTCTGCGAATACGCTGATCGTGGAGCGCGCCGACGAGCTCGGCCTGTCCCAGCTCTACCAGATCAGGGGACGCGTGGGCCGGTCCAAGGAGCGCGCATACGCCTACCTGCTCTACCCGTCGATGGCGGCACTCACCCAGGACGCCTCGGCGCGGCTCTCCACGCTTTCCGACTACACCGAGCTCGGCTCGGGGTTCAAGATCGCGATGCGCGATCTCGAGATCCGTGGCGCGGGCAACCTGCTCGGCGACGAGCAGTCCGGCCACGTGGCAGCGGTCGGCTTCGAGCTGTACGTGTCGATGCTCGACGAGGCGGTCAACGCGCTCGCCGCGGACTCCTCCGAGGAGGCGCCCGAGCCGGTCCGGCTCGACGTCCCCGTCGACGCCTACGTGCCGGGCGACTACGTGCCCTACGAGGCGGCCAAGATCGAGATCCACCGGCGGGTGGCGGGTGCCCGCGAGATCGCCGACCTCATCCTGCTGCGCGAGGAGCTGGAGGACCGCTTCGGTCCCGTGCCCGAGCCCCTCGACAACCTGATCCGCGTCCAGGACGCCCGGATCAAGCTCGGTCGCGCCGGCGCGCGCACCGTGGACTTCGGCGGCGGGCGGCTGTCGGTCGCCCCGATCGAGCTCGACTCGCGCCGCGTCAAGGTGCTGCGCGCGCAGATCCCGGAGGCGGTCTACGAGTCGGGCCGCAGCACGGTGCGCGTGCGCGTGCCCGAGGACCCCGCGGAGCGCTTTCCCGCCGTCGTGCGTGCCGCCGAGGCGATCCTGGAGGCGGCCACGACCCCAGACCTTGAGGACTGACGGCCGCCTGCGGGCCGTTCGCTACCATGCGCCGCTGCCGCGCCGAAGCAGGCCAGACCGCATCACTGCTGATCTTCAGGCGCGCTTGAGAATTTCGCCCTAGACACCGGGATATGACCTTGCCTCGATTCACGCTTTCACGCCCACTTGTGACCGTCGCGCTGGCCGGGACCTGCGCCGCCGTTGCCATCGGCTGCGGCAACGGCGTCCCGTCGAACAGCGTCGCCAAGGTCGGGGACTCCACCATCACCAAGAAGGACTTCGACCGCTGGCTCAAGAACGCGGCATCGGGCCAGCAGCAGGGCGGCGCCGGCGTGGTGCCCGACCCGCCGGACTACACCAAGTGTGTCGCCGCACTCAAGAAGCAGGCGGGAGCCGGCGGTGGCAAGCAGTCCGCTGCAACGCTGAAGAAGCAGTGCAAGACCCAGTACGACCAGCTCAAGGGCGAGGTCATGCAGTTTCTCGTCCAGGCCCAGTGGGTGCAGCAGGAGGCCGAGGCGCGTGACGTGAAGGTCTCGGACGCCGAGGTCAAGCAGGCGTTTGCGAGAGAGAAGCAGAAGGCGTTTCCCAAGGAGGCCGACTACAAGAAGTTCCTGGCCACCTCCGGCATGAACGAGGACGACATCCTGTTCCGTCTCAAGCTCGATCAGCTGCAGACCAAGCTCACGAAGAAGGTCACGGCCGGCAAGACGAAGATCAGCGACTCGGAGATCTCGGCCTATTACGCCAAGAACAAGTCCCGTTTTGCCCAGCCCGAGCAGCGTGACCTGAACGTGGTGCTCACGAAGACCAAGGCCAAGGCCGATCTGGCCAAGACCCTGCTGGCCGGTGGCAAGAGCTTCAAGGTCGTGTCCAAGCGGCTGTCGATCGACCAGGCGTCCAAGGCGCAAGGCGGGAAGCTGCCGGCGTTGGTCAAGGGCAAGCAGGACCCGGCGCTCGACAAGGCGGTATTCGCCGCGAAGAAGGGCAAGCTCAAGGGCCCGGTCAAGACCCAGTTCGGCTACTACGTCTTCGAGGTCACGAAGATCACGAAGGCCTCGCAGCAGTCCGAGGCCCAGGCCGCCGACACCATCCGCAACCTGCTCAAGTCGCAGAAGCAGCAGAAGGCGCTCAACTCCTTCGTCAAGGACTTCCGAAAGAAGTACAAGAAGAAGACCAACTGCGCCAAGGACTTCCGCATCGCGGAGTGCAAGAACGCTCCCAAGGACGCCACCGACACCACGCAGCAGCAGCAGCAGCAGGCGCCTCCGGCGGGCGCGGGTGGCGCACCGCAGCAGGGTCCGCCGGGTGCCGGCGGCGCACCGCAGCAGGTTCCGCCGGGTGCCGGTGGCGCACCGCAGCAGGGTCCGCCGGGTGCCGGTGGCGCACCGCAGCAGGTTCCGCCGGGTGCCGGTGGCGCACCGCCGCAGCCGCAGACGCCGCCGGCATCTCCGTAGTGCCGTCG